>JANMMD010000376.1:0-11545 GCA_031372905.1 Betaproteobacteria bacterium
GTGGCGGCCAAGCGCGGCAAGTCGGTTGAAGATCTCTTCAACTGAGCCTGGAGAAGCACATGTCCGACTCCGCTGAAAAGAAGACTCTCACGGTCAAGCTCGTCAAGAGCGTGGCCGGCACGCGCCAGTCGCATCGCGACACGGTGCGCGGCCTCGGCCTGCGCAAGGTCAACAGCACGCGCACCCTGGAAGACACGCCCGCTGTGCGCGGCATGATCAACAAGGTCGCTTACCTGGTTCTGGTGCTCTGATGGAAATCAACACGATCAAGCCCGCAGAGGGCAGCAAGAAGGCGCGTCGCCGCGTCGGCCGTGGCATCGGCTCGGGTCTGGGCAAGACCGCAGGCCGTGGCCACAAGGGCCAGAGCTCGCGCGCCGGTGGTTATCACAAGGTGGGCTTCGAGGGCGGCCAAATGCCGCTGCAGCGTCGCCTGCCCAAGCGCGGCTTCAAGTCGGCGCAGCTGAAGTACAACGGCGAGATCACGCTGGGTGACCTAGAAAAGCTGGGCGCCGACGAGGTGGATCTGCTGACGCTGAAAGCCGCGGGCCTGGTGCGCCAGTTGATCAAGACCGTCAAGGTCATCAAGTCGGGCGAGCTGACACGCAAGGTGGTGCTCAAGGGCATCGCTGCGACCGCCGGTGCCAAGGCTGCGATCGAGGCTGCCGGCGGTACGGCTGATGTGATCGTCGCTGCTGTGCCGCCCAAGAAGCTGCCCAAGAAGTCTGCGCAAGCAACGGCTTGAACCAGGGATCACAGCGAGTGGCAACGAACGCGAACCAGCTGGCCAAGAGCGGCAAGTTTGGCGACCTGCGCAGGCGGGTCGTCTTCTTGTTGTTGGCCCTGGTGGTCTACCGCATCGGGGCGCACATTCCCGTGCCGGGCATCGACCCCGTGGCGCTGCAGCAGCTCTTCAAGAGCCAGGCCGGCGGCATCCTGAACCTGTTCAACATGTTCAGTGGCGGTGCGCTGTCTCGCTTCACCGTGTTTGCCCTGGGCATCATGCCCTACATCAGCGCCAGCATCATCATGCAGCTGATGACCTACGTGGTGCCTTCGCTCGAGGCCATCAAGAAGGAAGGCGAAGCGGGCAAGCGCAAGATCACGCAGTACACGCGTTACGGAACCCTGGGCCTGGCAATTTTCCAGAGCCTGGGCATAGCGCTCGCCTTGGAAGGCTCGCAAGGCCTGGTGATTTCGCCGGGGTTTGGTTTCCGCATGACCGCGGTGGTCAGCCTGGTCGCCGGCACGATGTTCTTGATGTGGTTGGGCGAGCAGATCACCGAGCGTGGTTTGGGCAACGGCATCTCCATCCTGATCTTTGCCGGCATCGTGGCGGGCCTGCCATCGGCCATCGGCGGCTTGTTCGAGCTGGTGCGTACCGGCGCCATGAGCATCATCGCCTGTCTGTTCATCATCCTGGTGGTGATCGGAGTGACCTATGCGGTCGTGTTCGTAGAACGCGGCCAGCGTAAGATTCTGGTGAATTACGCCAAGCGCCAGGTGGGCAACAAGGTCTATGGCGGCCAGTCGTCGCACTTGCCGCTGAAGCTGAACATGTCGGGCGTGATCCCGCCGATCTTTGCTTCGTCGATCATCCTGCTGCCTGCCACGGTGGTGGGTTGGTTCGCCACTGGCGAAGGGCTGCGCTGGTTGAAGGATCTGTCCACGGCCTTGTCGCCAGGCCAGCCGATCTACGTGATGCTCTACGCCGCGATGATCGTGTTCTTCTGTTTCTTCTACACGGCGCTGGTGTTCAACAGCCGCGAGACGGCGGACAACCTGAAGAAGAGCGGTGCGTTCATTCCGGGCATCCGCCCGGGTGAACAGACCGCGAAGTACATCGACAAGATACTGGGTCGCTTGACGCTGGCCGGCGCCGTGTACATCACTGCCGTGTGTCTGCTGCCCGAGTTCCTGGTGCTGAAGTACAACGTGCCCTTCTACTTCGGTGGCACGTCCCTGTTGATCATCGTCGTCGTGACGATGGACTTCTGGGCCCAGGTGCAGAGTTATGTGATGAGCCAGCAGTATGAATCGCTCCTCAAGAAGGCCAACTTCAAGACGAGCTGATCATGAGCAAAGACGACGTCATTCAGATGCAGGGGGAGATTCTTGAGAACCTCCCCAACGCCACCTTCCGCGTGAAGCTGGAAAACGGGCACGTGGTCCTGGGCCATATCTCCGGCAAGATGCGCATGCATTACATCCGCATCCTGCCCGGCGACAAGGTGACCGTGGAGCTCACGCCCTACGATTTGAGTCGCGCGCGGATCGTGTTCCGCGCCAAGTAAGAGCCCCGAATTCGGGTCAAGGAGAAGATCATGAAAGTCGCCGCTTCCGTCAAGAAGATGTGCCGCAATTGCAAAGTCATTCGCCGCAAGGGCGTGGTGCGCGTGATCTGCACCGACCCGCGTCACAAGCAGCGTCAAGGCTGATTTAGAGGAACACCATGGCACGTATTGCCGGCATCAACGTCCCTCCGCACAAGCATGCGGAAATCGGCCTGACCTCCATCTACGGTATCGGTCGCACCACGGCGCAGAAGATCTGCGAAGCGGTCGGCATTCCGTATTCGAAGAAGATCAAGGACCTTTCTGATTCCGATCTCGAAAAGATCCGCGAAGAGATCGGCCGCATGACCATTGAAGGCGACCTGCGCCGCGAACTGTCCATCAGCATCAAGCGCTTGATGGACCTGGGCTGCTACCGTGGCTTCCGGCATCGCCGGGGCCTGCCGGTGCGTGGCCAGCGCACGCGTACCAATGCGCGCACCCGCAAGGGCCCGCGCAAGGGCGCCGCTGCGCTGAAGAAGTAAGCAGCTCAGAACACTGAAAGAAGCAAGACATGGCCAAGGCACCCGTCAACACCGCCGCCCGGCGTGTGAGCAAGAAAGTCCGCAAGAACGTTGCGGATGGCATTGCACACGTGCACGCGTCGTTCAACAACACCATCATCACCATCACCGACCGCCAGGGCGGTTCGTTGGCCTGGGCTTCCAGCGGTGGTCAGGGCTTCAAGGGCTCGCGCAAGAGCACGCCCTTCGCTGCCCAGGTGGCAGCCGAGACCTGCGGCCGCGCGGCCCAGGAGCAAGGCATCAAGAACCTCGACGTGCGCATCAAGGGCCCCGGCCCTGGCCGCGAAAGCAGCGTGCGCGCGTTGGCATCACTGGGCATCCGCATCAACTCGATCAGCGATGTGACGCCGGTGCCGCACAACGGTTGCCGCCCTCAGAAGCGCCGCCGCATTTGAGCCGTGCCGCCCGGCGCTGCGGGGTTTCGCCGCCGGCGCTACAATAGAGAGTTTCCCGCGCCGGTGAGCACTTGTGCCCGCCGGCGGTTTTACTGAAGGCCCGTGCTCTCTCGAGATCTCCTTAGATCTCTCCAGAGGGGCCTTCAACAAGCCCACCGTCTGTGCCGCCAGCTTTTCACGGCGCCAGACTCGCGCGGGCGGTTTGTCCAGACAAGCCGCTGCCGCGTCAGACAGACCAACAAGGACACGCAAGTGGCACGTTATCTCGGCCCCAAGGCCAAACTTTCCCGCCGTGAAGGCACCGACCTTTTCCTGAAGAGCGCGCGCCGCTCCATCAGCGACAAGGCCAAGTTCGACAGCAAGCCCGGCCAGCACGGCCGCACCAGCGGCAGCCGCACCAGCGACTACGGCCTGCAGCTGCGCGAAAAGCAGAAGGTCAAGCGCATGTACGGCGTGCTGGAGCGCCAGTTCCGCCGCTACTTCGCCGAGGCCGAGCGCCGCAAGGGCAACACCGGCGCCAACCTGCTGGCCCTGCTGGAAAGCCGCCTCGACAACGTCGTCTACCGCATGGGCTTCGGCAGCACGCGCGCCGAAGCCCGCCAGCTGGTCTCGCACAAGGCGCTGACGGTGAACAATATCGTCGTGAACATTCCGTCCTACCAGGTCAAGGCCGGTGACGTGGTGGCGCTGCGCGACAAGAGCAAGACACAGTTGCGCGTCACCGAAGCGCTGAAGCTCGCGCAATCCATAGGCCTGGCCGATTGGGTGCAGGTGGACGCCACCAAGATGGAAGGCACCTTCAAGAAGGTGCCGGATCGCGATCAGTACGGCGCCGAAATCAAGGAAGCGCTGATCGTCGAGTTGTATTCGCGTTAAGCGAAAGAGAAGAACGGGCGGCCTGGCTTCGAGCCGGCTCCCGGCCTGTTTCGTTTCGCGTGCCGGGTGCGAAACGATCCCATTTGACCCGGCGCGGTCCTACAGCCTTATCGGTGTAACGAGCCGAGGGTATTGACAGGAACTAAAGAACTTCATGCAAACCACCCTTCTGAAGCCCAAGGCCATCCAGGTCGAGCCGCTTGGCGGCCACAAGGCGAAAGCCACCCTCGAGCCTTTCGAGCGCGGTTACGGCCACACCCTCGGCAACGCGCTGCGGCGTGTGCTGCTGTCGTCGATGGTGGGCTTTGCTCCGACCGAGGTGACCATCGCCGGCGTGCTGCACGAGTACTCGGCCATCGACGGCGTTCAGGAAGATGTCGTTCACATCATGCTGAACCTCAAGGGTGTGGTCTTCCGTCTGCACAACCGCGACGAAGTCACGCTGGTGCTGCGCAAGGAAGGTGAAGGCCCCGTCACTGCCGGCGATATCCAGACGCCGCACGACGTGGAAATCATCAACCCCGAGCACGTCATCGCCCACCTCAGCAGTGGCGGCAAGCTCGACATGCAGATCAAGGTCGAAAAGGGTCGCGGCTACGTGCCGGGCAACCTGCGCCGCTACGGTGACGAGCCCACCAAGAGCATCGGCCGC
The DNA here is from genome assembly GCA_031372905.1 of Betaproteobacteria bacterium. Classification (GTDB taxonomy): domain Bacteria; phylum Pseudomonadota; class Gammaproteobacteria; order Burkholderiales; family Burkholderiaceae_C; genus Rubrivivax. The sequence continues at coordinate 4,778 of JANMMD010000376.1, forward strand.
ATCGTGCTGGACGCTTCGTTCTCGCCAGTGCGCCGTGTCAGCTACTCGGTGGAAAACGCCCGCGTCGAGCAGCGCACCGACCTCGACAAGCTGGTGATGGAGATCGAGACCAACGGCGCCATCGCGCCGGAAGAAGCGATCCGCCAATCGGCCCGCATCCTGGTCGAGCAGCTGGCCTTCTTTGGCCAGATCGACGTGAACCCGATCGACAGCATGGTGCCGGCGGTGTCGCGCCCGACGCCTTTCGACCCCATCCTGCTGCGCCCGGTGGACGAGCTCGAACTCACGGTGCGTTCGGCCAACTGCCTGAAGGCAGAGAACATCTACTACATCGGCGACCTGATCCAGCGCACCGAAACCGAGCTGCTGAAGACGCCGAACCTGGGCCGCAAGAGCCTGAACGAAATCAAGGAAGTGCTGGCTTCGCGTGGTCTCACGCTGGGCGCACGTCTGGAAAACTGGCCCCCGCAGGGCCTCGACAAGCGTTAATTCGCGCTCGTCATGTGCAACCCCCAGTACCTGATACGGCTGGGGTTCAATAAAGACAGGAAACAAGCACCATGCGCCACCGCAACGGCCCCCGCAAACTGAACCGCACCACCTCGCACCGCCTGGCGATGCTGAGGAACATGTGCAACTCGATGATCATGCACGAGGCCATCAAGACGACGCTGCCGAAAGCCAAAGAGCTGCGCAGCGTGGTCGAGCCGCTGATCACCCTGGGCAAGACCCCCACGCTGGCGAACCGCCGCCTGGCCTTCAACCGCACGCGCGACCGTGACGTCGTGGCCAAGCTCTTCAACGAGTTGGGCCCGCGCTACGCAGCTCGCCCGGGCGGCTACACGCGCATCCTGAAGATGGGTTTCCGCGTCGGTGACAATGCGCCGATGGCTTTTGTCGAATTCGTCGACCGCCCCGAACCCGCCGCTGCAGAGACCGCCGCGGACGAGAAGGCCGAGTAAGCCGACGCCAGAGGTGCTCTGGCTGGCGCCAGAGACCCAGAAGGCCCGCTCTCCGCGGGCCTTTCGCTTTTCTGGGCCGGCTGCGGCCCGACCACGCTAACGCAACAAAGCCACGGACTTCAATTGCAACCACGCCGGCTGGCCGGGCTGCAGCGCCAGGCCATCCATCGCGCGGCTGGTGACACGTGCCAGCAGCACCGAGGCGCCGACTCGCGCCCGCACTAAGACTTGCGATGGATGCAGGTCGGGCACCACCGCATCGATGACGCAAGGCAGGTGGTTCTGGATGCTGCTGCCGCGGGGCTCTTCGGTGAGCAGGCTGACATCGCGCGCCAGTGCACGCAGGCGCACCGCCTGCCCCAGCGGCAGGCCGCTGTCGCGCAACCACAGGCTGCCGCCGTCGAAGCTCACGCGGCACAGATGCCACCGCAGGTCGCGCTCGGCGACGCGGCCAGGCAGCACGGCGCCCACCTCATCGCCCTGCAGGACCGGCCGCTCCAGCGAAGACAGGGCTTCGGCAGCAGGGCCCTGAGTCTTCACGCGGCCCGCATCCAGCACCACCACGTGGTCGGCCAGCCGCGCAAGTTCATCGGCGCTGTGCGTCACGTAGAGCATGGGCGTCTGCAGTTCGTCGCGCAGACGCTCCAGCCAGGGCAGGATCTCCTGCTTGCGGGCCGCATCCAACGCTGCCAGTGGTTCGTCCAGCAGCAACAGCTGTGGCTGTGTGGCCAAGGCGCGCGCGATGGCCACGCGCTGGCGCTCGCCGCCTGAAAGCTGCGCCGGTTGACGTGTCAGCAGGGTCTCGATGCCCAGAAGCGCGATGGCAGCCTCCAAGGCCGCGGCGGGCGAGCGCGTGCGCTTCAGCCCGAACTGCAGGTTCGCGCGCACCGTCAGGTGCTCGAAGAGCGAGGCCTCCTGGAAGACGTAGCCCAGCGGCCGCCGCCATGTCGGCAAGAACACGCCCCGGGTGTCGTCCTGCCAAACCTGGCTGCCGATCTGCACCAGGCTTGGCCGTGCACGCTCTAACCCGGCCACGCAACGCAACAGCGTGGTCTTGCCCGACCCAGAGGCACCGAACAACACGGTGATGCCGCTGGCCGGCAGGCCGAGATCCACATCGAGCATGAAGGCCTGGCGCTGCAAATGCAGGCGCACGCGGATCTGATCGGGCGCCGTCACGACGCGCGCCTCAAGGCATCACCCGCCCGACACGGCGCTTCATCAGCGCCAAGGCCAGGAGCACCGCGAAAGACAGCAGCACCATGCCGCCGGACAGCCAGTGCGCCTGCGAGTACTCCATGGCCTCGACGTGGCCGTAGATCTGGGTCGACACCACGCTGGTACGGCCGGGGATGTTGCCGCCGATCATCAGCACCACGCCGAACTCGCCCACGGTGTGCGCGAAACTCAGGATGGCCGCGGTGACCAGGCCCGGCCGCGCCAGTGGCAAGGCCACGGTAAGGAAGGCATCGAGCGGGCGTGCACGCAAGGTCGCAGCCACTTCCATGGGCCGCATGCCGACGGCTTCAAAGGCATGTTGGATGGGCTGCACCGCAAAGGGCAGCGAGAAGATGATGGAACCCAGCAGCAGCCCGCCGAAGCTGAAGCTCAGTGAGCCCAGGCCCAGCGCGCTGGTGAGGCGCCCCAGCGCGCCATCCGGCCCCATCAGCACCAGCAGGTAGAAGCCCAGCACGGTTGGTGGCAGCACCAGCGGCAAGGTTACCAGCGCGCTGATCGGTGCGCGCCAACGCGAACTGGTGCTGGCCAGCCACCAGGCCAGCGGCGTGGCCAATACCAGCAACACCACGGTGGTGAGCGTGGCGAGTTCCAGCGTCAGGCGTATGGCCTGCTGGGCCTCGGTGCTGATGGGCATGGGCGTGCGGCGTGGGGGTCAGAGGTCGTAGCCGAAGCTGCGAATGATGGCGCGAGCCTTCTCGCCGCCCAGATAGTTCACCAGCGCTGCCGCGGCAGGCTGGCCTTGTCCGGGTTTCAGAATGACGCCGTCCTGGCGCAGGGGCGTGTGCAGATGCGCGGGCACGATCCAGGCCGAACCTTCTTTCAACTGCCCGTCGGCCCAGACCTGTGACAACGCCACGAAACCGAGTTCCGCGTTGCCCGTGGCGGCGAACTGGTAGGCCTGAGCGATGCTCTCGCCTTGCACGAATCTCGGTGTCAGTGCAGCCGTCAGGCCCAGGCCGTTCAGCACTTCGACAGCAGCGGCGCCGTAGGGTGCAAGCTTGGGGTTCGCCAGCGCAAGATGCTTGAAACCGCCGCTGCGAAGCACCGCTCCGCGCTCGTCCACCAAGCCGGGCTGGCGGCTCCACAGCACCAGGCGCCCCACCGCATAGGTGAAACTGGTGCCGAGCAAGGCCTGGCCTTCCCGCTGCAGGAGCGCGGGCGTCTTGTCGTCTGCGGCCAGCAGCACTTCGAAGGGCGCGCCGTTCTTGATCTGCGCGTAGAACTTGCCCGTCGCGCCGAAGGTCAGCACCGTCCGGTGCCCGGTGTCCTGCGCGAAGGCGGCAGCAAGCTTCTGCATCGGCGCGGCGAAGTTCGCAGCGACGGCCACCTTCACCTCGGCCGCCTGCACGCAGCCCATGGCGGCCCACAGCATGATCAGGCCCGCGATCCTCCGTTGCACCAGCCGCCTCGCTATTCATGCTTTGAATAGCGAAAGTGTAGATCAGCTGCTTACCATCGCGCGATGACGACCAGGCGCCCGCTGCTCCCGCAAACCCTGGACCTGGCGGGCGTACTGGGCCGCGAATCCAGCGACAAGCGCGTCGACATCCTGCGCCGCATCAGCGAGGGCGGCTCCATCTCCGAGGCGGCGCGCCGTGCAGGGGTCAGCTACAAGGCCGCCTGGCAGGCCATCGAGACCCTGGGCAACCTGGCCGGTACGCCGGTGGTGGAGAAGGCCGTGGGTGGCAACGGCGGTGGCGGCACCCTGCTCACGCCCGCCGGCCTGCGCGTGCTGGAAGCCGCCGCCCTGCTGGACCAGGCGCGCACCCAGGTGCTGGCCATGCTGGAGCCGCTGGCAGCCGGCGAGAGGGCACGCAGCGCGCCCGGTGTCTGGGCAGGCACCGGCCTGGCCGCGCTGGCCTTGCGCACGAGCATGCGCAACCAGTTTCCCTGTGAGGTGCACAGCCTCGTCCGCGCGCGCGGCCTGGTGCGCGTGGGCCTGGCGCTCGGTCGGGGTTCGGGTCTGGGCCCGGCGGAGGGTCCGCTGCTGTTCGCCCGTATCACGCCCGAGAGTGCCCAGCTGCTGGGGTTGGTCCGCGGCCGCCAGGTGTTGGCGCTGTGCAAGGCCGCCGCCGTGCTCGTGGCGCCGCAGCTCACGCAAGCCGACGGGTGCAACCTGTTGACAGGCACAGTGCAACGGGTACCGCGTGTGGCTGCGCTCCGGGCTATGGGCGGCGAGATTTCCTTGCGTCTGGCAGGCGGTATCGGCCTCGTGGGCTTCGCCCAGGCCGGGCACGGCCTCGGGGCCGGCCAGCCTGCGATGGCGGCCATTGAGGAGTCGGGCATCGTGATTGCCGTGCCAGCTTGAGAGTAGCTAGCCGATCCGATGCGCTGGCGACACCCCACGAACCACGGTGTTCCGTGTTGCAGTGCGCGGCAATGCTGCTACCGTCACTGCATGCGTCGGTGTCGCCGCCGGCCACATGCGTGTTGTCTGTTTTCTTGACGGTTTCACCCAATCAACCGGAGGGGTCGAGATGAAGGTTTCAGGACGAGTTGTATTCACCGTGATGGCGCTGGCGATGGCCGGTTTGTGGACCGGCGGCGCCGCGGCTGCGGGCGCAAAGGCCGTGGCCACGGCCAGCGCGAAGGCGCAGTTCTGGTCGGCTTCCAGCGGCACCGTGGGTGTGCGTTGGAACCGCGACCTGGCTGGCGACCTGGGTCTGGCTCTCGGCGCTGCCGTGGCGCGCCAGGGTGCCATCGGCCCGGATGACCACGAGTTTTTCGCGCTCTCGGACGCCGGCAGTCTCGACTTCAACGTGCGCAGCGGCAACCTGCATGATTTCGTCGGCGGTGCGCTGCAAGCGCGCGGCGGCTATGTCATCGGCTCGAGGGCCGGCGCCATCGACATGAGCAACTTCCGCCTGGTGCCGCGCTTGTCTGCCCAAGTGCCGACCCTGGACGTGGTGGGTGCCGACGGCAAGGCCTGGTTCTACCTCGACCGCGTGATGTACGAGCTGATCGATGGCAACCAGCGTCTGGCGCTGCGCACGATGGACCTGCGCATCACGCCCGAGCTCGCGCAGCGCATCGGCCACCCGGAGGTGGCCGACTGGGCCATCGCCGACATGGTGGTGACGGCGAACGTGCAGCGCCAGGGGCCGTTGCCGGCCCCGCGGGGCTCCAGCAACTGGCACGGGGTGGCCGTGCCGGGTGTGCCGGGCGCCACGTTCCAGGCCGACCTGTTCATGACCACGTTCAGCATGCAGTACTCGCGCTGCAATGGCTGCACGGGTGCCGGCGGCACCGGCATCACGGTGTTCACACCTTCCTCGACACTGCGCAACAACGTCAACAACGGCAGCTTCGCGGCCGTGGTGCCGGGCGACCCGCTCGGCACGAGCACGGCGCGCTATGCCGCCGACATCCCCTGGTACGACAAGTTCAGCGGCAACTTCCCGCCGTACAACAACGACCAGCATCCCTACCTGATCTGGAACCTGTACCGCTTCAACGCCGACGGCACCATCGACCAGATCGGCCGCTCGGGCGTCAAGCACGCCTTCCTCACGCTGAACACCGGCTGCATCTCCAACCCGGGCAACAGCCACATCCTCGGCCTCGGCTGCGCCGACGTCTACAGCGTGGGCAACAACGACAGCAACAACTCGCTGGGCCCGCGCAATGAAATCATCCCGGCGTCCAACGCCTGGGGCCGCTGCGGCTCGATTTACGACACCAACTGCGACGGCGTTGCCAACGGCTCGCCGAACGGGTCTTACGACCAGCGCCTGAAAGTGGTTGAGTCGCAGTTCAGCGGCGCAGCGCAAACCGGGGCCACGTACCGCTTCGAGAGCTGGTACTTGGCGCGTCAGGACATCAACATCCTGAATTCGATGGGCACGGTGCGGGCCAGCTTCACGCGCCCCTCCACGGTGTGGGTGGTCGGCAATAACGACCAATACCGCCTCGGGCCTGCCATCGACCGTTGGGTGGACCCCGCCGCGCCCGGCGCCAATGCTGCGACGACGATGGTCAGCACGGCCGAGGGCAACGTGAAGGTGGCGATGAAGGCCACCGACCTGGGTGGCGGCCGCTGGCGGTATGACTACGCGGCGATGAACCTCGATTTCGCGCGTGCACAGACCGAAGGTGCAGAACCCAACCTGCGCGTGGTGCGCGCCCTGGGTTTCGATAACTTCACTGTGCCGGTGGGCGCCGCCACGGTCACGGACCTGGTGTTCAGCGATGGCGATCTCGACAGCAGCAATGACTGGGTGGCGGACATCCGCGACGGCCGCCTGACCTGGACCTCCAGCAGCCGCAGCAATGCGCTGAACTGGGGCACGATGTTCCGCTTCTCGTTCATCGTGAACCAGGCCCCGGCCGCCGGTGCGGTGACCCTGCACATCGCTGCCGACAACACACGCGAGGTGATGCGTTTCGACAGCCTGTTGACGCCTGCGCCGCTGGCCCGCCAGGCCACCGCGGCGCGCTGAACGAAGCTGGAGAACACTCCGCGACAAATGCGCTATACTTTGAGGCTCAGTCGCGGGGTGGAGCAGCCTGGTAGCTCGTTGGGCTCATAACCCAAAGGTCGCAAGTTCAAATCTTGCCCCCGCAACCA
>JANMMD010000390.1:0-11277 GCA_031372905.1 Betaproteobacteria bacterium
AATTTGACGACTGGAACATCGCCGTACCCTGGGCATTGAGCTGGGAGAACGGATCAAAGTTGCCGTTGCTCCCGAATGCATACGAACCAAAGACAAGACTATTGGACGTGCTGTTGTGTTCGAGGCGCAACTTGACCTGGGTGTCTCCGACTTCCGGGGCGAACAGCATGCTGTCCAGCACCGTGATCGTGTCGTTGACGAAGTCCTGGATAAGCAGGCGGACTACCGCACCGCCGGTTTCGGACCAGGCAACGTCAAGCTGTAACAGGCGTTGCACCGGCTGCAAGGGGACCGCCTCGATAAACCGGATGCCATAGGCATTCGCGAGCGGACCCGTGGGGACGCCCAGATCAAACACGCCCTCCAGGGCGAAGGTGTTGAGCGTCGAGAAGCCAAGGGTGGGATTACTCGGTTGGATATTGGTCAGCCGGGTGACGATCAGTGCCTGACGCGCGACGCCCAACGCGTTAGCAGTGAGCCCACCCCAGGCCGTGTCCAGCGTAAGTCGACCGTTAGTCTCGGCGCCGTTCGGAAACGCACCGGTGACGCTGTACACACTCGGCTCCTGGCTCGGAGTCGTTCCATTGCTGAACTGATCTGCAAACAGAGTCGAGCCGTTGACGACCGCCGAAAATTGGTCGATGTTGACGACCGCTGCATGTGCCGGGAGTACGGCAAGGCAAAATGCCCAGGCCGCGGATATGTGGCGAATGGGTACGGAACACTTCATCAGAATCTCCTAGAAGCGTTGTCGCTCAAGCAAGTCGCGGGCCTGAGGTTCGCCAGCGCTTCTGGTTCCCTCGTGCGCGGCGCAGGGGGCGCTCACTCGGGTTCATTCGGTTCAATCTCTGTGTAAATCTTCCCGACAGCACGGGAAGGGGCGCCGATGAAGCCGAAGGCCAACAGACCAGCTGTCAGGAAGCTGCCTGTCACCACCGGCGGCTCCTGGGCCGAGAGCCGAAACCCGTCCCAACGCCAGGAAGGGGCTCAGCCGCTCGGCAGGGGGCGGTCGCGGCCGAGCTTCTTGCTGAGGTACATCGCTGCGTCGGCGCGGCGCAGCAGCATATCTGCAGTGTCGCCGCTCTGTGCCTGCGCAACGCCGATGCTCGCGGTCAGGCTTGTGCGCTGGGCCTCAGCCCCCCATTGGATGTCGGCCACGGCCAATGCAATCTGCGTGCAGATCTGCTGCGCGACCGCCAGCTCGGCACTTTCGAACACCACCACGAATTCGTCGCCGCCGAGGCGCACGGCGATGTCCTGCGCGCGCAACTGCGATGAAAGCACGCCCGCCATACGCTGCAGAACGAGGTCGCCAGCATCATGACCGCACTCGTCGTTGATACGCTTGAAGTCATCGATGTCGAAGAGCGCCAGCGCCAGCGGCCGGCGCGCGCCCGTAGTGCCATCCAGCCGCTCCGACAGATACGACTGCAGACGCCGCCGGTTGGCGAGCCCGGTCAAGGGGTCTTCGTAGGACAGCCGCTCCAGTACATGCGACTCTCGCTGCAGCGCGCCAAGGTCGGCGCGGGCGCGGCGGGCTTCGAGCTGCCACTGCACCGCTTGTGCGCGGCCCCGCAGTGCCTCGTGGCGGTTGGCCTGCTCGCGCTGTCGCAAAGCCCACAGCTCGTTGGCGGCTTGCTCGTGTTTGCCCTGCTCCGTGTGGAATTGGGCTGCCAGCAGGTGACTCAGACAGGCCAGTTGTTCGTGCTCGATCGCGATGGCGCGCTCGCGGAGCTGGGCCAGCCAGCGGTGCGACTCGGCGTGCTCGCCCACCGCGTGGCAGATCTCCGCCTCGGCCCAGGATGTCGCGGTCTGGATCCAGGACGCAAAGGCGATCGTCTTGAGCCAGCGGTGCACCTCGTCAACGGCAGAGCGGGCAGCGCTGATGTCGCCGCTCCACGCGTGGAGCAGGCTGGCGATCAGGCAGGACAGCGCCCTCAGCGGACGATCGAAACCGTCGAGCAGCGCGTGAGCACGGCCTGCAGATTCGGAATCGACACAGTGCTGCACCAGCGCACGCAGCCGCTGCAGCGGGTCCGCCTCGTCGTCTTTCCGGTCCGTCGTACCGCGCGTGGTGGTCAGGCGCATGCTCTCCGCCCAGGCACGGTTGACCTCCAACTGGTAGTCGGGCAGGGGCGGCTGGCAACGGCGAGCCACGCCGCTGGCCGCGTCCAGCGCCTCCTGAGCGGCCTGGAATTTGCCGCTCCACCCATAGGCGATGCCCAGCGCGTTGTGAGCCACCACGGTGTGGATACCCGGGGGAGCGAGACGCCCCAGTTCGACGCTCAGCAGCGCGGCGTCGATAGCGTCCTCGGGCCGCGCGAGCACGATGGACGCGTTGGCATGGCTGGTGTGAGCGATGGCCTCGTCCGCCAGATCGCCCAACGAATTGAACAACACGGCGGCGCGAGCGGCGGCGTCGGCGGCGCGCCTGTTGCGCGAGCAGAGCCGGTCGATGTTGGCCAGTCGCTCCAGGGCCTGCGCCTCCAGCCGGATGTCGCCAGAGCCCTTCGCACGGTTCAAGGCGACATGGGCCAGGTCGCGTGCGCGGTCGGCCTCGCCGACGGCAATTGCGGCTCTCGCGGCGACAAGGTCGGGATCAGCGCATGAGGCCATCACGGAAGCAATCGCTGGCATCTCCGAACCCGGCTGCACCGGCGGCGAACCGCTGCACTGGCCCCATCTGCCATTGACACTCCCTGAAGACTTGGTGGTTTCAACCGCGGTCAGACATGACGTCTTGCCCGCCCTCGGCCGCGAGGACTTTAGCAGCAGGCATACTCCTGGAGCGGGCAGATTCGCGTCGCCAGCGACGGCACTGGCCAACCAGAGGCATTCAAGTTGAGCGCCCAGCGTTACCTCGCGCCGCATTGCCGTCGTTCGAGCGCGTGGTCCGGGTCTAGGTCTGCAGAGAGGCACCCGAAGCGCGAAGAGCCAAGTTCACCGATAGCAGTGAAGAGTCTGACAAGGCTCCGTGGCATGACGCGATGGATCAGATGCGGATCCGGCTGCGATTCCACACCGATTCAAGTCTTGGTCAACAGCTGGGCGCCGCTGATCTTGGCTGCCCCCTTGTCGAAAGTCCACAGCGGCGGCTCGCCAGCCTGCGTGGCCAATGCGACGTGTAGGCAGTCCGCGAAGTCTGCCGATCCTTTGCGGAACAACTGAAGCGCGACTTCAAGCGCGCGCTCGGATTCGAAGGTCAACTCGGCTGCCGAGAAGAGGCTGGACAGGGTCATCAGCACGTCTTCTTTGCCGAATGCGAAGTTGGATCGCAGCACCCATTCCATCTCGAGCACGACAGTCACAGGGACGAACAGCGTCGAGCCCTCGGCGACACAGCGGCTGATCAGGCGCTTGGCAGCGGCAAGTTGTGAGGGATCGTCCTGGACGATGTAGCGCACCAGGACGTTGGTGTCGAGCGCCGGCATATCGGTGCCGAAATCAGCGCCAGGGGTTCATGTCTTCGACACTGACATGCTTGCCGTTCTTGGCTTTCGGCGCCTTGAGCATGCCGGCCATGTCGAGGATGGACTTGGTCTTTGCCCGCACGATGATGGTGCCATCGGGCATCGCTGACCAGACCAGGCGCGTGCCGGGCCTGGCGTCCACGAGAGCCCGGATGTCTGCGGGGACGGTGGTCTGGCCCTTTGCAGTGATGGTGGATTCAGCCATGCCTGCACTCCTTACAAAGATCGAGATGGTAAGGCGAACGCGATCAGCGAGGGCGAGCCAGGTCCCGATACCGTCAACAGGGGCAACACTACCGTCACAGCCCGGCCCAGCGGGCACTCGATACCGTCAATTCGAGGCCTGTTGGCTCGACTTCTGCGCGTCGAGCGCCGGTGACGACGATCCATGCACCTGTTCCAGACAGATGTGAGGCCCGGGACGTTGGTCGTGCGCCCGGAAGAATCCGCCACCGCGATCTCTTCCCACGCTCGTTCGCTTGCCAAACTGCAGCTCGCGGCGCTGAAGCCTCCGGACAGGGCCCCCAAGGGTAGCGACCCGGACGGCCACCACGCCCATGTGGCGCCATCGGGGGGGCTGTCCGATGTACCGCCGGTCGGCCCGGAGCAGGTGCACCGGAGCGGACGGTTCTGGGCACGTCGATGAGGCCATCGGAAACATTCCGGGCGGCCGCGCCCACCAAACCGGGGACATCGAGGCCATTGGGTAGCATCGGCCCAATGGCAACAGATCGGTCAGCAGCCCGTGGCTCGAATTGGCTGCGCATCCCCGGCCTTCCGCTGTGGAGCCTGTGCTTCCCCGCGCTTGCCTTGGCCCTCATCGGCGCGGCCTGGGGTCGCCCGGTCAGCCTCGCGCTCGGGCTGGCACTGGTGGCAAGCCTGTTTGCAGCAGTGATGGCGGCCGTCCATCATGCCGAGGTGGTGGCCCATCGCGTGGGCGAGCCTTTCGGCACCTTGGTGCTGGCCGTCGCGGTGACCGTGATCGAGGTTGCGCTGATCGTCGCGCTGATGCTGGCCAGCGGCGAAAGTGCCAGTGCGCTGGCCCGCGACACGGTGTTCTCGGCAGTGATGATCGTCTGCAATGGCGTGGTGGGTCTGTGCCTGTTGCTCGGTGGGCTGCGCCATCGGGTGCTGGCCTTCCGCGTTGAGGGCACGAGCCCGGCGCTGGCCTCGCTGGCGGCGCTGGCGGGCCTGGCGCTGGTGCTGCCGAGCTTCACCACCACCACGACAGGACCGAGCTACAGCGGCTCGCAACTCGCATTTGCCGGCATCTCCTCACTGACGCTGTATGGCGTGTTCGTCTTCGTGCAGACCGTGCGCCATCGCGACTACTTTCTGCCGGTGGGCAACGACGACGAAGAGGTGCATGCGGCGCCGCCGCCGAACTGGGTTGCGTGGACCAGCCTGGGGCTGCTGATGGTGGCGCTGCTTGGCGTGGTGGGGCTCGCCAAGGCCCTGGCGCCCACGCTCGAGTCCGGTGTGGCGGCCGCGGGTCTGCCGGCGGCGGTATCCGGTGTGGTGATCGCCATGATCGTTCTGCTGCCTGAGACGGGCGCGGCCATCCGCTCGGCACGCAGTAATCGCATGCAGAGCAGCCTCAATCTGGCACTGGGCTCTGGCCTGGCAAGCATCGGGTTGACGATTCCCGTCGTCGCGGCCTTGTCGCCGATCTTTTGGTTCCCTCTGACGCTCGGCCTGCCGCCTGTGCAGATTGTCTTGCTGACACTGACGCTGCTGGTCTCTGCGATCACGCTGGGCAGCGGCCGCGCCACGGTGATGCACGGTGCGATCCACCTGGTGCTGTTTGCGGCGTTTCTGTTTCTCACGGTGGTGCCCTAGGCCACGCCGGGTTCGTCGATGCTGGGCGCCGCATCGCAATCTCAAGATCTCTGATCGCGTTCACCCGTTGCCTGCGGACAAGCTTTGCGTCAAGGAACTTGCAGTCTTTGCGCTCGCTCTGCGACCGGATATCGCTGATGGGTCTGGATGGTGAGGTCAGCGTCTTGAAGACGGGTCGTGCCGGCCATCAAGCGACATCTGGGTCGCGAGGTCGATGGCCAGCGCGCGACAGCCCAACCCTCAAGCGGCTGCAAATGCGAAGTCCACCTCGGGTTTCAGACCGCTGACGATGCGCGCGATGCTCTTGCCGGACCCGCAGGAATGCGTCCAACCGAGCGTGCCGTGCCCTGTATTGAGAAAGAGGTTGGGTAGCTTGCTGCGCCCAATGATCGGCACGTTGCTCGGCGTGGCTGGGCGAAGTCCGGTCCAGAACACCGCTTGCTGACTGTCGCCAGCGCCGGGAAACAATTGCTCGACGCGTTGAACGATGGCCTCGCAGCGCGCGCGGTTCAGGTCGCGGTCGTAGCCGTTCAACTCGGCCGTGCCGGCGATGCGCAGGCGATCCCCCAGGCGCGAGAAGACCAGCTTGTATTCGTCGTCGGTCAGCGACACCTGATGCGCCATCGACGGGTCTTGCACCGGCATCGTGACTGAGTAGCCCTTGGCCGGGTAGATCGGCAGCGCGATGCCCAGCGGCTGCGCGTAGAGCGGGCTGAGGCTGCCCATCGCCAGTACGTAAGCATCGGCGCGCAGACGCAGGAAGTGGCCCGAGGGGTCGGTGGCCTCCACATGGTCCATCGCGCCGCCGGCCTCGCGCAGCGCCGTGACGGTGTGGCTCATCAGGAACTGCACGCCGTCGGCCTCGCAGCGCAGGACCAGCTCGCGCGCGAAGCGGTTGGCGTCGCCCGATTCGTCTTCGGCGGTGTAGGTGGCACCGGCCAGCTGCGGCCGGATATGGCGCAGCGCGGGTTCGAGCTTCACCGCCTCGTCGGCCGAGATCACACGGCGGTCGCAGCCCAGCTCGCGCATCTGTGCGGCCGGGCCCTCGGCGCCGTCGAATTCCTTCTGGCTCGTGTAGAAGTGCAGGATGCCCTGCGTGCGTTCGTCGTAGGCGATGCCGATGTCGCGGCGCAGCTGCTGCAGGGTGTCGCGGCTGTAGGTGCCCAGGCGCACGATCTGTGCGATGTTGTGGCGCGTGCGTGCTGGCGTGCATTCGCGCAGGAACTGCAGGCCCCACAGCCACTGGCGCATGTCGGCCCGGATGCGGAACAGCAGCGGCGCATCTTCCCGCCCCAGCCACTTCAGCACCTTCAGCGGCGCACTCGGGTTGGCCCAGGGCTCGGCGTGGCTGACCGAGATCTGGCCGCCGTTGGCAAAGCTGGTTTCCGCGGCGGGCGAGGCCTGGCGGTCGACGACGGTCACATCGTGACCCAGCTGGCGCAGGAAGTAGGCCGAGGTGACGCCGAGCAGGCCGGCGCCGAGAACGATGACTTTCATGAGAGAGAGCTCCAGGCAGGGATGGCGCGCACATCGACCGAAGTCGACGTTCGCGGGCCGCTCCCCCTGTCCTTGGTACCTGAGAGATTCAGCGGGGCCTTGCGGGCCGGGCCTTGCTCCTTCGGCGCTTCACGGTCGTGAAGACTCTCCAGACGGCGAAAAGTGGTGTGCAGTACGGAACCTGAGCGTTCATGGGAGTTTGCGCCTTCGGTGGCTCCGGCCGGGACCGGAGCACTCTCCTGCAGAAACGGAATTCTAGGTGGCCGCGGCCGGCCCTTTCGCGGCGAGGAAGCGTTCTGCCAACAGCACCCAGTAGGCGCTGCCGACGCCGATGTTGGCGTCGTTGAAGTCGTAACCCGGGTTGTGGACCATGCAGCCCCCTTCGGCGTCGCCTTCGCCCGTGCCGTTGCCGATCAGCAGGTAGCTGCCCGGTACGCGTTCGAGCATGAAGGCAAAGTCCTCGCTGCCGGTCAACGGCGGGCCCTGCGGCGTGACCAAGGCCTCGCCGACGAGTTCGACCGCCACCTCGCGGGCGAAGGCGGTCTCGGCCGCGCTGTTGACGAGCACCGCATACCCCGGCTTCCAGTCGATCTGCGCCGCAACACCGAAGCTCTCGGACTGCGCCGCCACCAGCGCCTTGACGCGCCGCTCTATCGTCGAACGCACCTCGCGGTCGAGCGCGCGCACGCTCAGCTCCAGCGTGGCCGAGGCCGGGATGACGTTGTTGGCCTTGCCGGCATGCAGCGCACCGACGGTGACCACCGCGGCCTGCAGCGGATCGATGTTGCGCGAGACGATGGTCTGCAGCGCCATCACGATGCTGGCCGCGGCGACGATCGGGTCGGCAGCCCGGTGTGGCATTGCGCCGTGGCCGCCGAAGCCCGTCAGCGTGATGGTGGCGTAGTCCGACGAGGCCATCGCCGCGCCCTCGCGCAGCACGAAGCGCCCCTGAGTCAAGCCGGGCATGTTGTGCATGGCAAACACGGCGTCGCAGGGGAAACGCTCGAACAGGCCGTCCTCCATCATGCGCAGCGCGCCGCCGCCGCCTTCTTCGGCGGGCTGGAAGATCAGGTGCAGCGTGCCTACGAAGCGACCCAGCTCCGCCAGGTGGCGCGCCGCGGCCAGCAGCATGGCCGTGTGGCCGTCGTGGCCGCAGGCGTGCATGACACCGGGTCGAGCGCTCGCCCAGGCGGCGCCGCTGGTCTCGTCGATCGGCAGTGCATCCATGTCGGCGCGGATGCCCAGGCGCCGGGTGCCTTGCCCGCGCACCAGCGTGCCGACCACGCCAGTGCCGCCGATGCCGCGCTCGACCGCGTAACCCCAGCCTTCGAGCTTGTCGGCCACCAGTGCGGCGGTGCGGTGTTCCTCGAAGGCCAGTTCGGGGTGGCGGTGGATGTCGCGGCGCAAGCTGATGAACTCGCCGGCGCGCGCCTGCAGGGCCTGCAGCAGATAGGTCACGGCCGGCTCACTGCGGCTGCAGGCTGATCTGCTTGGCAATCGCGCGGTAGCGCACGGTCTCGGCGTCGAAGAACTTCGCCGACTCGGCCAGCGTCATCGGCGCCGACGCGACCTGCGTTTGGGCGGCCAGCTGCGCGCGCACCGTCGGATCCTGCAGCGTCTTGCCGATCGCGGCATGCAGACGCACCACCACATCCTCGGGTGTGTTTTTCGGCACCATGTAGCCGGTCCAGATCTTGTACGAGAAATTCTTCAGCGACTGGCTCTCGCCGGCTGTCGGCAGGTTCTTCAGCAGCTCGGAGCGCTGCTCGCCGAGCTGGCCGATCACCTTCAGCCGGCCCTGCTCGGCCAGCGCGCCCATCGCCGCGCTGTAGACCAGCACGGCGAAGTCGACCTGGCTGCCGCCGATGTCCTGAAGCAGCGGCGCATTGCCCTTGTAGGGCACATGCGCCAGCTTGATGCCGGTGGACGCCTGCACGTTTTCCAGGATCAGGTGGTACAGCGAGCCGATGCCCACGCTGCCGTAGGTCAGCGGCTTGTCGGCCGACTTGCGCGCCAGTGCGATCAGTTCGTCCACGCTGTTGACCGGCAGGTCCTTGCGCGTCACGAACACCATCACCGCATCGGCCACCGGGTGCACGAGACGGAAGTCTTCCGTCTTCAACTTCACCGCCGCGTTGGCCAGCGGCGACAGGATCACCTCGTTGGGCGAGCCCTGGAACAGGTAGTAGCCGTCCGAAGGCGCCGCCAGCACCTTCTGCGCCGCCAACGCGCCGCTGACGCCGCCCAGGTTTTCGACCAGCACCTGCTGCCCCAGCTCCTTGCCCAGCGGGTTGAAGAAGATGCGCGCGATCGCGTCGGACGGGCCGCCCGCCGGATACGGGACCATCAGGTTGACCGGCTTGGATGGGTAGGCCTGCGCGACGGCCAGGCTGGCGCCGAACACGAAACCGGCCGACAGGGCCAAGGACCGGAGAAGCTTGAACTTGGACATGGGGGACTCCTTGAAGGGCGCGACAGGCGGCCGGGGCGGGTGGACGAAGCCAATGTAGGAGTGGTCCGAATCGAAGTCCAATGCATTGTTCTTTGGATTACCATGAGTTTGAAGCACATGCCCGACACCACCCAAGCATGACCCTCGTCCAGCTTCGGCACCTGGTTTCACTCGCCCGAACGGGCTCGTTCAGCAAATCCGCGGCTGCGCTGTTCCTGACGCAGCCCGCGCTGAGCCGCAGCATCCGTGCGCTCGAAGCCGAGCTCGGCCAGCCCCTGTTCGACCGTATCGGCCGCCATAGCGAACTCACCCCCTTCGGACGCGATGCCCTCGAACGGGCGCGAGAGCTCGTGCTGGCCGCAGACGACCTCCGTGACAGCGGTCGCCTCGCGGGTGACGGCCAGGAAGGCGTGCTGCGCATGGGCATGGGCTCCGGGCCTGGCGCGATGCTGATGACGCCGTTGCTGCTGAAGATGGCGCAAGAGCGTCCCCGCTTGCGTGTCGAGATCGCACGCGGCGGCACCGAGCTGCTGGTGCAGGCACTGCGCGAGCGCGCGCTGGACGCACTGGTCGTCGACGCGCGTTCGCTGCGCCCGGCGCCGGATCTGTACGCGCAGTTCCTGCACGACATGAAAGGCGCTTTCATGGTGCGCCGCGGTCATCCGCTGTCGAGGCAGCGTGGGGGCGTGAGCTTCGACGATGTGCTGCGCTACCCGATCGCCTCGACGCCGCTGTCGGACGAGGTCGCCCGCGTGCTGGTCGAACGGTATGGTCCGCGCGCCCACCCCGGCGAGTGCGTCACGCTGCGCTGCGACGAGATTCCCAGCCTGGTCGAAGTGGCGAGGCGCAGCGACGCGGTCCTGCTGGCGGTTCGAGCGGCAGCGCCAGACCTGGTGGAGTTGAAGATGCAACCTGCACTCGCCGCGACGGCACGCTTCGGACTCGTGACGCTGAGGCGGCGAACCGTGCCGACGGGACTGGTGGCCGTCCACGCGCTGATGGCGCAGCTGCTGGTCGACGACCCGCCACAGGACGGCTGACCCTCCGGGGGAATGGCCGGCCCAAACCCGTTGTCGGGGCTGGCGGCGGAGACACCGATTGCGCGCTGCGATGACAGGGAGGCGGCGCGTGCGCCTACGCGCGGGACAAGTCCGCGCCTTACCCTAGCTTCGTCCTCACCCGGAGAGCGCAACGACCTGAACTTCGTCATTTGGCTGGGCGCCGTGATCATGCGGAGCATCGTCAACTGCTTCGCCCGGCGCACCAGCTGATTCGATCCGCCCGGGGCGCAGCCGTCCGCTCGGACGACGGCCCCGCCCTCGCAGGCCCGACTTCCCACCTTGGAGAAAACCATGAGCGTCATGGACATACTGAATTCCTATCTCGAGCGCCCCACCGACACCCACCAGGACTTCGACGAGGTCGCGAGCCAGGTGCCGGCCGCAGCGCTGGGCGGCGGGCTCGCCGAAGCGTTTCGATCTGAGCGGACACCAGCCTTTGGCGACATGGCATCGAGCCTGTTCGGACAATCGAACCCGGAACAGAGAGCAGGCCTGCTGGCACAGCTCGCCAGTGCGGTGGGGCCCGCCCTCCTGTCCACCATCGCCGGCGGCGCGCTCGGGCGCTTCATGCAGGGGCGCAGTGCTGCCGCGGCCGCCCAGGCACCTGCCGACGACGTGACGCAGGTCAGCGAAGAGCAGGTCAAGGAGATCGCCACCGCCGCGCAGCAAAGCGACCCCAATGTGCTGGATCGCGTCGGCTCTTACTACGCCCAGCATCCGCAAATCATCAAGGTGCTGGGCGGCGCGGCGCTGGCCATTGCGCTGGGCCAGATCGCTCAGCGAATGAAAACCTGAAGCCCTCATCGTGAACGCCAGGCCAGTCAGCATCCTGTTGGTGGACGATTCAGAGGATCTCCTCCAGGCCACCCACGATTTGCTCGTGCAACCTGACGTCATCGTGCTGTTGGCCAACTCGGCGTTGGCCGCTCAACAGCTGCTGGCGCATGAAGAGGTGGCC
>JANMMD010000019.1:0-5758 GCA_031372905.1 Betaproteobacteria bacterium
TCAACGGCTGCCCGGCAGCGGCGTGTTCAGGTACGGGAAGCCCGACAGCAAGGGCACCACGGCCTGGTCAACCGCGTCGTGCAACTTGAAGGCGGTGGCACCCAGCGGCACTGCCGACGGCTTGCAGGCGAGGCCGAAGCCAAGCTTGTCGGTGTCGCCGTTGGCCATGCACAAGCCACCCATCACCGCCACCAGCGAGATGTCGACGACGTCGTCCTTCGGGCGACGGCCGTTCGGGTAGCCGGCGTTGTCGTTGCCACCGGCCAGGATGTTGCCGACGATGCCCAGACGGTTCTGCTGGGCGAAGGCCACCGGCGCGATGGCCGTGTTCAGGCGCAGCATCTCCGAAGCCGTGATCGTCTTCTGCTGGTTCACGCCCTTGATGCCCGTGAGGAAGGTGGTGACGAGGTCGTTGCGCGGGAAGTTGGTCGGGGCGATGCCAGGTGCGGCCAACGCGATTTCCAGCAGCGCCGGCAGCGTCGGGTTGGTCACGTAGTCGGCGAACTGGCCGTCGCCGCTGGGCTTGCTGGCGTTGAACTTGTCCTTGTCCTTCAGGCCGATGACGACCTCGTTGACCAGGGGCATGCCCAGGCGCGAGACCTGGACCCAGGCGCCACCGGCCTTCTCGGAAGTTTGATGGCCCGACGGCGGCGTGCCGTCCAGCACACGCGCCTGGCGCAGGCTGGCGGTGGTCCAGCCGCCGATGACGTCGTCACCGTTGGTCAGGCAGCTCTTGTGCACTTCGAGCGCCAGCGTGGTGACGTTCTTGTCGGCCAGCGTGTTGGGCGCGGCATTGATCAGCGCGGGGTCGGTGATCACGCTCACGGGCGCATTCACGAGGTCGAAGATCGTGCCCAGGTTCACCGCAAACGGGTCCTGACGCTGGCCCACGAACACCTTGGCCGGCATGTTGCAACCGGGGATGGTGACGTTGTGGATGTGCTTGGCGGCGTAGGCAGCGTAGTTCGGAATCGTCTTCACGCCGATGTTGTCCACCGGTTTGGCGAAGGTGGTGCTGCCACCGGTGGCAGCGGTGATGGCCTGCACGGTGCCCTTGCGGCGGTCACCGCGCACGACGTTGACGCTGAAGGTCTCGGCGAGCTGCAGGTTGCCGTCGCCCACGTTGGCCACGGCACCGGCCTGCACCAGCGGGATGTTGACCATCTTGCCGCCCACGCTCAGGTTGACACCGGCGCCGGCATTGGCCAGGGTGTTCTTGAAGCGGAACTGGAAGCTGATGTCTTCTTTCGCATCGCCGTTGTTGTCGACGTGAATCTCATACAGCGCGTTGGGGTCCATCGCGAAGTAGTTCGGGCCGCCGTAGGCGTCTTGCAGGGGCAGATAGTTGGCGATCAGCGTGACGTAGTCGGTACGGTTCGCCTCATAGCTGCGGAACATGTAGAAGTCGGTGGCATCGACCTTCGGCACCGTGGTGATGAAGGGCGCCTCGCGGTGGCTGGAGGCCTGGGCGAGGGTGGCGCAGAAGGCCAAAGAGGCCAGCGCAAGGGCGGTATGGCGGATGGGGTTCACGGGGGTCATCTCCTGTTGGGGCCGCACGGCGGCGCGGCATCGGGCGCTGCATGTGCGGCGGCCTGAGAGGAGATACGCAAGGCGTTTGCAGTTGGATGCACCGGCAGCTGCAACCAGGTGTTGCAGCGGCGGCCCGGCGGCCGGTGGCCTGGGCGGCCTTAAGCTCAGGCCTGCACAGCGTGGCTCGAGACTTGGTCCATGGACAAGACCGGATTGCTTTTGACGGCTGCAGACAGCTTCCGCCAGGCGCTGCAAGAAGCGGCGGCCGGCGACCCGTAAGCGGCGTCGATGCTGGACCGCATCACGCCGCTTTTCGCCGGCATCGCGGCCGGCAAGATCACGCCGCCGGCCAAGCAGGTCTATGCACCGCAGCTGCACAGCGAACATGCGCGCCACGGCGCGGGTTCAGCGCTCTTCAGCGCCGAGTCGGCATTCGTTGCTGCGTTGGAGGACTGGCGATCCAAGCCCTGGTATCCGACGTAGCGGCCACCCCGAACGAGCGACCCGACGTGGCCCCCGTGCTAGACCTGCCCCAGCGAAACGATGGGCCCGGTGGGCGCGCCAGTGGGCGAGCCACCAGCGGGCTCGATGCTCACGGCGAAGGCCGCGGTGGCGTTCTTCACGCCGGCCTTCAGCAGGAGCGTGGTGGCCTGGTCGGCGCGCACCAGGCCGAGTGACTTGGGCCCGCCTTGCGCCGGCACCGACCACAGTTCCAGCGCCTGCGCGGCGGTCAGGGTCGGTGCATTCAGCGGCTTCAACACCAGTGCACGCCCATCGGCGCTGAGGCTGGCAACGAAGCTGGCGTTGGTGGGCACGGCGGCTCCCGGGTTGGTGGCCAGCACCACCACGATAGGCGCCTGCGGCGGTGGCACCTGCGTGGCGACCACCAGCAAGGCCACGGCCGCGGTGGTGGCCAGCGCGCTGAAGCCGCGCCACAGGCCGAGCGCGTTCCACCAGCCCTTGGACGCAGATGCAGCGGGGCTGGCTGCCAACGGGAAGAGCCGCGCCTCGATGCCCGCCCACACCTTGTCGGGCGGCGCCACGGGCGCCACGCTGCCGGCCAGCGGCGCCAGCTGTTCTTCCCAGCGTCGCACGCCACTCCGCAGCGCCGGGTGGGCGCTCAACAGCGTCTGGAAACGCCGCCGCGCGGGGCCGCGCAGCGTGCCCAGCACGTATTCGGCGGACAGGCGGTCGGCGAGTTCGGTGCGGCCGTAGTCCATCTCAGGCGCCCTGCACGGGCTTGTCGGACGGCGCCGCTGCGGCGCGCGCCAGGCACTGCTTCAAGGCGCCCAGGGCGCGGCGCACCCAGCTCTTGACCGTGCCGAGAGGCTGCGTCAGGTGCTCGGCCACCTCGGCATGCGACAGGCCCTGGTAGTAGGCCAGCGCCACGCACTGCTGCTGTTCCACCGAGAGCTGCTTCACGCAGTGCGTGAGCTCGCGCGCATCGGCCGCCTGCTCCAGCAGCTGCAGCGGGCCCGCGGCCTCGCTGGGCATGCGTGCGAGCAGGTCGGTGTCTTCTTCGCCATCGTCGCCGGGCACGCTGGTGCTGACCGTCTTCACATCGGTCTTGCCACGGCGCAGGCTGTCGATGGCGCGGTTGCGCGCAATGCTGATGAGCCAGGTCATGGGCTGGGCGCGGGCGGCGTCGAAGCTGCCGGCGGCGCGCCAGATGTTCACGTAGATGTCCTGCAAAAGTTCCTCGGCCTGCGATCTGTCGTGATTGATACGCAGGATGACGCCAAAGAGATGCGCGCTGGTGGCCCGGTAAAGCGCGGCAAATGCCACACGGTCACCCAAAGCGGCACGAGACAGCCAGGTGGCGATCTCGCTGGAACGGTCGGCAGAGGTGGCGGTCACGGGCTTGTGGGGCTTCACGCGGGCAGAGGGCCCTGAGTATGCCGTGGCAGATGCCGTGCGCGCAGACGCGACTTCTTGCGCCACGCGCTGGCATCATGCCAACGACCCCACCCACCGTGAAGGAACCGGCGGCATGCGCATCGTCGAACGCAACGTCTATGTAGGCCCGTCGCTGTACGCGCACTTCCCGGTCATCAAGCTGGTGCTGGACCTGGGGGCCCTGGAAGACTGGCCCACCGGCCGGCTGGGCCCGGCGTATGTGGATGCGCTGGTCGCGGCGTTGCCCGGCTTGCACGAGCACGGTTGCAGCTACGGCGTGGCCGGCGGCTTCATACGCCGCATGCGGGGCGCCAATGGCGAAAGTGCCGAAGACGGCGCGACCGACCCCGATGGCACCTGGCTCGGCCACGTGATGGAACACGTGGCCATCGAGCTGCAGAACATCTCGGGCGAAGACGTGAGCTTCGGCAAGACGCGCAGCGTCGATGGCCAGCCCGGCGTCTACACGGTGGTCTACGAATACGAGCAGCGCGACGAAGGCATCGAAGCCGGCGAGCTCGCCATCCGGCTGCTGTGTTCGCTGCTGCCGGCGGAGATGCAGCCCGAGGGCGTGGTGCCCGATGGCTGGGTGTGGGCAGAAGCGCGCGACGAGTTCATCCGCTACGCACAACGCCGCGCCCTGGGGCCGTCCACGGCCTCGCTGGTGAAGGCCGCGGTCGAGCGCGACATCCCGTGGCTGCGGCTCAACGATCAGAGCCTCATCCAGCTCGGGCATGGCAAGTTCCAGCAGCGCATCCAGGCCACGGTGACCGGGCGCACCAGCTACATCGCGGTGGAGCTGGCGCAAGACAAGGAAGAGACCAACAAGATCCTCGCCAACTGCGGCCTGCCCGTGCCGCAGCAGGAGCTGGTGCGCAACGCCGACCGCGCCGTGCGCGCCGCCGAACGCCTGGGCTACCCGGTCGTCACCAAGCCCTACAACGGCAACCACGGGCGCGGCATCAGCATCGGGCTGAAGACGCCGGAAGAAGTGCGCGCGGGTTTTGCGGCAGCGGCCGAGCACAGCAGCAGCGTCATCGTCGAGAGTTTCCTCAGCGGCGACGACTACCGGCTGCTGGTGGTGGGCGGCGAACTCATCGCGGCCACCAAGCGCACACCGGGGCGCGTGGTCGGCGACGGCGTGCACAGCATCCAGGCGCTGGTGGAGGCGGTGAACCAGGACCCGCGCCGCGGCATCGGCCACGAGAAGGTGATGACGCGCATCGAACTCGACGCGCAGGCCGAGATGATGCTCACGCGCCAGGGCATGACCTTCGACAGCGTGCCCGGTGCAGGCCAGGAAGTGCTGCTGCGCAGCACCGCCAACCTCAGCACCGGCGGCACGGCCACCGATGTGACCGACATCATCCACCCCGACAACCGCGAGATGGCGGTGCGCGCCGTCACCGCCATCGGGCTGGACGTGGGCGGGGTCGACTTCCTCTGCCCCGACATCAGCGAAAGCTACAAGGCCGCCAGCAACACCGGCGCCGGCATCTGCGAGATCAACGCCGCGCCGGGCTTTCGCATGCACGTGGCGCCGAGCGAAGGCACGCCGCGCGATGCCGCGGGGCCGGTCATCGACATGCTCTTTCCGCCCGGCACGGCGAGCCGCGTGCCGATTGCGGCCATCACCGGCACCAACGGCAAGACGACCACCAGCCGCATGCTGGCGCACATCACCAAGATGGCCGGCTACACACCCGGGCTGACGACCACCGACGGCGTCTACATCGACGGCCAGCGCACCGTGGAAGGCGACATGACGGGCCCGGTGGCCACGCGCATGGTGCTGGCCGACCCGAAGATCGACATCGCCGTGCTGGAAGTGGCGCGCGGCGGCCTGCTGCGTGCCGGCATGGGCGTGCCTTTCGTGGATGTCGGCGCGGTGCTCAACGTGAAGAGCGACCACCTGGGCATGAAAGGCATCGACACGCTGGAGCAGCTGGCGGAAGTCAAGCGCATCCTGGTGGAAGTGGCGCGCGACTGCGCGGTGCTCAACGCCGACGACGAGAACGTCATCCGCATGAGCGCGCACACCGACGCCAAGCACCTGTGCTATGTGACGACGAACCCGCAGCACGCGAATACGGGAGCCATCGTGCGCGAACACATCCGCGCCGGTGGCCGCGCCTGCGCGCTGGAGCATGGCGTGAACGGCCAGATGATCACGCTCTACGACAAGGGCCGGCACATCCCGCTGATGTGGACGCACCTGATCCCGGCCACGCTGGAAGGCCGCGCCATGCACAACGTGCAGAACGCGATGTTCGCGGCGGCGCTGGCCTTCAGCCTGGACATCAAGCTGGACGCTATTCGGCAAGCGCTGCGC
>JANMMD010000048.1:0-30154 GCA_031372905.1 Betaproteobacteria bacterium
GTCGTACGTCAGGAAGGACCAGGCCGAGACCAGCGTGCTGTTCGAGTTGATCGCCGAGCGCTACGAGCGGCGCAGCATCCTCATCACGGCCAACCAGCCGTTCTCGGGCTGGAACAACGTGTTCCCCGACCCCGGCATGACTGTGGCCGCCATCGACCGCCTGGTGCACCACTCGACGATCTTCGAGCTCAACAAGGTCGAGAGCTACCGCGGCAAGGTCGCCGCCCGCCAGCAGCAAACCCAGCGTGCCAACGACAAAGCCCAGCGTCGGCGTCAATCATCCGACACCGACGACAACCAGCCCACGGAGGTCAAGCCCTGAACCACTAAACAACGACATTCATCCCCGTCTAACCGGCCAAGATGAATGTCGTTTTACCAGCCATGCTGGTTGACGCCGTCCAACTGTCCTCGCTATGGCGGCTTCCCGGCCGTGAATCCAGATCGCCGTGTGACTCTTGTGGGTCGCCCAGCGACCGCCGCACCGCTCGACACAGCGCCAGATAGCTGTCGGACTAGTTGAGCAGCCAGACACCCGCCGGTCGCGGCAGGCAGTGGTCGGCCAAGACCGGCCCTTGGTGACCTCCTCGGAACTCTCCCTGACGGCCTGCCTTGGATGACCGGTTTACGGCGGCCAACTTGAACTCCACTTTGACTCGTCCCGGCCATCAGCCGACTATGGCGAACGGCTTCTTCCTGGCGGCTCGTCTGATCGACGCTGCGTCGGAAGCAATCACAAGCCGATCACCAGAACGGGGCGGTACAGAGGCGGGCTACAACTGAGCGACGGGTGGGCGGCAATCGGAGCGATTGACGCGCAGTGCAGGGCTTGAGACCGTGGGGCTAACCACCGGAGACCCGACCCGGCCACACGCGAGAAGCTGATGAAGGCCGCGTTGCAGGCCCACCGCGACGCCATCAATGTGATCCCACTGCACCGACAGGTGCTCACCTGGGCCATGCGCCAGAACATCACCGCCGTGCCCCACGCCGAGCAACTGGCTCGAAGTGGCTTGGGTGACGATGGCCCGTTAGGGCCTGGCCCTCACCCGCAGCCGGGGCAGCCTCAGTACCCGGCCGCCAGCCCGGTGTTCATCCGCGGGTCGTTGGCCCCGAAGTAGCGATAGCCCGCCACTGGCTGGCCGCCCAGTCTGGGCGCGCCCACCAGAATCGCCGCCAGATGGTTGGCCGGCTGGGGCCCGCTGAACTTTTGGCCCCAGCCTTCCAGGATCTTGCGCGTGTCGGGGCTGAGCGCAAAGTTCTCCAGGTTGGTCGCTTCCGGCAGCCACTGCTGGTGGAAGCGAGGCGCATCCACCGCTTCCTGCACGTCCATGCCGTAGTCGATGACGTTGATGATCGTGTGCAGCACCGCCGTGATGATGCGGCTGCCGCCCGGTGTGCCCAGCACCATCACCGGCTTGCCGTCTTGGGTGACGATGGTCGGGCTCATCGAACTGAGCGGCCGTTTGCCGGGGGCGATGGCGTTGGCCTGGCCCTGCACCAGGCCGAAGGCGTTGGGCACACCCAGTTTCACGGTGAAGTCGTCCATCTCGTTATTCAGCAGCACTCCGGTGCCCGCCGCAGTGACGCGCGCACCGAACCAGCCGTTCAGCGTGTAGGTGACGGCCACGGCGTTGCCGAATCTGTCGACGATGGAGTAGTGCGTGGTGTTGTTGCCCTCGTGCGGCGCGACGCCCGGCTTGAGGTCTCTGGACACGGCGGCCTGGGTCGGGTTGATTGCGGCGCGGATCGTGGCGGCGTAGGCTTTGTCCAGCAGCCGTTCCAGCGGGTTCTTCACGAAGTCGGGATCGCCCAGGTAGCTGTTGCGGTCCACATAGGCGTGGCGCATGGCCTCGATCTGGACGTGCACGGCTTGCGCCGAACGGAAGCCCAGGTCCTTCAGCGGGTAGCCTTCCAGGATGTTTAGGATTTCGCAAATGACCACGCCGCCCGAGCTGGGCGGCGGGGCCGACACCACACCGTAGCCGCGGTAGTTGCACTCCACCGGTGCCATTTCGCGGGTCTTGTATTGGTCGAGGTCGGCCTGGGTGATGATGCCCTTGCCGGCCTGGCTGCTGTCCACGATGGCAGCAGCGACAGGCCCTTTGTAGAAGCCGTCCACACCCTTTTCGGCTATCAGACGCAGCGTCGTGGCCAGGTCCTTCTGCAGGAGCTGCTGGCCAGGCGCAAAGGGCTGGCCGGCGTTAAGGAAGATGGCGGCAGACGGCGCGTCCTTGCGCAGGTCGTCGCTGGCGCCGCGGAGCAAAGCCACATCACCCGGCTCGAGCACGAAGCCGTCCTGGGCCAGGCGGATGGCCGGCGCCATCAGCGCGGCGCGCTGCATGGTGCCGAACTTTGACAGCGCCAGTTCCAGCCCCGCCACCGTCCCCGGCACGGCCACAGCCAGGTGGCCCCGCGTGCTGGCGTTCGGGATGACGTTGCCGGCGGCATCGAGGTACATGTTCGCGGTGGCGGCCAACGGGGCCTTCTCGCGGAAGTCGAGGAAGGTCTTGCGGCCGTCGGAGAACTGGATGGTCATGAAGCCACCACCGCCCAGGTTGCCGGCAGCCGGGTAGACCACGGCCAGCGCGTAGCCCACGGCGACGGCGGCGTCCACTGCATTGCCGCCTGCCTTGAGCACGTCCACGCCCACCCGGGTAGCTAGGTGCTGGGCACTGACGACCATGCCGTTCTGAGCCGCAACGGGAGCCTGCGATGCGGCCGACGCCACCAGCGGTGCGAAAGCGAAACAGACGGCCAACAAACGCTGGCGCATACCGGGCTGGGTGGGCTTGGATGTCCAAGCCGCAGTCAATGCCGAAGTCAGGGTCATGGGAAGAGCGCTCGTTGAATGTTGAACACAGCTTTATTGTCAGCTTACCGTTGGCGTGAGCCCCCATCCCCCGGTCACTGAATCGAGGCGGCTGTGGATGTGTCCGCCACTGCGCAATCTCCTTCGGGGGGCTAAGCACGGATATGGCCGGCCGCTTCAGGGCGAGCAATTTTGGGTCGCGGACTTCGGCTCAGGGTCGGGTGTGTCCCGTCGAGCCAAGGATGAGCAGTCGTTCGACTTGGCCGTGACGAGGTTTGACGTGGGTCGAAGGGTCTGGGCCTCCGGCCACCGCAGCGGTCGCCGGCAATGCCAGCAGTACCCCTGTAAGCGGCCGGTGGTGGCGCCCGCCTGTGCGAGCCCGAACGACTGTGAGGTGTCCGAGACCGTGAGTTCGAGGGCTGGCGGCGTCCGGCAGCCGCTGTAAAGCCGCCGTCACGGGTCGTGCGGCTTCGTCGTTTTGAGTTACGCAGCTTCTGAGTAGGCAGGCAGGTTTTGACGTCGCGGATATCCGTCAGACTGTTGGTCGGACAGCAAAGGTCAATCCCGCCCGGTTGGGCACTATTCACGCCCGGATACAGCCCTGCCGCGACTTAGGGATGGTCTGCGCAACTCAGCGCGCAGCGCGTTATGAGGCGACCTGACGACGATGCCGCAGGGAGGTCCTCGAATTGAAGTCTCCGGGGCTCATTTGCGACGCTTTGCAGCATCCTGAGCCGCTCGGCGAGGCCCTTTCGGGCTTCGCACGCGCACTCATCCCTGCGCTTCCATCAACTGCCTACGCGCCATCCACAGGTTGCCCAGCGCGAACAGCGTGATGATCTGCGCGGTGTTCTTTTTCAGACCGCGGTAGCGCACCTTCGTGAAGCCGAACTGCCGCTTGAGCACGCGGAACGGACGCTCGACCTTGGCGCGGATGCTGGCCTTCATCTTCTCCACCCGCTCGGCCACGAAGTCCGGCTCGATGAACGGGTTGAGTTGGCGGCGCAGACCGGGGCGCATGGCCACGTGCCAGGTCGGCCCGGCCGCTTCGGGCCGCTTGTGCACGCCTTGGTAGCCGGCGTCGCCGAAGGCGGCTTCCTCCTCGCCGTGCAGCAGCGCTCCAGCCATGTTCAGGTCGTGGACGTTGGCCGCAGTGCCCGCCACGGTGTGCACCAGACCCGACTGCGCGTCCACGCCGATGTGGGCCTTCATGCCGAAGTACCAGTTGTTCCCCTTCTTGGCTTGGTGGATCTCGGGGTCGCGCTCACCGTTGGCGTTCTTGGTCGAGCTCGGCGCGGCAATGAGCGTGGCATCCACCACCGTGCCCGTGCGCAGCAGCAGGCCCTTCGCACCCAGGATGTCGTTGACCAGGCGCAGCATGTCTGGCGCCAGGTTATGGCGCTCCAGCAGGTGACGGAAGCGCAGGATCGTCGTCTCGTCGGGCAGCCGCGTCACGCCCTGGTCGATCTTGGCGAACTCGCGGAACACCGGTGTGTCGTGCAGCGCTTCTTCCATCGCCGGGTCCGACAGGCAGAACCACTGCTGCAAGTAGTGGATCCGCAGCATCGTCTCTACCGCAAATGGCGGACGGCCGGTCTTGGCACGCGGGCAGTGCGGCTCGACGATCGCCACCAGCGCTGCCCAAGGCACCACGCGTTCCATCTCGTCGAGGAACTTGCCCTTGCGGGTCTTCTTCGTCGACAGGTTCAGGCCCAGGCCGAGTTGCTTCATGGCGTTGCTGCGGGTGGCGGTCATGTCTTCACAGCATGCAAGTCATGGGCCTGTTTTGCAGAGTTTCCTTAGACCCGCAGAATCACGCACCAATAAGAGTGCCTGCGGTTGGTTCGCGGCGCCAGGGAGTGATTCATGCGATTTCTGACGGCGCTGGCTGGCTTGGCCTTGTGCGCCAGCCTGGGCGGCTGTACCCGCGTGCAAGAGGCCGCCATGCCGGTGGTCAAGAAGATCAACGCTGCATTTCCGCCTTCACCCGAAGTGAAGGTGGCCCAGGAGCGATTGTCGAACCTGCTCGCTGACGATGCGCAGGCGGCAGACGCCCTGCCGGCACAGCTCGAGTCGCGCATGGCACTGCGTGCCCTGGCGTGCGTGAAAGATGCGGCCGTCGGCCGTTTCGATTCGGTGGCTGCGGTGCGGGCGCTGCCGCTGGCAGCGACCTGCTTCCAGGAGCAGGACGCGGAGCTGCTGAAGTTCTACGGTGTCCGCACCGTGGGCGTCCTGCTGGCAAAGCCGCCCCTGAGGCCGTTGACGGAGGCCGGGCCCATCGCCGCTTTGCCGAAGGGCAAGCTGAGCTACATCTCCTCGGGCGTGCTGGCGCGCGACGCGGGAGTTGGCGTGTTGCGCGACGGTCGTGGTGAAGGCGCCGTGGTGGAGATGCCCGGCGGAAAGGTGATCGCCCAGCTGCCAGGCGCTGCCGGCGCCAGCGACGCCGGCATGCGCCTTGCGCCCAATGGCCGCGTCCTGGTCTTCAACACATCCGGACAGGCACCGACCTTCGTTGAAGCCGAGACCGGCAGCAAGATCTGGAGCATGAGCGGCAGCCATGGCGTGCGTTTGCTCGCCTGGCTGCCCGAGGTCCAGGCTTTCGCATTGGCCGGGGGCGATGGTGAGGTTTTGCTGGCAGATGGTCAGAGCGGCCGCATCGAGGTGCACCCGGTATCTCTCAAGAACAGTTCCTTCGCGGCCCACCTGCCGGGCCCGACGAGCCGGCTTTTGTTGGGTACGGCGCGCGAGCTGGTGCTGGTGGAACACAAGCGCTCGCCACAAGGCATCACGGCATCAGCGCTGAAGCGCTACACCATCGCCAGCGGGCCGGGCCTCACCTCCGGCCAACCGGTGCCTATGCAGGCAGGGCGGCGGGTTGTTTACGCCTCCATGCGCGACATCGGCTGGCTCGACCTCGAAAGCGGCGAGAGCGGCACTTGGCGCAGTGCGCCGCTGTTCGGCATCCCGTTCGCGAAACTGAACGAGAACCGGATCATGTTCGACGCTACAGACGTCCGGGGCCTGGGGCTGGCGCCCTGGGCCCTCGACATCACCAACGGCACGGTGACGCCTGTCGATCTCGGTGGGTCTCGGGGTCATATCGTCGACATCGGAGACCGTGTCGGGTTCCTGCGCCGTGGCAATGAGGCTTGGTTTGGCGACAAGGTCTCCACGGGCGAGGCTCAGCCGCTGGACAAGCCGGTGGCCGCGTTTGAACTGGAGTTGCAGCTGGCCAAGCTTCAGGCCCAGGTGCGAGAAAGCGGCGAGCAGGGCATGGCCGCTGGCCGTACTGCGGCTGCACCCTCACCGTGGCACAGCGCACCCGGCTTGAGCGGAGTGCCAGCTGATGCCCAGGTGCACATGGTGGGTGTCTACGAAGGCAAAGGCCCTTCCAGGCCCGGCATGGGTCGCCAGGAGCCCCGGAACGTGCGCGTGGTGGTACGGCCCTCGGCACGTCCGGTGGTGTTGGTGCTGTCCTCCTATGAGCCCGTAAACTGGATCGTAGTCAACGCCGGGGCCCAGATCTCCGCCGTGCTGCTTAGCGGCTACCACCCATCCGCCGTAACCGGCATCGGCACGCCGCCCGTGCTGCGCATCGGTTCGGCCTATGCCAACTCGGTCGATAGCGCAGAGTACGCAAATCTGTGTCAGGCCGTGACCCGCTATACCGGCCAGCGTGAGCTTCGGTCGTTCCAGGGCAGCTACAGCGGCGCCGACTTCAGCGTCGGCGGGCGATGAGCCTGCGCGGCTGCCCGCACGCTGCGCGCGCCTGGGCCGGCGTGCGGCCGGCGAGCGCCATCGTTCTGGGCGCCCTGCTTGGCGTGCTGCCTGTGACGGCCCAGGTCTACCGCTGCCAGACCGGGGCCGTGACGGCGTTTGTCGACTCGCCGCACCGCTGTCCCGAGGGGACGGCAAAATGCCAAGGCGACGATGCGGCGAGGGCGCGGCCAGCCCCGCCAGGTCCGATGACCGACACCCGGCGCATAGGCCACGCGCCCGACCCGAGCCCGCAGCTTGCAGCCACCGTGGCGGCCTGCCAGCCGCAGCCGCAGAACCCGACCGGGCAGCGCGCCTGTCTGCACGCGGCCCGACGCGCGGAGGTGCGCCAGATCGCCGTGGCGCGCTTGGCCCTGTCGCGCCGCGCCGTTATCGAATACTTCCGCGGGGCTTCGAGGGCTGGCGACATCCTGGCCACACCACTACGCGGCGCTCCGGTCGCATGGTGTGAGCAGGTGTTGGGCGACCTGATGGCCGGCCGGAACTTCGAGGTTGTTGACGACGAGACGGTGGGGGGCCCAGAGCTAGTGCATGGCGGCTCTGCGGGGCGCCATGCGGTGCCGGTAGTGAATGCCGATTTCCAGACCTGGCAGCTCGGTGAAGAGCGCGTGCCGAGTGGCTACGTCACCACGCGCTGGCGCGAACAGGATCTGGTGGTGCTGCGCATCGCAGCCGCCTGCACGGAGGGGCAAGACGGCAAGGCACGCTGCGTTCCTGGGCGCTATACCTCGATTTCTGTCCACGGCAGCAGCGCGCCAGAAGGCTGCAACGTCACCGCCTACGGGCAAACCTATTGGCCAAACTGGACGCCAACGCAGACCCCTATCTTCATGAGGGGCCTACCCGCATTGCAGTAAGCACCAGGGTTCGGACGATCGCGGCGCGCGGGCCCCTTTGCACTCGCAGCATGCAACACGGCCAGCAGGCGCGAAAACAGGCTGGAGCCCGGTCGAGACTGTCGGCAGCCGGTCACGGTGCGCCGGCGAATGTCAGCGGTTGCCGATACCTGACTTTGGCCGATCGCCCGCGCGGCTGTGAGCTAGACCTCGGAACCTGCCCTCCGTTGGCGGCAGCACCCGCGGTAGGGTCAGGACCTCGGCGATGGCCAGCCAACGACTGCTCCCGCGGGCGACGACCTGGTCCTTTCGCCACCCTGACCCGACCTCCGCAGCCCCGAATTCGTCGCCCGGAAGCGGCCGGTCGGACCCGAACGCGGCCGCTCGAGAGAGACCTCGCAGCTTCGGGCATACATCGGTACGCAGCACAGGGCGATAGAGGTGCCGCGCGGCTTGAGTCCGGTCGGGCTCACCACCACTGGAGCGCATCATGCAAGCCATCGGCCAGCAGCCCCGGCGGGCGTCCGCTGGCGCCCCGGTTCGTGACGAGCGCCATCGACCGGAGCAGATCGCGCTGCACCGCCTGGTGCAGCAGCACGTGGCACCCTTCATGGCCCACACCGAAGCCAGCACCGGGTTGGAGCTATCTCGATTCATCAACGATGAGTTCGAGGCTTTTCTTGCGTGCGGCATCCTGACGCACGGCTTCCTGAGGCTTCGCTGCGGCGAGTTTGGGCACAACAAGCTGCTGGCCTTCAGCTGCAAACGGCGCGGGTGCAATCTGCCGCGCGCGCTGCACGCTTTTCGCCCTGTGGCGCCGCCTTCTCGAAGCAGTTGTCGACGCTGGCGCGCCTGAGCAACTCCAGCACCACGTTCCTGGCTCCAGCCAGATGAGGGCGCGCGCTTCAGGGCGTGCCTGGCAAATCGTGGGCCGCCCACAGCGCCAAGATCTCGCGGTGCTCGGGGATATGGGACAGAAACATCTGCCGCAGGGCGGCGTCTTGCAGGGCGTCGGCCTGAGACCTTACCTCGCGGTAAGCGCGGTTCAGCCAGGCCGTAGCGCGGGAGTCGCCGGCGGCCGCAAACACTTGGTGC
The DNA here is from genome assembly GCA_031372905.1 of Betaproteobacteria bacterium. Lineage (GTDB taxonomy): Bacteria > Pseudomonadota > Gammaproteobacteria > Burkholderiales > Burkholderiaceae_C > Rubrivivax. Next base: position 8,521 of record JANMMD010000048.1, read on the forward strand.
AGAGTGAGTTCAATCAGCCGCGGCGACTCGGCGCCGTCGAAGCTGCCGTCTGCAGCAGCAACGGCAGCGGCGTGTGTAGGCCTGCCTGCGCCCTGCGCAGGGCTGGGGGCCACATCACTAGACGTCTGGCCGGCCTGCTTTATGGCCATCGAAACCAAGACTTCTGCTTCCCGCAATGCCAAACCGAGTTCGCCCTGCATCAAGGCCACCTGGGCCAGGCCAGCGTTTGCGTCGAACCGGGCACCGTGACCGATATCTCGCGCCAGGCTCTGCGTCTGTGCATAGGTTTGCGCGGCTTTTGCCAGTTGGCCCAGCGCCACCTCGGTCCGGCCACGCAAGAGCAACGCCCAAGCCTCGTACTGCGGCGCGCGCACAGCCACCGCGATCTCCAGCGCGTGTTGTGCAAACCCTTGTGCTTGGCGGGCATCACCTTCCAGCTGCGCCAGACTCGACAAACCCAGCGAGCAGCCACATACGGCGAGGCGATCGCCGTTCTGTGCCACCACCCGCAACGCAGTCTCTAGGTCTTGCCGAGCCGCGGCCAGGTGGCCCAGCGCCAGCCAGCCGAAACCGACGTTGACCAGCCCGACGCCTTCATTGCGCCTGTCGCCAGCCTGGCGCAACAAGTCCAGCGTCGCCCGGGCCAATTCGAGCATGCGGACCTGGTCGCCGCGGCGCGTTTCCACCAACGACAGACTGTTCAGGCAGTAGCCCTGCAGCTTGATCAGGCCACGTTCTCGGCCCTCTTCCAAGGCCTGTTGCAGCAGGGCCTGTCCTTCATCCCACCGGTTCTGGTTCACCAAAGCCAGGCCGTGCAAGCGCAGGTCCAACAGCCGCTGTTCGTGCAGCGCGGTCGCGTTAGCGCTGGGCAAGAGGCCGCCCGGGCCACCGGCCAGTGCCTGTTTGGCCAGCGCCACGGCGCGGCGCGCAAACACTTCGCACTCGGCGTGGCGGCCTGTGTGCAGCGCCAGGTGGGCGCGGCGGTCGGCGACCGCAGAGCGCCGTTCGTCATCGTGCATTGTCTCGGCCAGCGCCTCCATCGCATCCAGCGTTGCCGCCTGAGTTTCACGCTCGCCCTGGAAGGAAAGCGTTCGCTCGCGCGTGCGTAGCAAGCGCCAGCGCAGCGGCAACTGCCAAGCTTCGGGGGCGAGTTTGTCCAGCAACGGGAGCGCTTGCTGCACATGGGCCAGCACGGCCGCGTGTGCCAGGCGTCCCAAGGCGTGTTCGGCAGCGCGGGCGTGGAACTCGGCCGCCTCTGCAGCGGCGCCGGCTTCCTGAAAATGGTACGCCGTCACACCCAGAAAGTCGCCTGCGCGGGCGCTGTTGCTCTCGCTTTGGGCCGCCAGCCAGGCGGCCAGCTTGGCGTGCAGCAGACGGCGCTCGCCCTTAAGCACCGTCTCGTAGGTCACCTGATGCAGGAGCGCGTGCTTGAAGGCGTACTCACGCAGGCCGTCGGGGTCGGTGTCCTGGCGCGGCAAAGTCAGCTCTCGCCGCACCAGCCGCGGCAGCACGGTCGCGGCCCCCGCGTCCAGGGCGATCAGCGCGCGGTCCCAGAACAGCTGCCCAATGACGCTGGCTTCCTGCAGCGTCAGCCTTTCTGCGGCGGGCAGCCCGTCCAGCCGCGCCTGCAGCACGCCCGTCAGAGTGACGGGCACCTTGCTGGCCAACAGGCGGTCGGCGTGCAGCCGCCACGGAGCGCCACTGGCATCGATGGCGCCCTGGTCGATCAGCATGCGCACCAGTTCTTCGGTGAAGAAGGGGTTGCCTTCGGCACGGTTGACGACCAGCTCGATCAGCATCGCCGGAGGGTCGGGCAGCTTGTCCTGCAGCTGGTCGACCAGCGCGCGCCGGGCGTGTACGTCCAGCGGCTGCAGGTCGATGCGTTCGTGCTGCGCGGCCGGGTGGGGCCATTGGCTGCGCCGCTCGAAGAGCGTGGGCCGCGTGACGGCCAGCACCCACAGTGGCAGATCAGTATTGACTTCGCAAAGGTAATCCAGAAAGTCAAGGCTTTCATCGTCGGCCCAGTGCAGGTCTTCGAGGTGCAGGATCACCCCCGTGCTGTAGCCCGCGCCGATCGGCCTGCAGACACGCCGGAACATCTGCGCCGCCGTGTGCTGAGCACGGCTGCGGATCTGCTTGGGGTCGTCCAGGATGCCGCGCAGGTGCGGGCTGTCTTTCCAGTCCAGGCCGATCAGGTGGCCCAACAGATGTGCATGCCCTTGCGCAAAGGCTGGCTCGTCGGCGAACAGCGGCATCAGCCCCGCTTCGATCTTCGCCTTGGCTTCGTCCAGCGTGTCGTCGTCGCCGATGTGCAGTCGCGAGGCGACGATGTCGCGCAGCAGCGCATAGGGCTGGCCCTGGGTCTGTGGCGTGGCGCGGCCGCAGAAGCGCTGCACCGGGTCGGCCTGATGCGCCGTCCAGGCATGGAACTCGTCGATCAGGCGGCTCTTGCCCAGGCCCGCCTCGGCCACCACGCTGACGACTACCAGGCTGTTATCTGCAAAGAGGCGCCTGAAGGCCGCTTGCAGAGCCTCAAGTTGGGCCTCGCGGCCGATCATGCGTGTGGCCACCCCTTCAATGCCGCGTGCGCCGCGGCGGAAAGGCTGGGCCAGCGGCTTGTGCACGAGGTGGCTGACGATGGGCGCATCCACGCCTTTGACCTGCAACACCTCGGGCGGGCTGAACTCGAACAGGCCGCGCACCTGCGACCAGGTGTCCTGGCTGATGCGCAGCCCACCAGCGGGCGCGCTTTGCTCCATGCGTGCGGCGATATTGACGGCCAGGCCGCGCACGGCGCCCTCGTCGCCCGCACCCCCACCGCCGCCGCCGACCAGCACGCCGCCGGTGTGGATGCCTGTGCGCACGTTGCAGCCCGCACGGCCGTGCTTGGCCAACACCTCGGCACCCAACTGCTGCCCCAGCGCCACCAGGCGCAAGCCGCAACGCACGGCGCGCTCGGCATCGTCTTCGTTGGCCTCTTCCAGGCCGAAGACCGCAAGGAGGCTGTCGCCGGCGTACTGAACCACCCGCCCGCCGTGGGCGGCCACCAGCGCCGTGCCGCGCTGCAGGACGCCGTCCATCAAAGCGCCGGTTTCCTCGGGGTCGAGGTACTGGCTCAGCATCGTGGAGCCGACCACGTCCAGGAAGAGCAGGCTGACTTGCTTGAGCAAACGCGTGGGGGCCGCGGCGCTGGCCGTGCTGACAGCGTCGGCGCCGTCAGCCGCTTGCAGCGCCACCAGCCTGGCACGCAGGCCGGCCAAGGCGGCATCGACAACGGCATTGCCCAAGCTGGTGCGCTGGGCTTCCAGGCTCACAACGCCAGCTTCCAGGGCCAAGGCTTCCGAATCCATCGGCGACGGGGACGGTAACGAGGATGACAACGAGAACCTCCTGTGTCGGCTACCAGCGAGACGGCAGCTTCTTGAACAGCACGATCTGCGTGCGGGTGACTTCGATGTAGCCGCCGCGCGCCAGCTCCTGCAGCAATCGGTTGACCATCGCCTTTGAAGCGCCGAGGCGCTCGGCAATGCGCGTCTGGCTCAGCGGGCCCGGCACCACCCACCGGCCGTCCTTCTCTACCGCCAGCATGTCGAACAGACCCACCAGCCGCCCGTAGACATCGACTGAAGCCAGTCGACCGACCGTGCCCGTGAGCATGCGTACCCGCTGCACCAGGCGTTGGATGAGGTGGAAGGCGAGATCGGGCCGCAAAGCGAGCACACGCTCGACTTCCGCCCGTGTCACGCGCGTGAGCCGCGCTCGGACTGTCACCTCCACGGTGGCGGCTCGCCGCTCGCCACTGAGCATCAGCTCGCCGAAAACCTCGCCCGGGCCCAGCGTGTTCAGTTCCACAAGGCGCCCACCTTCACCGGCGATCACGGCACGCAGCTCACCGGTGTGCACGATGTACATGCAGTCGGCTTCCGCGCCTTCGGTGACGACGGCCGCTCCTGGCTCCCACGTGCGCGTCTCGCCCAGCTTCGCAAGTTCGGCCAGGATCTCGTCCAGTTGTTCCATGGCTTGTCTGCCCGTCCCTCTCCGTTCATGGCCTGATGCGGCGTAACGCCTGGGCCGCGACTGTAACGAGCGCCTCGCCTGCTGTTCACTCTTGAACCACGGCGCAGCCATCGCACCCGATGCCGCCACCATGCGGGAACGCGCTGGCGACTCACTGAATGGCCGCGTGATTCCTCAGAAACCCGGTTCAGGAGAGCAGCCATGCCCAACAAGCTCGTGCAGTGGATTCCCGTCGTCATGCTGGTGTTGGCGAGTTCCCCGCCAGGCGCCTTCGCACGGGAAAGCTCGGGCATGGGCGAACAGTTGCATGCCGAGGCTTTGGCCTCGTTTCGCCAAGCCCGATTCTCCGAGGCCTACGGTCGCTTCTGCGGGCTTGCGGACGCCGGGCACGCGCCCGCAGCAGCCATGGCGCTGTGGATGTATCTGAATGGCCCGCTGGTGTTCGACAAGGATTGGGACAGCAGCCCAGACCAGTTGACGGCCTGGGCCCAACTGGCGCGGCAACCGGTGCCAACCATGGTGGGACGCAGTTATGCGCAGCCTGCCCTGGCAGCCGCCAAGAGTAGGCGCTGAGCGGCGCGCTCAGGGCGGCAGCGCCTCTCCCGTTCCGATTCAGGAGTGCACACCATGCAAGACGTTGATGTGCGCCAGATCGACCGCGCCGTGAGTGCGGCTGGCCCGGGTGGCGGCTGGTGCGTGACACGGCGGTGCAGCCCGGTTTTTTCGGGCATCGGTGATTGAAGGCGTGACTTTGGAAACGCTGACGATCGATGCTGCGGGCTGGATTGCGGCTGCCCTGACGGCTTGCTGCTTCGCGTGTACTCGCATGCTGCGATTGCGGGCTTTGGCGCTGATGGCCAACCTGGCCTTCATCGCGTATGGCAGCTTGGCCGACCTGGCTCCCGTGTTGGTGCTGCACCTGATACTCGCGCCGCTGAATGCATGGCATCTTTTCCGACATTGGCGTGCGGCGCAGCGGGGCGGCCCGGCTGTCTACCGCGATACGCCGTCGCAACCTCTGCCACCGTTGTTCATTGGCCCGCTGGACTCGCCGCCCGCAGTCCGGCGCCGACCGCTGCGGGCGCAGGTGCTTGGGCACGGTGCACGGTTCAGCCTGAGACAGCGAGCGTTCCGCGGCACCCGGCGATCGTCGCTGCGTTGACCCTGCAAGGTCTGTCGCTTCGACCTGCACAAAGTCAAGCGCGCTCGGCCGCTTGTAACGCACCATCGACGTGGCCCCCGCGCTCTCGCCACGCGCTGCGCGGGCTCTGACGGTGCAGCAGCGCGTGAGCCTGCGTCATATCGTTGACGTGGGCCGCAGTGCCTACGACCGCATGCACCAGCCCCGACTGGGTATCCACCCGAATGTACGCCATCAACCCTAAGTGCCACTGCTTGCCCTTCTGCATCTGATGAATCACAGGGTCGCGCTGGCCGCTTTCGTTCTTGGTCGAACTCGGCGCAGCGCTGAGGGGCGCACTCACCACGGTGCCGGTCTTGAACATCAGGCCATGCTGGGCCCCGCCAGTCCACAGAAGCATTGAAATCGGATGTGTATGCTCCATCTTCGAGGGCATGCGCAGAATGACATTGACGGCCGACGAGCGCAGCGACCTGGAGGCGGCCTCGTCGCGATGTGCTCGGCCTGATGGTCGCTGTCAGCAGGGCCAACACGGAGGGCGGGGTGCCATTCAGAGACGACGAACTGATCGGCAACCTGATCTTGATGTTCATCACCGGCCACGAGACCACGACGAACGTGGTCGGCAACGGCGCGCTGACTCTTGTGCGCCATCCAGCCGAACTGGAGCGCTTGTGTGGCACCCGGGGTAACGACGCCGCGATGATGCACACCGCCGTCGATGAGATCCTGCGCTGCGAAGGCTCTGTGATGACGATCGCGCGTCACACCATCGTGCCGTAAGCGATCGGCAACGCGGTGGTGCCCGCGGGGCAGGTGATGTACGCGATGCTGGGCGCCGCGCACCACGGCCTGGCGGCTTTCGCCGACCCCGACTGCTCCGACATCGACCGCCAACCCAACGGACACCTCGCCTTTGGCGCCGGCATCCGCTATTACCTGGGCGCGCCGCTGGCTCGACTGGAAGCTGAAATCGCATTCACCCGACCGCTTCAGCGCTACCCGACTCTGGCACTGGCCGACGGGCAACCGGCCTGGCGCCCACTTGCCAACCTGCGCGGGCTGGAGAGCCTGCGGCTGCAGCTCGCTCGCCCCTCGGCCGATGGCGCCCCGGCCGGCGGCATGTCGACCAGCTCGCGTGGGTCGATGTTGTAGTCGTCGACGACGAGCGTGATGTGGCCCCTGTACAGCCCGGCGTCCTCGCGGGCAGCGAGAAACACCTTCAGCCGGGACAGCACGGGCGCCAGGTCACCTGCCTAAACTTCGTGTCGAGAGTTCAGGAGATCCACGAGTTCGGTAACGCCGGGGCGGGGGTCAAGGCGTGGTTGCTTGGGCATGCCGCTTTCCTAGCGTTGGGTTCCAGGATTCTCTCGGTGATATCTGCGACACCGGGGAAATGGCACTCAGCCGACAATGTTGGTTGGGGCGTCACGGAACCTGTTCGCGGTTCATCGATGACGGTTCTTGCTCATCGGCCACTGATCCAGGCTCGGTGCAAGGCGCGGATAGCAGCAGAGAGCGCAGACTTGATCCCTGGCGGCCACTGCACGCCCGCTCCCGTCACGGGCGCACAATGAGTGAGGCGGAAGGCGAAGCAACTTCCCGGTCTGCCGAGCATTCATACCCATCGAAGGCCGTGCAATGACTGTCAGACTTCCCGCTACCAGAAAGCCTCGGGATGCGAGGCGCACCGCTGAGGGGGGGGCGGACGCCGGCGCAGACAGGGCAGCCGAAGAATTTCCGGTCGTCGGAATCGGCTGTTCCGCAGGCGGGCTTGAGGCGCTGGAAAAGTTTTTCTCGCATGCGCCGCCAGCCAGTGGCACGGCCTATATCGTCGTGCAGCATCTCTCGCCCAACCACGTCAGCGCGCTGCCTGAACTGCTGAGCCGCTTCACGACCATGCCTGTGGCCGAGGCGATGGATGGCATGGCGATACAGCCCGACCACGTCTACGTCATCCCACCCAACCGCGACCTGTCGCTGCTGCACGGCCATCTGCACCTGTTCGAACCGCCGGCGCCTCGCGGCCTCAGGCTGCCGGTGGATTTCCTGCTGCGTGCGTTGGCCGAAGACCAACACGAACGGGCCATCGGCGTCGTGCTGTCAGGCATGGGCTCCGACGGCGTCTACGGTCTGGCGGCGATCAAAGACCAAGGCGGGTTGACCCTCGCCCAGGATCCAGGCAGCGCGCAGGCCGACGGCATGCCCGGCAGCGCCATCCGGGCCGGCGTCGTCGATATCGTCGCCCGACCCGAGGCCATGGCGATACGCATCCTCGAATACCTTCGCCGCCCGGCACTGCAGGCGCTCGCAGAGCCCCACACGGCGGCCAGGATTCTGAGCACGCTCGACAAGATCGTGATCCTGCTGCGCGACCGCAGCGGCAACGACTTCTCGCTCTACAAAACCAACTCTCTGTACCGCCGCGTTGAGCGGCGCATGGTGGTTCACCAGATTGCCACCATCGAGGAATACGCGGCCGACTTGCGTGGCAACCCGCAAGAACTCGACCTGCTGTTCAAGGAACTTTTGATTGGCGTCACAAGCTTTTTCCGAGACCATGAACTCTGGGAGCACCTCCTTGCCGAGGCGTTGCCAGCGCTGCTGGCGCGCTACCCGCAGGGCCGTGCGCTGCGTGCCTGGGTGTCGGCCTGCTCGACAGGCGAAGAGGCTTACTCGCTGGCCGTCGTCTTCAAGGAGGCCTTGGAGCGCGCCAAGCCGCCTGCCCGCTGCACGTTGCAGATCTACGCCACCGACCTCAGTCCCGATGCCATCGACACCGCGCGCAAGGGCCGCTACCCGGCAAAAATTTCCGCCGATGTGTCTGCCGAACGTCTGGCAAGCCACTTCGTGGCCGAGTCCGATGGCAGTTGGCGCGTTTGCAAGGACATCCGGGAGATGGTGGTGTTTGCCACGCAGAACATCGTGTCCGACCCGCCATTCACCAAGCTCGACATCCTGGCCTGCCGTAACCTCTTGATCTATTTCAGCCAAGAACTGCAGCGGAAGATGTTCCCGCTCTTCCACTACGCGCTTGCGCCCGGCGGGATGCTGTTGCTGGGGAGTTCTGAGACGGTCGGCAGCTTCGACCACCTGTTTCCGCAGCCGGATTCCAGGCTGCGCGTCTACCGGCGGCTGGACGGGCCACTGCAGCTGTCGCAGATGAAGCTGAGCAGCGCCAGGTTGCCGGTCGCCGTGGCGGGGCGCGAGGCCGCCACGATCGACCGCGCGGATTCACTCGGCTTGTGCACGGATCACTTGATCCAGCAGACCTGGGCACCACCGGCGGTACTCGTCAATGCGGAAGGCGACATCCTGTATGTCAGCGGTCGTACAGGCAAGTACCTAGAGCCGGCCGCAGGCAAGACCAACATGAACGTGCACGCCATGGCACGCGAGGGCCTGCGCGAGGCGCTGATGGGTGCCATTCCTCGGGCTTTGAACGAGGGCCAGCCGGTACTGCTGAACGGCCTGCGCGTCGAGATCAATGGCGGCACTCAGGTCGTCGACCTCGTCGTGCAAGCGTTGGACGAACCCGAGCCGCTGAAGGGCCGGATCATCATTGTCTTCAAGGACGTGGCCACGTTGCCCAGGCGCCGTCGGTCGCCCAAGGGCGCGGCGTTCGAGGTGCACAGCGCGCTGCTGTTGGAGCTGGAGCAGGCCCGAGAGGCCCTGCATGCCACTCACACACGCATGCAGACCACGGTGGAGGAGCTGAAGTCGAGCAACGAGGAGCTGCAGTCAACCAACGAGGAATTGCAGTCGACGAACGAGGAGCTGACGACCTCCAAAGAGGAGTTGCAGTCATTGAACGAGGAGCTGCAGACTGTCAATGCCGAACTGCAGTCGAAGGTGGACGACCTGACCGAGGTCAGAAACGACATGGCGAACTTGCTGAACAGCACTGAAATCGCCACCGTCTTCCTCAGCGCCGACATGAAGCTGCGGCGCTTCACCACCTCCGCCACCAAACTCTTCAAGTTCAGACCGGGCGACCTGGGCCGGCCGCTTTCGGACATAGCCACCGACCTGAACTACCCGCAACTTGGGGCCGAAGCGCTCGACGTTCTCGAAACACTGATATTCAAGGAAACCGTGGCGAGTACGCACGACGACCGTTGGTTCCGCGTACGCACCATGCCTTACCGCACCCAGGACAACGTGATCGACGGCGCTGTCATCACCTTCACTGACATCACCACCATCAAGCAGCTGGAGGCCCGGTTGCGCGGACGTGAAACGCCAGCTACGCAGCTGCCTGACGGGAGCCTGAAGTGAGCCACGACAAGGCGTCACACGATGCGGTCGAACTACGCCGCCGCGCCGAACTTGCGCTGGCGCAGAGCCAGACCGAGGTCGGGGGCACGGCGGACCCAAGGCGCCTGCATGAACTCCAGGTGCACCAGGTTGAGCTGGAGATGCAGAACGAGGCGCTGAAGCAGGCGCAAGCCGACACGGCGGACGCGCTTCAGCAGTTGGCTGACCTGAACGCCAAGCTGGAGAATTTGGTTGCGCTGCGCACCGCCGAACTGGAGGCCGCTCGCGACGCGGCCGAGGCCGCGAATCGCGCCAAGAGCAGTTTCCTGTCGAACATGAGCCATGAGCTGCGCACTCCTTTGAGCGGCGTCATGGGCATGATCGATCTCGCGTCAGGTCGGGCGTCAGATGCCACGCAGGCCGACTGGCTTCGCAAAGCCAAGACTTCGGCCATGCACCTGCTCACGCTGGTCAACGATGTGCTGGACATCTCCAAGATCGAGGCGGGCCGCCTGTCTCTCCAGATCGTCGACTTCAGCCTTGCCGATGTCGTCGACGAGGTCACAGCCTTTCTCTCGCCCACCATTGTTGCCAAGGGCCTTTCGCTCAGGGCGGATTGGCCCGCAGATCTCGCAGGGCGAGCGCTGCGCGGCGACAGTTTCCGGCTCAAGCAGATCCTGCTGAACCTGCTGGCCAACGCTGTCAAGTTCACATCGGCCGGCGAGGTCACCCTGCAAGTGTGCGTGCTGCAGGACAAGGCCAGCGAAGTGCTGCTGCGCTTCGAGGTGCGGGACACCGGTATCGGGATCGCGCCCGACGATCGCGCGCGGTTGTTCTCTGCCTTCGTCCAGGCCGACAGTTCGACCACACGCCGGTTTGGGGGCACCGGACTGGGTCTGGTGATCAGCGCACGACTGGTTCAGATGATGGGGGGCACCATCGACGTAGAGAGCGAGCCCGGTGTGGGCAGCTGTTTCTGGTTCACCGCAGTTGTGGGCAAGGCCACTAGTCCCTACGTGGCCCCGCCAGCGTCCGACGAGCGATCGGCGAAGGAGAGACTGCAGACCGAGTTCGCCGGCACGCGCATCTTGCTGGCCGAGGATGATGAGACCAATCAGGTCATCGTCAGCGCCCTCCTTGAAAGTGCCGGGCTGCAGGTTGACGTAGCGGCCAATGGCGCCGTCGCAGTAGCCATGGCTCGAGCCACGCGCTATGCCCTGATTCTGATGGACATGCAGATGCCGGTGATGGGCGGCGACGAAGCCTGCCGCGCCATACGGCGGATGCCTGAATGCGCCGCGACGCCCATCATCGCGCTGACTGCCAGCGTGCTGCACGAGGACCGCGAACGTTGCCTCGCGGCCGGCCTGGACGACCACCTTTCCAAGCCCATCCGCATGGAGCAGGTGTTCGCCACCTTGCTGAAGTGGCTGTCACGGCCACGCTGAGCGCCACATTTAAGGCTTAGCGCCGACTGTCTGTGTGCCAACGTGGCAAGCGACCGACCGCGTTTCGAATCGCTGCCCACGATGGACGAGACGGGCTACTTGCTTGACTTGGCTTGCGCCAATACCGGTACCCGGATTCTCGGCCTGCGTGGCCTATTTGCCAGGGACCTGTCCGCCACCTGGGTGCGCCAGTAGATCACTAGCCGTGAGCGTGCTGAGTGCTGGCATTGCTCGGGACAGTACGGCTTGGGGCCCTGTTGACCTGTTGACCTGTTGACCTGTTGAATATGACGACGTCCTTCACCGCAGACAGCCAAGTGAATTTTTTGATTTTCATAGCTGCCAGACTATTGCAGAGATTCTCATGCAGAGCGTCATAAGTGCGCGGTATTGAGATCAAGCGGTGCCGCGACACGGTTGCGCTGTTTGAGTGTCACCGGCCTAACTTCAAGAACGCGGCGACCAGTTCACCCGGCAGCGTATCCATCTCCATCTCGGTCACGTCCGTGCCATGAGACAACTCCACTGACGACTCGCGAAACCCGCAATCCGACATTTCGCAGGACTCCGGACGCTCCCCTCGCGCCTGGCCAGCAGGGACGAACTCTCCGGCGAGCTTTGTCGGGCTCATGCGCCACACAAGACGGTTCGCCTTCTTGACAACCTTGTGCTCAAACATGTTCGGAGACTCTCACGGGGAGACTTCGGAACGGTCTGGGATTCAGAGGCCTTCTGGCACCAGTTGCGTCGAACAAACCGTCTGCTCAACAGGCCGCCGCCGCTCGGCGGCGACCGCGCTGGCCCCGAGCAAAAGCGCGTGCTGCAAGGCCTGATCAGACGTGAGCCAGCGGTGTCCGCCAGAGACAGCAGTATCCCGGTACACCTCACACGCGCCAACGTCGCCTTTGCAAGATCGATGGACGATCACAGCCGCCAAGTGCCCCTGTCCGACTCGAAGCTCCAAGGAGCCTGCGTGGATCCGGAATTCACCGTCGTTCCTGTCTTCGAAGCGCATGCCCACTCTCCGGTTGAGGCTGACGCTGGTCTTATCAATACGTGCCGTCTGTGTGTTGTCACACATAAGGAACGCTGGTTTACCCTTAACTGCCCCGTTGGCAGCAGCAGCATTTATTCCCAAGCCGCGCACATGCATGGTGGGCCGTTCCGTGAGCAGGGAGCGTGTCCTCGGGGGGGAGCCGGCGTCCGCACCATGTCGACGCCAGCGGCCTGCGCTTCGGAGGTACACAAATTTGCGGGAGAGGGTATTGGGCCTTGCTGAGGTCACCGCGGAAGCACAGGCTCGATCACTGGGCGCGACATCCCGTCTCACCCAAGGAGACACCATGGCTGCGCACGGCAACATCTATCGCTCTGGCGACAACCCGCCCACCTCCAAGTTCTACGACCAGGGGAAATTCGGCCGCCTGTTCGGCAACTTGCCGCCGTTTTCTCTGGACACGCCGTCGATGCGCGCGCAGCTGAAGAAGCTGGGAGCGCGGGGTGGCCCCATGGATGCGCTGGACGACCTCACCGCGCACCCGCGTGATCTGATCGTCAATCCCGCCCTGTCCGTCAGCAACGCCGACAACCTGGAGATGACGGCGGGTATGACCTTTCTCGGGCAGTTTCTCGATCACGACATGACGCTGGACATCACGTCGAGCCTGGAGCAGCAGGTCGACCCCGAGATGATCCAGAACTTCCGCGTGCCGACCTTCGGTTTGGACAGTGTCTACGGCCAGGGCCCGGCCGGGTCACCGCACCTCTACGACCAAAGCGTGGACGACGGGCGCACGAAGATGCTGCTGGAAGTGAACCCAGGCTCAGCAGCGTTCACGCGCGGCGGCGATGACAAGTTCGACCTGCCTCGCAACAGCCAGGGCACGCCGCTGATCGGGGACCCGCGCAACGACGAGAACCTGGTGCTCTCTCAGCTCCAAGTAGCTTTCTTGCGGTTTCACAACGCGTGTGTCACGCACGTCAAAACCGAAGCCGGCCTCAGCCATCCTGCAGAAGTGTTTACCGAGGCTCAACGGCTGGTTCGCTGGCACTACCAGTGGATCATCCTCCACGAGTTTCTGCCCAAGACCGTGGGACAGACGCTGGTAAACGACATCCTCAGCAAAGGCCGCAAGTTCTACAAGTGGCGCAACGCGCCCTACATCCCCGTGGAATATTCGGTGGCCGCCTACCGCTTCGGGCACTCTCAGGTGCGACCCAGTTACCGGGTGAACTTCGGGCCTGACGACGACCATCAGTTCTTTGCGCTGATCTTCAATGACGGCATGGCGGTCAGCCCGGTTGCAGACGACATGCGCGGCGGCACACGTGCTCCGCGCCGCTTTGTCGATTGGCAGACCTTCTTTGATTTTGCGGACGGCCGCGTGCGCCACAACAAGAGCATCGATATCAAACTGTCGACGGTGCTGTTCGACCTGCCCGGCATGCCAAGCAGCGAGCCGCAGTCACTGGCCGCGCGTAACTTGCTGCGTCACCTGACCTTCAAGCTGCCCTCGGGTCAGCGTGTGGCCAGCGCAATGGGCGTTCCGCCCCTGTCGTCCGGCGATCTGGAACTGCTGCGACCGTTCAACTTGCACGAGCGCACGCCGTTATGGTTCTATTGCCTGCGCGAGGCCGAGCAGCTGGAGGCCGGCAAGCGGTTGGGCCCGGTAGGCGGCCGCATCGTCGCCGAAGTGATGATCGGCATGCTGCAAGGCGACCCGTCTTCGTACCTCAACCAGGAGCCTGACTGGACCCCGGACCTCGCGATCAACGGCCGCTTCTCGATGGTCGATCTCCTGCGTTTCGCCAAGGTGGTGACGAGACTGTGAAGGCAACGAAACAACGCCCTCAGCGCCCGGTGAGACCAGGCAGTTCGCTCGTCTCACCGGGCGGGCCGCCGCACGCTCAAACTATGGCAACCGAGCCAACCCATCCTCGGCGAAACGTGACCTGGCCGCGCCCAGACTTCGCCGCAGGTCTTGGCTGGCTGTCTGCTTGGCCGCATCTTCGAACTGTGTAGCCATCACCGCCAGGTCGATCGAATCCAGTTCCAGCGCAAACCAGTGCGGCCTCGGGCCCTGCAGCGGCGAACGCCGCCGGAAGCTGGTACCGCAAAAATCGTCGCTGAAGCGGCCGGCATAGCCGCCCACGATGATGATCCCCTGCTGCTCGCCTTTGCGGGCCGTCGTATTTGAGACCTCATGCAGCAGCTCGGCACGCGAGACCAGCGTCTGCACCACTGCCTTCAGAAATGCATACCAGGGCGGCAGCGGCAGCGGTACCGGTTGCGGACCGAGCCCGTCCTCGTCGCCGAAGCTGTGACCGCCGCCGACGGCATCCAGGACTTGGGGACGATACGCAAGGACGTGGGCGAGCTGTGCTTTCCAGGGTTCAGGATGCGGGCTGACAGCCTGACAAGACCGCAGGTGCTGCGCACGCTGACCGAAGGTCTGGACTTTGTTGAGTGCTCATCTCACCGCACGGGATCCCACGGCCAGGGCGGCAGGCGGTGTTCGTCATCCTGCAGGCCCTGGCTGGCGCGGACCATCGTGCAAACGAAGGCCGACGGCTTGGTGTGGCCGATGAGAGCCGGCGGGGGCATTGCTGGGCTCGGAGCGTTGGCAATGCCGGGCCTGGTCGAAGGTCCTTCATCGCCAAGGTGGATGAGACAGTCAACAGGCATTCGGCACTGCGATCAGCGGCGACGCGCGCAGCACGAGCAGGATGCGGGCGCGCCCCAAGTTGACGCCGACACGGCGATTGAAACGGCAGCATCGGCCGCGGCAATCATTACGTCACTTCTTGCAAAACCCGATCTGGTCCCACACGTCATTCGGCACCGAGTCGCCCGTCGTCAGCAGCACCTGAGCACACAGGGTGATGATGTAGGCGCAGTCGGTCAGGTTGCCGAAAGCCCACCCGTTGGCGACTGCCGTACCGAAGCGCTCACCCGGCACCGCTGCCGGCAGCGTGAACGCATAGGGGCCGCCGGGACCGCTCATTGACAGCGACACGGTACCCAGGTTGGCGTGCGCAGTCGTCAACACGACGTCCAGCCCCGACGTGATTCCGGCGCACCCGTTACTGCGCAGGTGCAGCGCGTCCACCGACACCACCGCAAGCTGGCCGTTCAACATCGCCGGCGCCCAGGAGCCACCCTTGGCCACGCCGTCGTAGGCGGTGTTCTCGATGGCCACGTGGAAACAGGTACCGGCATCGACCTCGGAGGCAGGGTTACCGACTTGTCGCACCCGCATGCGCATCGCCACATGCCGGTTGGCGGTCAGCGCGGCACCCAGGCTCGTGATACTGATACCGGCTGTCACACCCGTCACATCGACGACCGGTGATGCCACGAGGGCGGGCGTGATCAGCGTCAGCATGTTACCGTTTGGATCGAAGAAGCCTTCGGCCCCAAACACGTTGCTGAACTGCGGCACGCGGATCCAGCCAGCAACGATGGCCGCATGGACCGGGCCACCGGCGGGCACAGCCGGGTCCGCATGCACATGCGAAGTCTTGATCGGGTTTGGGTCGCCCGGAAAGGCCGGTGCGTAGCGTTCGAGCCGGCCCAGATCGGTGACGCCAAACTGGCCCGCAGCGACCGGCAGCCACGCGGCAGCCGCGTTTCCAACGGCATCCGTGGCGCGCCACTCGAACCGGTATTCCATCGGCTGGCCGGCCAGCAGCTTGGGCAGTACGCCGTTCAGTCGCACCGAGGCAAAGAAGGCGCGCGTGTCACCCATGGTCAAACCCGTACCAGGCACGGCACTGTGGACGGCCGAAGCGAACGGGTAGCCGCCGAGAGCGTCGAACACAGGCAAGGGCTCGTTGGTCGGCGGCTGTTCGTGCAAACACAACTCGACGCAGGTGCATGGCCCTGCGTTCTCGCGGTCAGACGCACGGCCGCGCGAAGGCGGCTCGGGAAGCAAGCTGGTGCCCGAAAGCGTCTCGATGCGGAAGTACAGGTCGGGCCCGCCCGTCCATTCAAGGTTGATCGAGGGAGAGAAGATCGTTTTCTGGAAGTCGGCGGTGGCGAAGTCGATGCGGAAGTGCCCCAGTCCGTCGGTGACCGCGTCGCCCAGCGCATCGTCTTGCAACCAATCGACGTCGAATGCGCGGACCCGAACACCGCCAATGGGGGCCCTGGTCTCGCAGTGCAAAATCCGACCACAGATCACCCAGGCACCAAAGCGGCCGCGCACACCACACCAGTATCGGAAGGGGATGGTGTAGTTCCAAGCAGCCACCCGATCGTTACCGATCTCGCGCCAAAGCGGCTGCAGCGTGGTAATGCAGAACTGCAGTGGCCCGATTGGGCGCTGCGTCGGCTTGAGCCGGGGCACGGTGCTGCAATACACCGCAATCTCAACAGCCTCCCCGCCGTAGTTTGATGACCCGCTGAAGTCGAGTGTGAAGTTGCCGCCCTCGTCAATGACGGCTTCCGCGAGCAAACGCGATGACTTCGCGTTCTGAGCAGCCATGTCGACTGGTGTGAAAGTGTCCTTCGCCTGCGCCACCGCCCGAGGGGTGGTGTCTCGGTCGGGTACGGTACGGTAGGCCTTGATCGTAACGCCGGCAAGTGGTTCGACACAGTCGCGGCACAAAGCGCCACGAAGGGCGCCCTTGAACAGATATGCCATGGTGCTGGTGTCCACTCAATGCCGTTAAACCGGATGAGTTGCACTCAAGCCGGAAGTAGCAGCAAGCGGCAGCACCGTGTGCAATGCTCTCTCGAAGCATTGCGGCAGAGGCAACGGGCTGACTGTCCCAAGAAGGCTGCGCTTGAACCCTCCGTTCAGTCTGTGTGCTGGACCACATAGCGATACCGCGAGAGGAGACCGAGATTTCGGGGCGGATCAGCCTCGCCGAGCCCGAGAAAATACTCTTGGTTTGTAGTGGATGCTTGAATTCGGATGCAAGCGTTCGAAGGCAGACTCAAGACCGCAATCGACGATCTCAAAAGTCACGCGGTACGTCTGGCCACGGGTGGTAGCCAGCACCGTGCCCAAGCCGCGCGTGGCCTGCAAGCCACTCAGGTCTGTGCCGACGCTTGGCATTTCGCTTGAGATGCTGGCCACGTGAATCCGCCCGCCGCTGTCGCATAGCGCGATCTCCTTGCCCAGACGACACTGATCGAACACGCGATAGCTGTTCAAGGCGGTATCCCAGCCTTCATTGGTTTGTAGATCCGATTGGCCGAAAACCTGCTCTTGTCTGTCTCGGTTGCCCGTGATCGCTCAAGCAATCGCCTTGACGCAGGGCGGCTTCTCGTTCCCTCTCCCGGCCCAAGGCAGATTCAGTCTTCGTGCTCATTGCCGCCTTCGAATCACATATGGCTTTTGGTTATTCATTGACGATGTTTCATCCAACTTGATTTTGCGGTGGGATAGCCATCACACGGCAGCGCTCGTTCAGCGGGCATCGCGGGACGGGTTAAACCGGTTCAGCAAAAGCTGTTAGAGCATCGATTGCATCAAATTTCCCTCCAAGCCAGGATTTGGATGACTCAGAACGGGGATGGCGATGAGACTGACCGGCTACGGTCTGTAAACCAGCGGCATCGACGATAGTGATATTGCCTCGGCAGTAATCAATGAGCTGCAAGCGCTTTAGCTTTCCCGCTGCCAAGGTGACTGAAACCCGGCGCACGCCCAGAACGAGCGACAACGCGAGTTGAGTGATTTGGAGGTGGTCGCTGGCCCCCTTTTCACGGCTCATCAGGAGCCAGCCCGCCAAGCGGGGCTCGATGTCGTGATGCCTCGCGCATCCCATTGCGATGACCATTTGGTTCATTGCACTGCTGACATAGCTGAACATTGCAGCGCGTAGGAGGGGGCTGCCACCAAGAAGTTGGGTGAAGTCAGTGGCTTCAATCCGAAGGGTTTCACCTGGAATTTGTACAACCGCTCGCAACGGCGAAAGGCTATCTCCCAGCACGCGCTGCACGCCGAGCATGCCCTCACGGCCCACGAGCAGGATGCTCAGAGCTCGAGAAGGACACGACGGAACCTGCAACGCAACAGCTCCCGACATCGGGAAGTAGACATAGCGGGCACTCTCACCGCGTTCAAACAGCATTTCACCTTGCACAAGGCAAGCGATCTTCCCCAATGCCAGCAATCGAGCACGATCTTGCTTACCCAGTCTGGAAATCAATCGATTCTTATGATTCACGGCGGCACTTCCGTTGGTTGCAAGGCTTCTGCTGCTGATCTACTTAGGCTGGCTGACTCCATCAGCAAGATGCCTGACATGCGCCGCATGTTCTCGCGAGCACCCGGCCACCAGGGTGCGGTGAACGTGGACCACCAATGCGCCATAGGCGGAGCGCGCTCGAGCCGAACTGCCTCATCCAGAGTAGACCTAAAAAACGTCTCACGCCATCCCAGTGGTGCAAAAAATCGCGCGCTATCGCGAGGCGCAAACAGGAAGGGGGCACTGACGGCCGCTTCATTGGTCGGCCATTTGGCGCCGACCATGCCCAGAAGCATGGGGCTGACCAAGTCCGTGAGCCACCAGCGCGCGGTTTTGACTGCGTTCAGCGACTTGGCCAATACTTCCACTTGAACTGGTTTGAGGTAGACCAACAGGCCCTCAGTCACCACGAGAATTTGACCGTCGCCGAGGCTTGCTTCTTTCAGGGTATGGTGCAACGCGGAGGCATCGGTGATGTCTGCGATGATGTGCGTATGTCTGCAGCGCGGCTGCAGATCTTTCAAACAGGCCCGGCGGTGCTTCACCACGCGAGGTAGATCGACGTCAAACCAGCGTACAGACGGGGGCAGGCCGAGTCGGAACGCGCGAGTGTCTAAGCCGGCCCCCAGATTCAACACCCGCGTGGCGCCGTTTTTGATGCAAGTCAGAACGATCTCGTCAACGACGACGGTGCGCACAACCACTGCCCAGGCCATTGATGCGCCGTGAGGGATCTCGCGGATGATGGAGCTGCCAAGCTCCCCCGCCATTCGGCGCGCATAAGGGTCGTCGAACAGAGCATCAGGCCTTTCCGACTCCAGCGCGCGGTACATAGCAACCCAGTGGGCGGTGTCGGATACGTGGGAGATCGGCATACACGCTTCAACAGGCGTTCTACGAACAGTGTGGAAGCGCTTCAGTAGACGGGCGGCCTGACGGAACGCTCTTGAAGGAGCTGGATCTCGGATTCGACATTGCTTCTGAGTCTGAGCTCCCGTCCGTAGACACGTCCGTACGGCAGCGTACCCCCGGAAGGTCTTGAGGCGAAAGTGATTTGGCGCGCTTGGGAAGATAAACAGCTACAGCAACAACCACGCGACCGGCAGGTTCAGATGGGTTTGGCTTTTGACCGCCTGCAGCGGGGCCTCGTTCCGCGAAGCAAGTCGCTGGGCGGAGAGGCTGCTGCTCTGGAAGGTCTCACAGCGTGACATGCTGCGAACGCATCCGGCATGCCGAGCCATCAAGCTCTTTGGACGCTCCGCGACACTCGGATTTTACGGCCCGGGTTGGGCTGTCTTGACCATGCAGATGTTGACAAAGGGTGCCGGTACTTGCTCGGCACCGCCCGCCGACGACCTTCCAAGACTACGTCGCCAGGCACTATCGCCACAACGGCCTTGATCCGAGGCAGGCGGGTGACGGCGAGCAAAGTGAATTCAGCGCCCATGTTTGTGCCCCCACGTCCACGCGTCTGGAGTCTATATCGGGTTGGCCAGCCAGCCAGTAGCGTGCAGCGTCCAGCCTGTCGACAGGTATGTCGGCGAGTGTCGCCGGCAGCGCCAGCAGTTCAGCCAGTGCCGGGCCTTTGACATGCCAGCCGTTGCGTGAGGAGTAGGGCATCTGTGTGCTCAAAGCGCTGGGATGATCCATGACCCCCATCTGTTGAACTAACTGGACGCGCGCCCGAATGAAGCCTTCGACGGTGAAGTTTTTCGAGGCAAGCGGCAGAGCCTCGACCCGCCGGTCATCTCATGCAGTGGTGGCAGTTGGATGGTGCGTAACGGCCCCGCGTTGCTTTGCGCCAGTGGATATCGACGTGCCCTACTTGTTGGACAGTGCCAAACATGCGCTAGCCGTGCGAAGCGGAGGGGGCGCCTGTTCCCTAATTCTTCTCCAGCGTGGGGTACTGCGCCGCTTTGAGCTGGTCGATGAAGCTACGTATCAAAGCGGCAACCTGCAGCCGCTCTTGGTCGACATGTCGCTTCATCAGCAGTGCTTGATACAGATCCGCTGTCGCAGGCGAACCGGATATGTAGGCCATCGACCAGTCGGGGAACAGGCGCTGCGTGATCAACTCGATGCTGAGGAGAACCGGGTTGCCGTGGCGCGAGTCATCGGCCACGCGCACATACAGCGCCAGCACCGCGCGCTCCGGCCCCTCGAGGACCTGCAGAAAATGTTGGTAGCCGCCGCACAGAACGCCAGTGATCCCGACTTCAAGGTTATGCGGGATCGAGGCCTGCAGAATCTGCTCGATC
The DNA here is from genome assembly GCA_031372905.1 of Betaproteobacteria bacterium. GTDB lineage: Bacteria > Pseudomonadota > Gammaproteobacteria > Burkholderiales > Burkholderiaceae_C > Rubrivivax. The sequence continues at coordinate 28,842 of JANMMD010000048.1, forward strand.
ACATCGGGCCCGTTCGGCGTGCTGGCCGTGCTCAGGTACACCAACCGCATCATTTGTGCGGCAGGCCTTTCGTCATGTCGCGCTGTTGTCATCGGCCAATTGAATGTGTGATGGGCGTCCCGCACAGCACAGGCGGTGCTTAACGCAACTCCGGCTTTGCCGACAGTCCGGACTGAAGCTTGGCGACGTGGTAAAGCTCAGCGCTTGAGGTCGTTATCGGCGTCGATCGGTCGTCCGGCGACGCGCCACCTGTGGCCAGACCGCATCGGGTATCACCGGCAGGTGCTGGAAACCCGGTCGCGCGAAGAGGTAGCCCTGGAAGAGAGTGATGCCTTCGTCCTGCAGTGCCATGCACTCGCCTGGGGTCTCGATGCCTTCGGCAATGACTTGGATGGACAGCTCATCGCACAAGCGCACGATGCCTGACACGATAGCCCTGCGCACGCGATCGGCGTCCACACCGCGCGTCAAAGCCATGTCCAGCTTGACGATATCGGGCTGGAAGTCAGCGAGCAGGTTTAGCCCAGAATGACCCGCCCCGAAGTCATCGATAGCCGTGGTGAAGCCCTGGCGCCGGTACTCGATGAAGATATTTTTGAGGTGTGCATGGTCCAGCACCTGCTCGCTCTCGGTGACTTCGAACATCAGTCGCTCAGGGGGGAAATTCATCTCCGCTGCCGCTTCCAGCGTGGCGCGAATGCACGTCTCCGGACGATAAACAGCGTTCGGGAGGAAATTGATGCTCAGCATGCCCTGCAGTCCCTGGCGGCTGGCCAGGTCGATGGCCGTAACGCGACAGGTCTGATCGAAGCTGTACCGGTTCGAGTCGTCGACCTTGCCGAGGATGACGGCGGCGCCCTCGCCACTTTGTCCGCGAACCAGCGCCTCGTAACCAAAAATTGTTCGCTGCGACACGTCAACGATAGGCTGGAACGCCATCGTAATGGGGATGTCCAGGGGGTTGCGATTGCGACAGTCGCGACAGCCTGTGGGAACGAATGCGGGGAGACCCGGCGCTTGCATTGGGTACGTCCGATCACCTTCGGGCGTCGCTTTCTGGAAGTCGGTCATCGTGAGTCGCGAGGGGCAATAGGGAACAGGGTTAGTAATCCAGTCGGAGTTTCCTCGGTGACTGCCCGCAAGAGGGCTCGAACAGAGGGTGTATCCGGCCCCTGTTTGCTCGCCCAGCGTTTCGGATGCGCGAGCTTTTGCTGACTCGCCGCGCGGGACGAAACGCTGCGGAGCCCTGCTCAGCTCACCGACGGCTTCGCGGCCTGCAGACTTCGTGGCTCAATACCCGGTCTGGGTCGGCA
>JANMMD010000073.1:0-1562 GCA_031372905.1 Betaproteobacteria bacterium
AAGGTCCTGAAGACCAAGGCCGACGCCTGATTTTCCGTGCAGGCCGTGTTTCGGTCTGCATGGCGCGCGTTCATGCTCGGACGCGCCGCGGGCTGAAGCCCTGAATTCCGCCGTGTCCATTCACAGCGCGCGCAGCGCCCAACACGTGTTCACGCCGCTGTCGCTGGTGCGCTTGTCTGTCGACTGCATGGGCGGCGACCACGGTGCGAGCGTGACCTTGCCCGCCTGCCGGGCCTTCCTCGACAAACATCCAGCGGCCGAGTTGGTGCTCGTGGGCAGCGATGCGGCCCTCGCGCCGGCCCGTGCCTGGCCCCGCTGCACGCTCGTCAGCGCCACCGAGGTGGTGACGATGGACGACCCGGTGGAGGTGGCGCTGCGCAAGAAGCGCGACTCTTCCATGCGCGTGGCGCTGCAGCAGCTCAAGAGTGGTGCTCACGTCTGCGTGTCTGCTGGCAACACCGGCGCATTGATGGCAGTCTCGCGCTACCTGCTGAAGACGCTGGACGGCATCGACCGCCCGGCCATCGCGACCGTGATGCCCAACCGGCGGGACGGTTACACCACCGTGCTGGACCTGGGCGCGAACGTCGACTGCACGCCTGAACACCTGCTGCAGTTTGCGTTGCTGGGCAGTGCGCTCGTGGCGGCAATGGACGGCAAGGCCGAGCCCAGTGTGGGCCTCTTGAACATCGGCGAAGAAGCCATCAAGGGCAGCGAAACGATCAAGCGCGCCGGTGAGTTGCTGCGTGCAGCCGGCGACGCCGGGCACATCAATTTCCAAGGCAACGTCGAAGGCAATGACATCTTCAAGGGCGCGGTGGACATCGTCGTCTGCGATGGCTTTGTCGGCAACGTGCTGCTGAAAACCAGCGAAGGCCTGGCCTCGATGCTCGGCGATTTCATCAAGCAGGAGTTCACGCGCACGCCGTTGTCCAAGCTGGCGGCTCTGGTGGCCCTGCCGGTGCTGCAGCGCTTCAAGCGCCGCATGGACCATCGGCGCTACAACGGCGCCGCGTTGCTGGGCTTGCGCGGTTTGGTGTTCAAGAGCCATGGCTCGGCCGACGCCTACGCCTTCGAACAAGCGCTGGCCCGGGCTTATGATGCGGCGCGAAACCGGCTGCTCGACCGCGTGCAAGACCGCATCGGTGACACCCTGCAAGCCGGCCTGGCGGCGCTGCCCGCTGGCGATGCCCCGTCCGAACAAGCCGCATGAACCTTCAGGCCCTGGCTGCTGCCACTGCCCCCCGCTATTCGCGCATCACCGGCACTGGCAGCCACCTGCCTGCACGCCGCTTGAGCAATGCCGACATGGCCGCGATGCTGGCCGAGCGCGGCCTGGAAACCAGCGACGAGTGGATCGTCGAGCGCACGGGCATCCGCGCACGCCACTTCGCCGCTGACGGCGTGAACGCCAGCGACTTGGCGCTGCCGGCGTCGCTCGCCGCGCTGCAGGCCGCCGGCCGCACGGCCGACGACATCGACCTGATCATCGTGGCCACGTCCACGCCGGACATGGTGTTCCCGTCCACCGCATGCATCCTGCAGCACAAGCTCGGTGCCAA
>JANMMD010000089.1:0-3797 GCA_031372905.1 Betaproteobacteria bacterium
CACCACGCCAGCCACTTCGGGCCGTGCCAGGTGCTCGGCGGCACGGGCGGCCAGCAGCGCCCAGGTGGCGTGGTCCATGTCGCAGCTGTCCAGCCGCGCCAGCGTGTGGGCTTCCAGCCGCAGGCCGTCCAGGTCCTGCAGGCCCGGCACCGCGGCCAGCAGCGCATCGGCGCCGAGCACGCCGGCCTGGTAACCGGTGTGCCGGCTGGCACTGGCGGCAGTGCCGGCAATCGTGCCGCCCGTGCCCAGAACGACCACGGTGTGGGAGGTGCTAGCCATGAGCATGCTTTCTGGATGAAAATACAGTCACTGGACAGAACGCCAGTGCCGTATGGAAAAAAGCTATGGACAGGAACGTGTTGGAAGACAGCCCCAAGCTCACCGCCCGCCAGCAGCAGGTGCTCGACCTGGTGCAAAGCGCCATCGAACGCACCGGCGCCCCGCCCACGCGGGCCGAGATCGCGTCTGAGCTGGGCTTCAAGTCGGCCAACGCCGCCGAAGAGCATCTGCAGGCGCTGGCGCGCAAGGGCGTCATCGAGCTGGTGGGGGGCACGTCGCGGGGCATCAGGCTGAAGTCTGACACCTTGCGTGCGATGGCCGAGGCGCGCCTGGCGCCCTGGGGCCAGCAGTACATGCTGCCCTTGCCGCACATCGCGCAGCTGACGCTGCCGCTGGTGGGCCGCGTCGCGGCCGGCAGCCCCATCCTGGCGCAGGAGCATGTCGACCAGACCTACCTGATGGAAGCCTCGATGTGGGCGCGCCGGCCCGACTACCTGCTGAAGGTCAAGGGCATGAGCATGCGCGATGCCGGCATCCTCGACGGCGACCTGCTCGCCGTGCAGAAGGCCAAGGAGGCCAAGAACGGGCAGATCGTCATCGCTCGCCTGGGCGATGAGGTGACGGTGAAGCGCCTGCGCCGCACCAGCAAGGGCATCGAGCTGCTGCCCGAGAACCCCGATTTCCAGACCATCCATGTGCCGCTGGACGCCGCCGACTTCGAGCTCGAAGGCATCGCGGTCGGCCTGATCCGCAACACGATGCTCATGTAACCATGGCCACCACGCAAAGCCCCGCCCCCGACTCACCTGTGCCCTGGGCCACTGCACGCCCGCAGCCGCGGCCGCCGAAGGCGCTGCCAGCACGCAAGGCCCGCACATCGGCCGAATGCGAACGGCTGGAACAGCTGCCCAACATCGGCCCGTCCATCGCCGGTGATCTGCGCAGCCTGGGCATCCAGCACCCGCAGGAATTGGCGGGCCGCGACCCGCATGCGCTGTACCTGGCGCTGTGCAAGAAGACCGGCAAACGCCAGGACCCCTGCGTGCTGGACACCTTCATCGCCGCCACCGCCTTCATGGGCGGTGCCGAAGCACGGCCCTGGTGGGACTACACCGCCGAGCGCAAGGCGCGCTACGGCGTGCTTTGACGGGGTTGCACCACCAGCACCTCGGCCGCCGCGCCGGGCTGCGGCCACAAGGGCACGTAGCGCACCGCCACCCAGGGCTGCAGGAAGCTGCGGTACCACGGTGAAAACACGATGCCGCTCTGCCCGGTGGACTGCATCACGCGCGACTTCGCCGGGTCGCCCAGGTCGTACAGCGCACGCAGGCTGGGCCCGTGGTCGCTGTAGAGGATGTCGCCGCTGGCCTTGTCCAAACGCAGGCTGACGCGCGAGACGTTCACCGTGTGCGTGTCACCGCCCACCGGCGCGCGCAACTCGAAAAACTTCGCCAGCAACGGCACGCGGCTGAAGGGCCGGTGCTCGCCGCGCGCCTGGTGGGCAGCGCCCCAGCGCCACTTCGCCACGTCGCCACCGAAGCGCTGCTGCAGCTCTTCGAGCGCCCGCGTCAGCGCCAGGCCAGACTGGTCGGCGCAGCTTTCCGCAAGCGGCGTGCCGCGGTGGTCGCACCAGGCGGCATCGTCGGCCTGCAGCACACGCTCCAGCGCATCCTGGAAGTTCCGGCCCGCGAGTGATTTCTCCCAGAGGCTTTCGCTGACGTCGTCGGCAAAGATGGCGCGTGCCAGCTGCCGCTGCCAGGCCCAGAAGATCAAGGGCGCGGCGCGGTCGGCGGCCATGCGGCCGTCGAAGCCCGCGAACTGCGCCTGCGCCGCGGCAGCCAGCGGGTGCACCGACTTGGCCTTCACCAACCAGGGCAGCAGCGCTGGCACGGCCAGCGAGGTTTCATCCGCCTGCAAGGCAGCCAGGTCGTCGATGCTGTGCTTGGGTTTGGCACCCAGCACCTGCTCGATGCGCTGCTGGCGGTAAGGCAGCGCCCATTCACTGGTCAGGTAATGCGGGTAACCGGCCGGCGTGATGCGCTGGTTGGCGGTGGCGATGAAGCCGCGCGGCGGGTCCAGCTCGCGCGGGGTCTGGTCGGCCGGCACCCAGCCGGCCCAGTCGTACTTGGCGTCCCAGCCCGGCGCGGGCGCCAGGCCTTTCAGATCGTTTTCGGGCAGGCGCCGCGGCACACGCCCTGGCGAGATCACGCCAATGCGCCCATGCACATCGGCCACCACCATGTTCTGCATCGGCGCCACCCAGCCTCGCGTGGCCTCGAAGAAGCCTTGCACGCTGGTGGCGCGCTGCATCGCGAAGGCGGGCGACACGGGGTCGCTGTCGGCATCCAGCGCCGTCCAGCGCAACGCCAGCACATGCGTGGGCTTGGCCGCAGGGCCCAGCACGTCGGGCGTGGCGCCGGCGTCGCTGATGACGGGGCCGTGGCGGCTCTTGCGCACAGTCACCATCACATCGGGCTGGCCCTTGACCTTGATGACCTCGGTGGCGGTCTCGAAGGCCGCCCAGCCATCGGGCGTGCGGAAGCGCGTGGCGTCCTGCGGGTCCAGCTGCTCCAGGTAGAGGTCCTGCACATCAGGCGCGGTGTTGGTGAAGCCCCAGGCGATGTGGCCGTTCTGGCCCAGCACCACCCCGGGGATGCCGGGCAGCGTGGCGCCGGCCAGCTTCACGCCCGGGGCGTGCAGACGCGCGAAGTACCAAAGCGCCGGCGTGCTGAGCCGCAGGTGCGGGTCGTTGGCCAGCAGCGGCTTGCCCGTGGTGGTGTGGCTGCCCGCCACCACCCAGTTGTTGCTGCCCACGCCTTCGACGCCACTTTCAGGCGCCATCGCGGGCAAGCGCTGCCAGGCGGTGACGGTGCCGGCGCCGTCCAGTTTCAGGCTGCGGTAGAAGTCGGCGAAGTCCATCGTCGGCAGCGGCTTTTCACCGGGGTACGGCGGCAGCAACTGGTGGATGCGTTCCACCGGCATCTGCAGGGCCAGGCGCAGGCGCAGCAGTTCGGTCGTCCAGTTGCCGCCCAGGTCCCAGGCCATCATCGTGGCCCAGGCCAGGCTGTCCACCGGGTCCCAGGGCTCCGGCGTGATGCCCAGGATCAGAAACTCCGGCGGCCGTGCGCGCAGCGCCCCACGCAGATCCAGCAACACGGCATTGATGCCATCGGCATAGGCCTGCAGCTGGGCCTTGCTTTCTGCGGGCAGGCGCCGCCACTGTTCCGCCGCAGCACGGCGCACGCCCAAGGCGCGCAGGAAGCGGTCGGTCTCGAGCGCGCTCGCGCCGAAGACCTCGGCCAGCCGGCCGCCGGCGATGCGCCGATGGGTTTCCAGCTGCCACAGCCTGTCTTGCGCGTGCGCCACGCCCAGGCCGAACCAGACATCGCGCTCGCTGGCCGCATGGATGGCCGGGATGCCGTCGGCATCGCGCTCGATGCGCAGCTCGGCCGCCGCGCCGGCCAGCGCCAGCCGGCCTTCGGTCTGCGGCAGCGTGCGCCAGGCATACACCGCGGCGC
>JANMMD010000110.1:0-1922 GCA_031372905.1 Betaproteobacteria bacterium
CTGGCGCTGGTGCAGCGGCGGCCCGTGGTGGCCAGCTTCGACACCACGGGCGCCAGCTTCAGCTACGCCAGCGGCGGCCTGCTGCTCAGCCTGCCCTGCCCCGCCACGGCCACGCCGTGCATGGCCGAGGCCGGGCCGCGCAGCATCACCTTCAACAGCGGCAACAGCGGCCGCGCCGTCACCTCCACCGGCGCTGCGCTGCCTGTGACCGTCAGCAACGGCGGCACCACGCTGGCGCTGCGCATCGAAACGGAAACAGGCCTGATTCGCCCGCTTCCTTGAGCCTTTGGCTGCGTGTGCTGCGGCCTAGCATGCCGTGAACTGCACAGCCGCACCCGCTGCGGCATGCCCGACATGCGCTCGCCCTCCATGCCCCCACCCTTCACCGCCCCGCACCGCCTTCGCGGCCCGTGCGCTGTGCGTGGCGCGCAGGGCATGCGCGGCATCTCGATGATCGAGCTGCTGATCTTCATCGTCATCGTCAGCGCCGCGCTGGCCGGTGTGCTGGCCGCCCTGCTGCCCGGCAGCCAGGCCAGCGCCGACCCGCTGCTGCGCCGCCAGGCGCTGGCCATCGCCGAGGCGCTGCTGGAAGAAGTGCAGCTGATGCCCTTCACCTGGTGCGACGCCGACGACGCGAACGTCGAAACCGCCACCAGCGCCGCCGGCTGCGCGGGCGCGCCCGAAGCGCCCGGCCCCGAGGCCGGCGAAGGCCGCTTCGCGCCGCCGTCCTTCGACCACGTCAACGACTACAACGGCTACACGCTGGCCACCATCGTCGACCTCAGCAACACGCCGATTCCGTCGCTGGCCGGCTACAGCGCCAGCGTGGCGGTGGCTGCGGCCGACCTGGGCAGCATCACCACAGCCAGCGGCGCGGCGCTGCGCATCAGCGTCACCGTCAACGGCCCGCACGGCACCAGCATCACGCTGGACGGCTGGCGCACCCGCCATGCACCGAACACCGCCTTCTGAGCGCCGCCGCCCTGCTGGCGGGAACGGCGGGTACGGCCAGCACGGCGCGCACCGCGGCTTCACGCTGGTGGAGACGGTGCTCGTCATCGCCGTCACCGGCGTGCTGGCCGCGGTGGTCAGCAGCTTCATCGTGCAGCCGGTGCAGGCCTACCTGGGCACGGCGGCGCGCGCGGCGCTGGTGGGCCAGGCCGACACGGCGCTGCGCCACATGGCGCGTGAACTGCGCAGCGCGCTGCCCAACAGCGTGCGCGTCACGGCCTCGGGCCTGGCGGTCGAATTCATTCCCAGCAGCGGTGGCGGGCGCTATGCCACCGAGGGCAGCGGCGCGCTGCAGTTCGGCGTGCTGGACACCAGCTTCGACCTCGTCGGCCCGCCGCTGACGCTGGCCGCGGGCCAGCAGCTCGTCTTCTACAACCTGGGCGAAGGCGTGGAAGGCTCGGACGCCTACGCCCCCAACGGCACGGCGGGCGAGCAGGCCACCTCGAACCGGCGCGGCTTCAGCAACGCCGCCGGCACGGCGAGCAGCGTGACGCTGAGTTCGCTGGCAGCGCTGCCCGCCGCGGCGCAGGCCCCGCCCTACCGCGTGATGGTGGTGAGCGCGCCGGTGAGCTACCGCTGCGACCTGGCTGCCGGCACGCTGACGCGCTACACGGGCTACGGCTTCCTTGCCACCCAGCCCGACCCGCCCGCCGGCGGCAGCGCCGCGGTGCTGGCCACGGGTGTGACGGCGTGCCGCCTGGGCGTCGACGGCAGCCTGGTGGCGGCGCGCGCGGCGATCGTCACGCTGGAACTCACGCTGACCAGCACCACTGCCCCGGGCGGCAACGAGAGAGCGACGCTGCAACAGGCCTTGTATGTCGAAAACCAGCCCTGAACCCTGCCGGCTTGGCACACGCTGCGCTGCGCCTGCGGGCCGCAGGTGCGCGGCCGGTTTCACCATGATCTCAGCC
>JANMMD010000138.1:0-11071 GCA_031372905.1 Betaproteobacteria bacterium
CTGGCGCTGGCCGGCCGCCGGCTCGAAGCCGCCGGGCGCCCCGCAGACGCCGTGCCGCTGTACCAACGCGTGCTGGAGCAGCAGCCGCTGGCCGAGGAGGTCTGCCGCCACCTCATCGCCTGCCAGCTTCGACTGGGCCGACGGGCCGAGGCCTTCGAGGCCTACCGGCGCTGCCGGCAGCAGCTGATGGTGCTGCTGAACCTGCATCCGTCACCCGAGACCGAAGCGCTGATCGCCCCCCTGCGCGACCTTTAGCGGATCTCTAAGCCATCTCTAGGCTGCCGCTGGCTATGGTTGCCAGCAACGGTGCCCGCGGGGCGCCCAAGCAGCCTGGAGGTCTCCATGACAGCGGCTTGCGCCACACGGCGCGCATTCATCGGCCAGTCCCTGGCGCTGGGTTTGGCCGGCATGGCAGCCGGCGGCGCACGCGCTCAAGCCGCCTTGCCGCTGCAACGCATCTTGTGCAGCGGCCCGGCGGGCAGCATCCCGGATACCGTGGCGCGCCGCGTGGCCGAGGCGCTGGTGCCGTCGCCAGCGCGGCCGGTGCTGGTGGACAACCGGCCAGGTGCGGCAGGGCAGCTGGCGGTGGCGGCGCTGAAGGCCACCGCCGCGGACGGCGGCACCGCCCTGCTGGCGCAAGGCGCCATCGCCGCCGTGTATCCCTACCTCTATCCGCGCCTGGCCTACGACCCGCTGCAGGACCTGGCGCCGGTCTCGCTGGCCGGCGAGATGACACTGGCCCTGGCTGTCGGACCTGCGGTGCCCGACAGCGTGGCCGACCTGCGCAGTCTCGTAGCCTGGATGCAGCGCACGCCGCAGTCGGCCAATGTCGGCTCTCCCGGCACCGGCACCCTGCCGCACCTGCTGGAAGCCATGTTGTTCAGCGACACGCAGACGGCCTGGCAACACATCGCCTACGCCGGCGGGCCGCCGGCGCTGGTGGATTTGATGGGCGGGCAGATCGCGGCGCTGGTGCTACCCGAGGGGCTGTTCCGGCAGCACCGGGCGACCGGGCGGCTGCGCGTGCTGGCCACATCGGGCGCCCAGCGCACGGCGCTGATGCCTGACGTACCGACGCTGGTCGAGCAGGGCCATGCGCGACTCGTGGTGCGCGAGTGGTTCGGCTTCTTCATGCCGGGGCGCACGCCGGCTGCTGCCATCGATGCCGCATCGTCCGCACTGCGCACGGCACTGGCGCAGCCGGCCCTGGTGGCGGCTTTTGCCGATGCCGGCATGTCGGCGGTGTCCAGCACGCCGGCGACGATGGCGGCGCGCATCGCCAGCGAGCAGCGCAGCTGGGAACCCGTGATCCGCGCGCTGGGTGTGAAGGTCGAATGAGCGCCGCCATGCCAGTGCCGCAAGCCCCCCCGCCCGTCGGCGCCCTCGCCGCCCCGCCCGAAGCGCCGCACCCCTGGGACGAGGCCGCGGCCGGCTGGGACCGCCACAGCCCGATGCTGCGCACCTGGTTGCACGGCGTGACGCAGCAGATGCTGGAGGCCTGCGACATCAGGCCGGGCGCACGCGTGCTCGACGTCGCCGCCGGTGCCGGCGAGCAGACCCTGGACATCGCGGCACGTGTCGGCCACGCAGGCGTTGTGGTGGCGTCGGACATCTCGCCGCGCATCCTGGCGCTGGCCCGCGAAAAACTTCATCGTGCCGGCTTCACGCGCGTCACGACCCAGGTTGCCGACGCCGAGGCCCTGCCGCTGGCCGGCGCGGCGTTCGACGCCAAGTTCGACGCGGCGGTGTGCCGGCTCGGCCTGATGTTCTGCACCCGGCCGCAGGCCGCCCTGGCGGGCCTGCATGCCGCACTGCAGCCCGGCGGTCGGCTGGGCGTCGTCGTTTTCTCGGAGCCGGCCCGCAACCCCTGCATCACGGTCGTGATGGACACCGCGCGCCGGCACGCCGGCCTCGCGCCGCTGCTCCGCGCGCCGTCGGGCTCGCTGCTGAGCCTGGGGGAACCCGGCCTGATGGCAAGGCTGCTGGCGCAAGCCGGTTTCGACGACATCGACGTGCGCGCGGTGGCAGCGCCCATGCACCTTCCGAGTCGCAGCGCCTACATCGACTTCACGAAGTCCGCCGGGCAGCCCGTGATGGCGCTGCTGGCGTCGTTGTCGGCCGAGGCGCAGGCCGCGGCGTGGCAGGACATCGACCATGGGATCGACCGCTACAGCACGCCCGGCGGCTGGGTCGGACCCAACGAACTTCTGCTCTGTACCGGAACGCGACCCGTGGGCCGGCCATGAACCCACCGCGCGCCATCTCGCGAGCGGCAAGCACAGGAAAGACACAGCGATGAAACCAACCCCTCACCGTCACAGCGCCCTCGCCCGCAACTGCGCCGTGGCCCGCAGCCCACTCAGCCGCCTGGCAGCGGCAGCAGCGCTGTCGCTCTCCGCGCTGCTCGCGGCTGCCCCGGCGCACGCCGAAGTGCGCTTCACGCTCACCAACCTGGGCACGCTGGGGGGCCTATCGAGCGAAGCCTTTGCCGTCAACGCGTCGGGCCAGGTGGCTGGGCGGGCGTACCTGCCCAGCGGTGTGGCACACGCCACGCGCTGGACGGACGGCGTCGCACAGGACCTGGGCACGCTGGGCGGGCCATACAGCAACGCCTATGGCATCAACGACGCCGGGCAGGTGGCGGGCCTGGTGGACGACAAAGCGGCGGTCTGGCTGACTGGATCTGCCGATGTGCGACTGCTGCCCGGCATTGGGGGCGCCGTCAGCGGCGATCGGCGCATCGCCTGGTCTTGGGCTTGATGCGGGCCGCGTGAACTTCGGTGTCGGCAGCTTGTACACCGCCGAGATCGGCGGCATGCGAAACCAGCGCCACCGCGCGCGACGGCAGCTTCGACAAGTACATCATTGCCGGCCACCTGGCCTTTGGCGGCACGCTGAAGCTGGTGTCATGGGCCGGCTTCACCGGGCAGATCGGCCAGAGTTTCGATCTCTTCGACTGGGGCAGCAGCGGCAGCTTGAACAGCATCGACGCCAGCGGTCTGAGTCTGCCCACCGGCGCAGTGCTTGACACGAGCCAGCTTTACACCGCCGGTGTGTTGTCGATCACCGCCGTGCCCAAGCCCGGAACCTGGGCCTTGCTGGCTTGCGGGCTGGGCGTGGTGCGGCTGCGGCTGCGGGCACACGGCCCCCGGCGGGTTGATGCGCTGATGCGTTGACGCGCCTCCACGAACCACGTCGAACGAACCCTTCACCTGGACGGAGTACCGCAGTGGCCCACCACCTCTTCGCAAAACTGATCGACGCCCCGCCGCGCAGCTTCGCCGTTCTCGGGTTGGCACTCGGTGCGGCCCTATGCGGTGGCCCGGCGGCTGCACAGGCGCAGTTCTATGTTTATTCCTCAGCGTGCCAGGGGGCCAACTGCGTCTACGGCCCGCCGGTGTTCTGGACGCCGCCCAACGGCGCGGCGGTCGGCAGCGCTGTTGCCGAGCGAAGCTGGTCGAGCATCGCACCACCGGGCTCCGACCCCAGCTACAACTACAGCGTCAGCGCAGGCGCACAAGCCAGCATCAGCGGGGTCGACAAATGGTCGGCCAGTGCCAGTGCCGGCGGCTACTTCAACTCTGGCGGCGGCGGCTACAGCAATGGCGTTGCAGGCCAAGGGATCATCTTGGTGCGCGACGAGTTCACGATACCCAGCACGGCAACCTGGAACGGCCCGGGATGGTTTCGTCTGACGTACCGCATCACCGGTGACGTGTCGGTCCAGTACGCTGAAGCGTCGAGCTCCACCGGTCTGACACTGGGCCACGCGCAGTCGTCCATCACCTTCGAATGCGGTTCGGCCCGCGTCGGCGGGTCCGGCGGCAGCCGGTGCGAGTCCCCTGATTTCGCCCCGCCCCAGCCCGGCTCTCAGAACCTGATCGGTCATCTCAACTTCGACACCACCCAAAGCGTCGACCGCACCGTGACGTTCAACGTCCCGGTGTTCTCGAATGCGCTCTACGCCTACCGGCTGCAAACCACGGTCGACTCGCGCCTGGTTGTAAACGCAGTGCCCCGCAGCGGCCAAATCGTCGGCCGCAGCGTGGCTGATTTTTCGCACACGTTCAATTTGATCAACGCGCAATTGTTCGACGCCGGCTTCAACGCGGTGACAGACTGGTCGGTGCAGTCGGCGAGCGGCTTCAATTACGCTGCCATCACCGCCGTGCCCGAGCCTGGCACGTGGATCTTGATGGCCACGGGTCTGACCGCGCTGTGGCTGCGCCACCGCCGCCGCTGAAGTCGGCCATCGAGCAGTGCGGGCACATGGCCCGGTCGGGGCCAATCAATCGGCGGGCACCGGGGTTGCCGGTCGATGGGTCGAAGTGCAGCTGAGCAAGTTCCGGCCCCCCGAAACGAGCCGGGCTGTTGGCGTCGACGTCGACGTCGGATCAAGCCACGCGCCGAGCCGGGTGTCAGCCAGCCCTGCGTTGGGGCCATGCTGATCAAGTCCCCAGCAGGCACGCCCTGTGCGTTGAAAACGGCATGAAACAACAGACCCTGTGCATGGCCGCTGACCACAACCAGCATTGCCAGAAGTACCGCAATCCCACGCGGCTCGAAGACTGAAATTGGGGATCCACGACGTCCTTGCCAGCAGATGCGGGCACAGACCTTTAGCGGCTCGATGTCGTCGTCGTGCATCCGTCGCCCACAGGTACGACGGAGTTCGGGCTGGGCGAGCCTGGGATGACGTTCCGCGTGCTTGAAGGGCGTGCCATCGCGCTTGAGCACATCGCGCGTCGGGCTTTGAGCCAAGCGCTTGCGGCATCTGCCCCGGAAGAGCGGGCCCAGGCCGGCGCCGCTCGTGACGATGTGGTCGCGCGAAGATCGTCTCAGAGGGCGCGGCACAAGTTTGTCGTCGTCCGTGTCGGACTCGTCGCCGTGGCAGCAACGTGGCTCTGGGCGCGGTTGACCATGCTTGGGAGTGCCCGCCTGCTCAGGACAGCAGCGCCTCGGCGCGGCCCACCGGCTGCGTGGCCTGGGCACCGGCGGCGCGCACCTCGATCTGCTCGGCCAGGTAGAGCGCGTCGCGCGCCACGCCCGAAAAGCGACCCGAGCCCCAGGTGTGCAGCCAAGGCAGGCCGATGAAGTACAGGCCCGGCACCGCAGTGACGCCGCGCACATGCCCGGGCTGGCCGCGGCCGTTGAACACCGGCGCGTCGAGCCAGCGGAAGTCGGGCTGGAAGCCAATGCACCACACCACGCTGGTGATGCCGGCCTCGCGCAGGTTCAAGGCCGTGCGCTCTTCCTGCGGCTCCCACACCGGCGTGTAGACGCCGCCCGGCGGCGCAGCGATGCCCTGCTTCTCGATGAACTTGTCGATGCTGGCGTTGATGCCGTTGTAGATGCGGTCGGCATGCGCCAGGTTGCTCTGCAGGTCAGGCGCGAACTGCAGGGTCACGCCGTCGGCGGCCAGCCCCGTCAGCAGGCCGTAGAGCTGCATGCCCTCCTTGGCAAAGGCGCGCAGGTCGATGTCGCGCCCGCCGTCGCGGCCCGTGACGTAATGGTTGGTGTTGTCGCGCACGCCCTCGCGCAGCGGGTGCTCGTGCACCGGCATGTCGTAGTAGTTCATCTCTGCCAGCCAGGTGACGACGTCCTTGCCGCGGTAGAAGCGCGCGCAGCGCGGCGCGTCGCCGGTGGCCAAAACGACCTCGCGGCCCGCCAGGTGCACGTCTTCGGCGATCTGCGCGCCGCTCTGGCCGTTGCCCACCACCAGCACCTTGCCCGGCGGCAGCGCCTGCGGGTTGCGGTACTGCTCGCTGTGCAGCTGCAGTACATCAGCAGGCAGGCGCTCGGCCAGGCGCGGAATGATGGGCTGGTGGTAGCCGCCGCTGGCCACGACGATCTGGTCGGCGGTGTGGCTGCCCTGGTCGGTGTGCACCTCGAAGCCGCCGCCTGCGGCTGCGGCACGCGGCGCCACGCGTTGCACCGTGACGCCGGTCTTCAACGGCGGGTCGACATGGCGCACGAAGCCTTCGAGGTACTCGATGATCTGGCTCTTCACCATGAAGCCATGCGGATCGTTGCCGCGGTACTCGTAGCCCGGCAGCTTGCACTGCCAGTTCGGCGTGACGAGGCAGAAGCTGTCCCAGCGTTGCGTGCGCCAGGTGTGCACGGCGTCGTGCTTTTCCAGCACCAGGTGCCCGATGCCGCGCTGCTTCAGGTAGTGGCTGACGGAGAGGCCGGACTGCCCGCCGCCGATGATGACGACGCTGTGGTGTTCGCTCATGTTCACTCCTCGAAAGCGGTGACGGCCACCTGCGCGCCGGCCTGGGACGCAAAGGGCTCGGCGGCAGTCTCGATCTGCACCAACTGGTCCAGCGCCATCGAGCAGGCGAAGCCGTACTTCGCGCGCACACGCTCGCTGGCGATGCCCAGGGCCTCGCGGCTGCGCTGCAGGAAGTCGGGCAGCGCGTAGCTGCTGCCGGGCTGGAAGTAGTCCTTGATCACCAGCGAAGGTGAATAGCAGCGTTGGCTGCGGCCGTCGGGCCAGCGCAGGGTGAAGTGCATCGCGGGCATGGTGCTTGGGGCTCAGGCGAAGCTGGTCTCGACAAACGCAGCGCGGTACAGCTGCGCGTGGCGCTCGGCGCTGGCAGCCCAGCTGTGCTGCACACACACGGGCGGCACGGCGTGGGCCAGCGATGCGCGGCGCGCGGGCGTTGCCGCGCGGGCCAGTGCGCCGTCGATGCTGGCCACATCGAACGGGTCGCAATACACCGCGTGGCCGGCAGCAACGCTGTCGCCCAGGTATTCGGTGAACGGTGCCTGCTGCGACACCACCACCGGCGAGCCGCAGGCCAGCGCTTCCAGCACCACGAGGCCAAAGCCCTCGGCCAACGACGGCATGGCCAGCACGCTGGCGGCGCGAAAGAGCGCGGGCATCTCGGCGTCGGGCAAGGTGCCGGTGACCACCACGGCCTGCCCCGGCCCGGGGGTGATGCCGGCGGCGGCGAGCACGGCGCGAAAGTCTGCCGCCGCGGCGCCATGGTCGAGCAGGCTGGCACCGCCGGCGACGATCAATTGCGCCGTGGGCTGCGCCTGACGCAGTTGAAGAAAGGCCTGCAGCACGCGCACGCTGTTCTTGCGCGCTTCCACACCGCCCACCAGCAGCACATGCGGGCCTTCGGCGCGCAGGCCCAAACGCTGCGCCAACGCGGTGTCGTGGGCATCGGGCCTGCGCGTGTAGCGCTGCAGGTCCACGCCGTTGGGCACCAGCGCCGCGCTGCGGCCGAAGTCGCGCTGCAGCTGTTCGCACCAGGTCTGGCTGACGCAGAAGAGTTGCGTCGCCGCCGCCACCGCGCGGTGCTGCCAGGCCGCGATGCGCGCGTCGGCGAAGTCGTCAAGGTGGTGCACGGTGCGCACGAAGCCAGCGATGTCGCCGGCCTCGGCCAGGTCGGCCAGCGCGTTACCACCGATGCCATCGTGCGCGTGCAGCACGTCGAAGGTCTGGTACTGCATCAGGCCGCGCAGGTGCGCGACGAAGGCCGGGATGCGCTGGCCGATCATCTCGGCCAGGTCACGCGGCGCAGTGCCCACGGGCATCAGGCTCACGCCATGCGGCACTTCACGGAAGAAGACTTGCCCCGCCTGCGCCGGCGCGATGACGGTGACCTCGTGACCAAACTCGTGCAAGGCGCGGCCGAGTTCCAGCGTGTGCACCACGCCGCCGCGCGGGTTCACGCTGTGCGTGAGCAGCGCAATGCGCAACGGGCGCTCATGCAGCAGGCGTTCAGGCAAGGGCCGCCTCGTCGTCGGTTCGCACCGGCGCGATGAATCGCTCGGCCGCCACATTCCACAGCTGCGCCGTCTGCGCGCCCTGCTGCAGCACCACCTCGGGCGCCGCCGTCACGCGGCCGATGGTGGCCGCGGCAATGCCGCGCGCGGTGAACTTCCCGCGCACCGCGGCGGCTTGCGCGGGCCGCACGCTGAGGAGGTAGCCGTAGCTGGGAAAGGCCTGCAGCCAGCGCAGCAGCGGCACCGTGCCATCGGCCACTACTGCGGGGCGCGGGATGGCGTCGACATCGATCAGCGCGCCCACCTGCGAGCACTCCAGCAGCATCAGCGCCGTGCCCAGCGTGCCGGCCATGCTGATGTCCTTGGCAGCATCGGCCAGGCCAAGTTCTGCGATCTCGGCCAGCAGCGCCAGATCGGCGCGCAGCTGCTCGGGCGGCGCTGTCGTTGCAGCATTCCAGAACGGATGCGGGTCTTCGAAACGGCCGCGCAGGTCCACGGCCATGATCAGTTCATCGCCCGGGCGTGCGTTGAAGCTGGAAAGCAGCCTCAATGCCCGCCCCAGCACCGCCACCGCCAGGCCGCTGCGCGCGGCGCGGTGGTTGGTGTGGCCACCGACGATGGGCACGCCGTAGGCCGCCGAGGCCGCGGCCAGGCCCTGCAGCACAGGCGCGCCAGCCGCCGCATCGGCCGACCACAGCGCATCCACCACCGCGATCGGCCGCCCACCCATGGCCGCGACGTCGCTGAGGTTGACCATCACGCCCGACCAGCCGGCAAACCAGGGCATGGCAGCCACGAAGTCATCGACGAAGCCTTCGATGGCAAAAAGCAGATAGCCCCCGGAGCTATCGGGGATGGCGGCGCAGTCGTCGCCCACCGCCACCGCCTGCGCCAGCGCTGCGCTGCCGCCGGGCAGCGCGCGCGACAGCACGTCCAGGGCGTCGCCGATGTCCCGCTTGTGCGCGAACCCCCGGCTGGCGCGCAGGCCGTGCACGAGGGCGGCGACGTCGCTCATGGCTGCGTTCAGGCGCCGCTGCGCGTCACCAGGCCCGTGATCGGGTCGTGGCAAGGCGGGTAGGCGGAAAGGTCGGCCTGCATCAACGCATGCGCGCGGCCATGCAGCTGCTCGTCCCTCAGCCACTGCCAGCGCAGCTTCTGGAACAGCGGCACGTTGGGCGCCTGCACATGGGCGAGGAAGGCGTGGCAGCCGCGTGCATGCGCGCTGCGCACCGCCAGCGTGATGAGCGTGCTGCCGATGCGCCCGTGGTGGCGAAAGGCCGCGTGCACGGCCAGGCGCGAGCCCCACCAGACGCCTTCGGGGTCGCCGTCGCTGTGCAGCGCGGCGTCGGCGCGGTGGATGCGCACGGTGCCCACCACCTGGTCGGGCAGGCCACCCAGCGTGGACACCGCCACCAGCGTCTGGGCCGGGTTTTGAAGGTCTTCGTCGATGGCATCGCCGTCGTCACCGACGAACACGCCCTGCTCGGTGCAGAACACCGAACGACGCAGCGCACGCGCCTGGGCCACCTCCCACGCGCTGTCGGCCCACTTGATGCGGAACTCGCAGGGCGCGTAGGCCCGCGGCGCTTCGAGCACGGTGTCTTCGATGATCACGAGACCGCCTCCGCCAGCGCAGCCGGGCCTTCGGTTTCGTAGGTCGCCAGCGAAGAACACGCGCCGCACTTGCCACAGCCGGCCTTGATGTCGGCCGAGCGCAGGCCCGCCTTCACCACCATCGCGCCCAGCGGCTCGAGGATGCTCTTCATCCACGCGGCGTCGGGCGCCGGGTGGTCTTCCAGCGGCGTGCCGCTGATGGGCACGAAGGGCACGACAAAGGGGTAGACGCCGAGTTCGAGCAGCTGCGCGCTGGTCGAGAGGATGGTCTCGCGCGTGTCGCCCAAACCCGCCAGTACATAGGTGCTGACTTGGCCACGGCCGAAGACCTTCACCGCCGCTTCGAAGGCCTGCAGGTAGCGCGGCACACTGATCTGCGCCTTGCCCGGCATGATCTGCTCGCGCAGCGCCGGTGTCAGCACTTCCAGATGCATGCCCAGCGTGTCGATGCCGGCATCCAGCATGCGGCGGTACCACGCGTCGTCGTCGGGCGGCTCGCACTGGCCCTGGATGGGCAGGCCCGGCACGGCGGCTTTGATCGCAAAGGCGCTCTCGGCCAGCACCGCGGCGCCGCGGTCGCTGCCGGGCGGCGTGCCGGTGGTCATCACCATGTGCTTCACCCCGTCCAGCAGCACCGCCGCGCGGGCCACCTCGGCCAGCTGTTCGGGCGTCTTGTGCGCCACGGTGCGGCCGGCCGCCAGGCTCTGGCCGATGCTGCAGAACTTGCAGGCCTTGCGCCGGCTCTCGTAGCGGATGCAGGTCTGCAGGATGGTGGTGGCGAGCACATCCGCGCCGTGCAGCGTGGCGATGTGCGAGTACGGCACGCCGTCGAAGGTCTGCAGCTTGTAGAAGCGCGGCGCGCGCGGGAACTCGATCTGCGCGATGGGGATGCGGTTCTTCAGCACCGCACTGCGGCCGGCGGCATCCGGCGTGCCCAGCTCGTAGGGCGACAGCTGTGCTGCGCCGGTGTGCACCGGCACCATGATGACGTGGCCGTCCACGCTGACGGCCTTGTGGTCGGACGGGCCCGCGCCGCCGCGGCGGCTGGCCACGCCGGCGTCGCGCGCCGTGGTGCCGTCAAGCAGCCGCAAGCCGTGGCTTTGCAGCTCCGTCAGCAGGTGCCGGCTCGGCGTAGGCAAGTTCGTGAGGCTCATGGCGGTCGCTCCAGTAAGTGGCGGTGCGGGCGGGCTGGTCGTTGATGACCAGGCTCAGCAGCTCGGGGCGGGCGTAGTGGCCCACCGAATCCATCATGCGTTTGCGCTTGCTGATCAGCGCCATGTCGAGGTCGGCGATGACCAGGCCTTCGCCCTCGCGCAGGGGTTCGGCCAGCAGCACGCCTTCGGGGCTGACGATGGCGCTGCAGCAGCCGCCGCGCAGCGCCTTGCGCAGGCCGGTGTCGGGGGTGATGCCCTCGATCTGCGCATCCGTCAGCCAGCCGGTGGCGTTGACGACGAAACAGCCGGCTTCCAATGCGTGATGGCGGATGGTCACTTCCATCTGGTCGGCGAAGATCTGCCCAACCATCGAACCCGGAAACTGCGCGCAATGGATCTCTTCAAACTGCGTCATCAGCGCATAGCGGGCCAGCGGGTTGTAGTGCTCCCAGCAGGCCAGCGCGCCGACACGGCCCACCGCGCTGTCCACCACCTTCAGGCCGGCGGCGTCGCCCTGGCCCCAGACCATGCGCTCGTGATAGGTCGGCGTGATCTTGCGGCGC
>JANMMD010000141.1:0-11284 GCA_031372905.1 Betaproteobacteria bacterium
GGCGGCGGCGGCAAGGGCATGCGGCGGGTGGACCGCGCCGAAGACTTCGAGGCTGCCCTGGCCAGCTGCCAGCGCGAAGCGCAGGCCAGCTTCGGCAATGCCCACGTGCTGGTGGAGCGTTATGTCACGCGCCCTCGGCACGTCGAGATCCAGATTTTCGGCGATACACACGGCAACGTCATCCACCTGGGTGAACGCGATTGTTCCGTGCAGCGCCGCCACCAGAAGGTGCTGGAAGAAAGCCCCGCTCCGGGCCTTTCTGCAGCGCGGCGCGCCGAGATGGGCGCCGCAGCGGTGGCTGCCGCGAAGGCGGTGGCCTACGTCGGCGCGGGCACGGTGGAGTTCGTCGCCGAAGAACTCGACGACGGCGACATCCGCGCCTACTTCATGGAGATGAACACGCGGCTGCAGGTCGAGCACCCTGTCACCGAAGCCGTCACCGGGCTCGATCTCGTGGAGTGGCAACTGCGCGTGGCGGGTGGCGAGCCGCTGCCGCTGACGCAAGACCAGGTGCCGCAGCGCGGCCACGCCATCGAGGCGCGCATCTGCGCCGAGAACCCCGACGCCGATTTTCTGCCTGCCACCGGCACGCTGCATGTCGCACGCTGGCCGGCGCATGTGGCCTTTACGCGCAGCGAAGACCTGCCGCGTGTGGACAGCGGCATCCGCGAGGGCGACGCCATCAGCCCGCACTACGACAGCATGATCGCCAAGCTCATCGTCTGGGGCGAGAACCGCGCGCAGGCCTTGGCGCGGCTGGACGCAGCGCTGCAGGGCACGCACCTGATGGGCCCGGCCACCAACGTGGCCTTCCTGCGCCGCGTGGTCGCCAGCCATGCCTTTGCCACCGCCGATCTCGACACCGCGCTGATCCAGCGTGAACACGCCGCGCTTTTCGAGGCGCCGCCGCTGGCTCCCGAGCTGGCTGCCGCGGCCGTGGCCGCGCAGGTGCTGGCGGCCGAGGCGGCGCTGGAAGACGCCGACCCGTGGTCACGCCGCGATGGCTGGCGTTTGTTCGGCGGCGCGGTGCGCCTGCTGAACCTGGAGCTGGCCGGCCAGCCGCTGCCGCTGCGCATCGAACGCCGGCATGGAGGCGGCGTGCAGTTGCGCGTCGGGGCAGGTGCCGCCGCGCTGCCGTTCAGCGCGCGGGCCCTGGGTGACCACCGGCACGAGCTGCACCTCGGCGAGCGCCGGCTCGCCGTCAGCGTCTACAAACACGGCGAGCGTTATGCCGTCTTCACCGCCCATGGCAGCGCGCTGCTGGCGGACCACGACCCTTTGGCCGAAGCCGGGGCCGGCGCCGCTGCCGAGGGCCGGCTGACGGCGCCGATGCCGGGCAAGGTGGTGGGTTTCATGGCCCAGCCCGGCGACAAGGTGCAGCGCGGACAGGCTTTGGCAGTGATGGAGGCGATGAAGATGGAGCACACCATCACCGCGCCGCACGATGGCGTGGTGGAAGAGCTGCTGTATGCGGTGGGCGACCAGGTGGTAGAAGGCGGCGAGCTGCTGCGCCTGGCGAAGGCGTGAAGCGCAGGCGCCTACTTGCCCAAACGCCCGAACCAGCTGCGCGCGGGCTTGGCCGCCGTGCCCGGCCGGCTGCCGGCCTCGGGCGTGTCCAGCGAGTGCGCCGGGCTGCCGGTGCTCGGGCCGAACAGCGAATTCAGGAAGCGCGAGGGGCTGAAGCCCGAGGCTCGGCCGTCGCGGGCTTCGTGGTCGGCGTTCGCCGCCTGCTGCGCCTGGCGGAATTTGGGCGCCAGTTCGGCCAATTCGGTGCCGGGCAGGGCCTCGCACACCAGCAACACGTCGCGTGCGTACAGCGGCTCGGCGAGCATGCGCGCGGGGTCGATGCCCTGGCCCATCTCGCGCACCAGCAGCGCGTTGATGCGGCCGGCGATCTTCAGACAACGACGCATGTTCATGATGTGCGGGGCAGTGTGCGTGTGAGAGCCGTGGGACGCCATCCCCAGTTGGGCCGAGGCAAGAAGGCGAACGGCTTGCCGCGTTAAGCTGTGCTGTTGACGGGTAACGCCGGAAAACGGCGGTAAAAGGCTCGGCGGAATACGGCTCGGCAGAAAACGGCTCGGCGGAAGAAAGCTCATGACACCCTCAGAAGTCACCCTCGTCGAGGTCGGCCCGCGGGACGGCCTGCAAAACGAGGCCGCGCCGGTCAACGCGGCGCAGAAGATCGAACTCGTGCGGCTGCTGCAGGCAGCGGGCTGCCGAGAGATCGAGGTCACCAGCTTCGTCAGCCCGAAATGGGTGCCGCAGATGGCCGACAACATCGAAGTCATGGCCGGCATCCCACGCCAGCCCGGCGTGCGCTATTCGGTGCTCACGCCCAACATGAAGGGGCTGGAAGCCGCGTTGCCGACGCGTCCGCACGAGGTGGTGGTGTTCGGCGCCGCCAGCGAGGCGTTCAGCCAGAAGAACATCAACTGCAGCATCGAGGAGAGCCTCGAGCGCTTCCGCCCCGTCGTGGCCGCTGCCCACGAAGCCGGGTTGAAGGTGCGCGCGGCCATCTCCTGCGCCCTCGGCTGCCCCTACCAGGGCGAGGTGACGCCCGACGAGGTCGAACGCGTGGTGCGGCTGATGAAGGCCATCGGCGTCGACCACTGCGGCGTGGCCGACACCATCGGCGTGGGCACACCGCGGCGCGTGCAGGCGGCGCTCGAACGGGCGCTGAAACACTATCCGATCAGCGAGGTGAGCGGGCACTTCCACGACACCTACGGCCAGGCCTTGGCCAACATCCTGGCCAGCCTGGAGCTGGGCATCCACGTCTTCGACACCAGCATCGCCGGCCTCGGCGGCTGCCCCTATGCCAAGGGCGCCACCGGCAACGTCGCCACCGAAGACGTGGTCTTCATGCTGCAGGGCATGGGCATCGCCACAGGGCACGACCTCGAAGCGCTGGTCGACGCCGGGGCCTACATCAGCGGTGTGCTCGGCCGGCCGCCGGCCTCGCGCGCCGGCAAGGCGCTGCTCGGCCGCCGCACCCGCGAGGCGGCGGCCGCATGAACGATGTCCTTGACCGCCCCGAAGGTTTCCAGCGCGTCAGCGCGGCCTTGGCCACGGCCGGCCATCCGCACGCGCCGCGCTGGCTGGAAGTGGCCGCGCGCACCTCGCAAGAGGCTGCCGACGCCTTGGGCGTGACGTTGGGGCAGATCGCCAAGAGCGTGATCTTCCGCCGCCAGAGCGACGGCGTGGCGGTGCTGGTGGTGACCTCCGGCGACCGGCGCGTGGACGAGCAGCGCGTGGCCGCGCACACCGGCGCCTTGGGCCGTGCCGATGCCGCCTTCGTGAAGGCCAGCACCGGCTTTTCCATCGGCGGCGTGGCGCCGCTGGCGCACCTGCAGCCGGCGGTGACGCTGATCGACCGCGAGCTCTTCCGCTACTGCGAGATCTGGGCCGCCGCCGGTCACCCCAATGGCGTCTTCAAACTCTCGCCCGATCAATTGCAAAGCCTCACCGGCGCGCCGGTGGTGGACGTGACTCACGCATGAACAACACCGCACCGACCGCCGCCGCAGCACCTGCCGCAGCCTCACCCTGCATCAATGTCTGCCAGATGGACGCCGCCACCGGCTGGTGTGCCGGCTGCCTGCGCACGCTGGACGAGATCGCCGCCTGGTCCAGGCTGGACGAGCCGCGCCGCCGCGCCGTGCTGGCCACACTGCCGCAACGGCGCGAACTGTGGCTGGCGCAAGGGCGGGGGCGGCCATGAAACACCTGGTCTTCCACTTCGACGTCATCTCGCCCTTCGCCTGGCTGGCTTTCCAGCGCCTGCCGCAGGTGCTGGAAGGCATCACTTACGAAGTGGAGTACCGGCCGCTGCTGCTGGCCGGGCTGCTGGCGCATTTCGGGCAGAAGGGGCCGGCCGAGGTCGAGCCCAAGCGGGCGTGGACCTTCCGCCAGGTGCACTGGCTGGCCGCACAGCACGGCATTCCGCTGGACAGCCCCACCATGCACCCCTTCAACCCGCTGGTGCTGCAACGCCTGGCCTTGGCCTGCGGGCCGAACCGGCGCGTCGTGGAAGCCTTGTTCCGCCATGTCTGGGTGGGCGGTGCCGACGCCAACGAGCCGGCACGCCTGGCCGCCCTGACTGCCCAGCTGGCCCCGGCGCGCGATCCGGGCAGCGACGCCGTGAAGGCCGAACTTCGCCGCAACACCGAAGCCGCCGCCGCAGCCGGTATCTTCGGCGTGCCGACCCTCGAACACGAAGGCCGCCTGTTCTGGGGCCTGGACGCGCTGCCGATGTTGCGTGATGCCCTCAGCGGCGGCGCCTGGTTCGACGGCCCGGGCTGGGCTGCGGCGGGCGCGCCGCGGCCCGGCGTGAGCCGGCGTTAGGCAGAGGCAGGCGGCGTCAGGCAGCGCCAGGCCGCGCCCGGCGCCAGGCCATCCCCCGCCCGCGCGATGGCGGCTGCCGGGGGCCGCGGCCTAGCATCGGCCACCCCCGTTGACGGAGATGAACATGCCGAATGCCAATTCGAACCTTGACCCGAACCCGGCCTACCCGGCCAACCTGACGGTCAGCGTCGCGGCCAACCAGAGCGTGGCCATCGGCGGCGACAGCAGCAGCACCGTGCAACGCAACGACAGCGCCACCGTGCACGCGAACAAGAGCCTGAGCGTGGCCAAGGACCTCACGGTGACGGTGGGCAAGAACATCGTGCTGCAGGCCAGCGACAGCATCAGCATCGTCTGCGGCGCCGCCAGCCTGACCATGAAGAAGGACGGCACCATCGTGCTCAAGGGCAAGGACCTGACGCTGGAGGCCAGCGGCAAGATCACCTCCAAGTCCGGTGGCGACATCGTCGTGAAAGGCAGCAAGATCGGCAGCAATTGAGGGCGCCGCTTGCTGCCGAAGTCGACACCCAAAAAAAGGAAGGGGCCCCGCCGTAGCGGGGCCCCTTCTTGAACCGGGTGCCGAAAGAAGCCCGCGGGTGTCAGGCGTTCGGCGTACTCGTGGACGCGCTGGTGGCGCTGGCCGCCGGGGCGCTGGCCAGCAGCGGGCTGCGCTGCGCCAGCAGGCTGTCGGCGGCGGGCTCCACGGCCAGCAGGTTGATGCTGCCGAGCAGGCCTATGGTCATCACTGCGGCCAGGCCGAGTGAGGCCAGACGGTGGCCGATTTCGCGGCGTGAAGTGACGGTCATGCGGGTGTTCAGGGTGTTCATGTGCGGGCTCCTTCGGGTGAGTTCGGTGATGCGATGGAGTGAACTCTAGGCAGCCCGACGCCGCGCTGCGACGGCCTTGCGATGGAGCGACGCCGCGGCGTGCCGAGACGCAGCTTGCGGCGATGGATGGGGGCGGCGGGCCGGACGGCCCGTGCCCGCTCAGCGGGCCAGCCAGGCCGCGCGCAGTGCCGCTTCGCGTTCAGGTGCCAAGCCCACCGGTGGGCGCGGCGGCGCACCGGGCGACTGCGTCGGCCCGCCGCCTTGCTCGGCCGCCCAGGCCGCGGTGTCGGCCAGCGTGGCCGCCAGCGGCCGGCATTGCAGGCCAGTGGCGAGTGCGCGGCTGATGTCGATGCGGTGCACGCCGCTGCTGGCGGCAGGCAGCCACACCGGCAGCTCGCTCCAAGGCGCCACGCCCTGGGCCAGCAGGAAGTCTTCATCCACCCACAGCAGGCGCGAGGCCGGTGCCAGCGTCTGCTGCGCCATGGCCAGGAACTCGGCCATGCTGATCGGGGCTTCCGGGCCGGTGAGGTTGCAGGCGCCGCTGGTGCAGGCCTCGGCCTGGTGCAGCATCCACGCGGCCGCGTCGCGCGCGTCGATGCATTGCACCGGGCCGAGCGGGTTGCCGGGCGCCAGCACCTCGGCCTGCGTGGGGTCGGCGGCCGCACGCGCAAAACGCTCGGCCCACCACGTGAAGCGGCCGGTGGGGTCGTGCGGGCCCACCATCAGCCCCGGGCGCGAGACCAGGCAGCGCTCGCCGAAACCTTCGAAGGCGGCGTCTTCGCACAGCGCCTTCAAGCCGCCATAGGTGGCCCCGGTGACGGCCGTCGCCTCGGCCTCGTTCACGGTCAGCCGGGGCGCGCCTTCGTCGGTGGCCAGGGTGTCGAAACCGGCATAGACGCTGATCGTCGAAACCAGCTGGTACTGGCCCACGCGGTCTTCCAGCAGCTCGGCCACCTGGCGCACCTGGCGCGGAAAGTAGGCGCTGGTGTCGATGGCGGCGTCCCAGCTGGTGTCCACGCCGTGCAGCGCGGCAGCAAGCGCTGCGGGCTGGTCGCGGTCGACGATCAGATGTTCGGCCTCCGGAAACAGCCCGGCGTTGCTGCGGCCGCGGTGCAGCAGCGTCACCTGGTGGCCGGCCTCCAGGGCCAGCTGCGCCAGATGGCGGCCGAGAAAGCGGGTGCCACCGAGAATGAGCAGGTTCATGCGACGTTTTCTCCGCGTGGCGAGCGAGCGAAGTTCTGTGATGATGGACATTGGGAGCGGCAGCCACCGGCCGCCGCTCCGTCCGGGGTTGTACCAGCCGTTGCTTTCGATGCGTTCACTCGATGGATCCGTAGCCGCCGTGCCCGAAGCCGTTTCGGGGCTCCTGCCTGCCGACGCAGCGGCCTGGCAGGCGCTGTTGGCGTCTGTGCTGGCTGAAACCGCTGCTGCGGCCGCCTGGTGGCGGCAAGCCAGCGACGGGCGGGTGCTGGCTCGCCTGGGCCCTGCCGAAGGCGCGGATGCGGAAGCGGTCTGCCTGGCCCGCGCGGCTGCGGCTGCGGGCGTGGCGGTTGCGGCGGGTGCGACCACGGACATGGCCGTTGAGCTGTGGGTCGCTGCCCCGTCCCGGCCCGCCGGCGCCGCCGTGGCGCTGGCCCAGACGGTGGCGGCGGCCTTGCTCGACGCCTGGCTTCGCACCGAGGCCCTGCGGTTGGAAGCTGCCCGCCACCGCGACGCTGGCCGTGTCGCCTCTGACTGGCTGTGGGAGTCCGACGCCGAAGGCCGCATCGTCTGGCTCAGCGAAACCATGCTGCCGCTGACAGGGGACCCGTCCAGCCGCGAATTGGGACGGTCCATCCGCGACATCTACTCGCCGCGCAGCGACGAACATGCCGCGAGCTGGCAGCGCTATCTCGAGGCACGTGCAGCGCAGCGGCCCTTCCGCAATCTGTTGGTGGACCGTGAGTTGCCGCGCGGCCGCGCCACCGTATCGATCAGCGGCAACCCCCACTTCGACGACCAGGGCCGCTTCTGCGGCTACCGCGGCGCCAGCCGCGACGTGACCGCCGAGCTCGCCGCGCGCCAGGACGCCACGCGCTCGCGCGAGCTGCTCGAGCAGACCCTGGCCGGCCTGCCGGCGCGCGTGATGATCAGCAGCCCCGAAGACCGCGTGTTGCTGGCCAACGCCGGCTGGCAAGGGCAGATGGGTGCGGCCGACAGCACGGTGGGCGACAGTTGGCCCGAGCAGGTGCGCCGCCAGGTGGCGCAGGGCTCCTACCCGCAGGCGCTGGGGCGCGAAGAGGAGTTCATCGCCTGGCGCCTGAGCCTGACCAGCGACGACCCGGTGCCGCAAGAGCTGCGCTGGCGCGACGGTTGGGTGCTGGCCATCGACCGCCGCCTGGCCGACGGCAGCGTGGTGCACATGTCGGTGGACATCACTGAACGCAAGCGTGCCGAAGAGGCCTTGGCCGCCGCCGAGCTGCGCTGGCGCTTTGCCCTGGAAGGTGCCGGCGAGGCGGTGTGGGACTGGAACGCCGAGACCGACCACACCTACTTCTCGCAGCGCTGGTGCGAGATGCTGGGGCTGGGTGCCGATGAAGTGGGCGACGACTGGCGAACCTGGGCGCGGCGTGTGCACCCGGATGACAAGCGCCGCGTGCTGACGGCGCTGCAGCAGCACATCGACGGCCACAGCGAAATCTACGAAACCGTGCACCGCGTGCGGCACGCAGGCGGCCATTACCTGTGGCTGCGTGACCGCGGCAAGGCGGTGCTGCGCGATGCCCAGGGCCGCGCGCTGCGCATCGTGGGCACGCACAGTGATATCACGCGCGAACGCCAGGCCGAGGCCGAAGCCGCCGAGCGCCGTGCGCTGGAGCTGGCCAGCCGCGCGAAGAGCGATTTCCTCTCGCGCATGAGCCATGAGATGCGCACGCCGCTGAACGCCCTGCTCGGTTTTGCGCGGCTCCTGCAGCAACAGGCTGCCTACCGCGACGACTACCTGCAGCACATGCTGGCCGCCGGCAGCCACCTGCACCAGCTGATCAACGACGTGCTCGACGTGCAGCAGGTGGAGCAGGGCGTGCTCGTGCTGCAGCGCCTGCCCGTGGACCTGGCGGCGACGGTGGCCGAGGTGAACAGCCTGCTCGCGCCGCAGGCGGCGCAGGCCGGCGTGCGCCTGGGCCCGGCGCCTGAGGCCGCCGCGTGGGTGCTGGCCGACCCGCAGCGCCTGCGCCAGGTGCTGTTGAACGTGGGCAGCAATGCGGTCAAGTACAACAACGCCGGCGGTGCGGTGCGCTGGGCGCTGGCGACGGTGCGGCTGCACGGGGCATCGGCCTGGTGCCTGCAGGTCGAGGACGAGGGCCCGGGCATGGACGCCCAGCAGCTGGCGCGCCTGTTCCAGCCCTTCGAGCGGTTGGGGCGCGAGCACAGCGGCATCGAGGGCACGGGTCTGGGCCTGGTCATCGCGCGCCGCCTCGTCGAGGCCTTGGGCGGCAGCATCACCGTGCACAGCCGCAGCGGGCACGGCACGCGGGTGCAGGTGCAGTTGCCGGCGGTCACAGCCCCGTTCAGGTCACCGGCCGGAGGGCTGACCGACCCTGCCGTTGATGTGCCGGGTGCAGCGCCGCAACCGCTGTCCGTGCCGGCCCCGCCGGCGGCCACGGACGAGCGCCCGCGGCGTGTGCTGCTGGTGGAAGACGACGCGCTGAGCGCCTTGCTCTTCAGCGAGGCGCTGCGCCAGCAGCCCGGCTTCGAGCTGCAGGTGGCCCGCAGCGCCGCCGAAGCCCTGGCCCACGTGGCGGGATGGCTGCCCGAGCTGCTCGTCATCGACGGCCATCTGCCCGACGCCAAGGGCCACGAACTCTTGCAACGCCTGCGCGGCCTGCCCGGCCTGGCAACGGTGCCGGCGGTGATGGCCACCGCCGACGCCATGCCCGCCGACCGTGACGCGGCCTTGGCGCGCGGCTTCCAGGCCCACTGGCCCAAGCCGCTGGATGTGCGCCAACTGCCGGCGCAACTGCGCGCGATGCTGCCTGCCTGATCGCAGGCGGCGAGAAGATCAGCGCGCGAACAGGCCTTTGTGCTGGTCGCGCAACAGGTTCTTCTGCACCTTGCCCATCGTGTTGCGCGGCAGTTCGCCGACCACGTAGACCTGCTTGGGCACCTTGAAGTTGGCGATCTGCGTCTTCAGCACCGCGCTGATGACCACGCCGTCCAGGGCCGCGCCTGGCTTGCCCACCACCACAGCCACCACGGCCTCGCCGAAATCGGGGTGAGGCACGCCGATGACGGCGCTTTCCAGCACGCCGGGCAGCTCGTTCACATAGCCTTCGATCTCGGCCGGGTAGACGTTGTAGCCGCCGCTGATGATCAAGTCTTTGCTGCGGCCGACGATGGTGACGTAGCCCGCGGCGTCGACCTTGCCGACATCGCCGGTCTTGAACCAGCCGTCGGCCGTGAACTCTTCCTTCGTCTTCTCCGGCATGCGCCAGTAGCCCTTGAAGACATTCGGCCCGCGCACCTCGATGCCGCCGATCTCGCCGGCCGGCAGGGCCTGCGCCTGGTCGTCGTGCACACGCACGTTCACCCCCGGCAGCGGCAGCCCGACGGTGCCGCCGCGGCGCGCGCTTTCGGGGCGGTAGGGGTTGCTCGTGAGCATCACGGTCTCGCTCATGCCGTAGCGCTCGAGGATGGTGTGGCCGGTGCGTTCCTGCCAGGCCTTGAAGGTCTCGATGAGCAGCGGCGCCGAGCCGCTGACGAACAGGCGCAGGCCCTTGCAGGCCGCCTTCGTGAGCGCGGCCTCGCCGAGCAGGCGCACATAGAGCGTGGGCACGCCCATGAAGACCGTGGCCTCGGGCAGGCGCGCGGCTGTGGCGCGCGGGTCGAAGCGGCTGAACCACAGCATCTTGGCACCCGCCAGCAGCGCGCCGTGGCTGGCCACGAAGAGGCCGTGCACGTGGAAGATGGGCAGCGCGTGGATGAGCACATCGCTGCTTTGCCAGCCCCAGGCCCGGTGCAGCACCTGGGCGTTGGAGAGCAGGTTGCCATGCGTGAGCATCGCGCCCTTGCTGCGCCCGGTGGTGCCGCTGGTGTAGAGGATGGCGGCCAGGTCGTCGGCCGTGCGCACGGCGGGCGTGTGCTGGTCGCTCTGGTACGCGGCGCGGTCGAGCAGCGTGCCGCTGCGGTCTTCGTTGAGCGTGAAGACGTGCTTGGTGCCGGCCAGGAAGGCGATCTTGCTCACCCAGCCGAAGTTCTTGCCCGCGCACACCACCATCGCCGGCTCGGCGTTGCCGATGAAATATTCGATCTCGCTGGCCTGGTAGGCGGTGTTCAGCGGCAGAAAGACATGCCCTGCGCGCAGCACCGCCAGGTAGAGCATCAGCGCCTCGACGCTTTTCTCCGTCTGCACTGCGATGCGCGAGGCCGGGGGCAGCGCCAGGTTCTCGATCAGGTTGGCCAGCATGGCCGTGCCGCGTTCCAGGTCGCGCCAGGTGTAGAACAGCGGCGTGGCCGTGTCGGCCGTCTCGATCGCCGTGGCGTCGAGATCGGCCGGGAAGGCGGCCCGCAGCGCTGTGTAGAGGTTGTTGTTGTCAGCGCTCATGCGGAATCAATCCAGCTTGGCTCCGGAGTTCTTGACGACCGTGGCCCAGCGCTTCACCTCGTTGCTGGCGAAGCGGCCGAACTCGGCGTTCCAGCTGTCGGGCGTCTCGGCGCCCATGCCGTTCCACGTGCTCTTCAGCTCGGGGCTGTTCACGGCCTTGCGCATCTCGCCGACCATCGCGGTGACGATCTCGGCCGGCGTGCCCTTGGGCGCCCAGATGCCGTACCAGGTGCTGACCTTGTAGTCCTTCTCGCCGGCCTCGGCGGCGGTCACCAGATCCGGGAAGCCCGGGGCGCGCTTGTCGCCGGCCACCGCGATGGCGCGCAGCCGGCCGCCCTTGATGTGGGTGGCGCTGCTGCCCAGGCCGTCGAACATCATGTCCACCTGCCCGGCAATCAGGTCCTGCAGCGCCGGGCCGGCGCCGCGGTAGGGAATGTGGGTGATGAAGGTCTTGGTCTGCAGCTTGAACAGCTCACCGGCCAGGTGATGGCTCGTGCCGTTGCCGGCGCTGCCGTAGTTCAGCTTGCCC
>JANMMD010000163.1:0-20955 GCA_031372905.1 Betaproteobacteria bacterium
GCCGAGCGCACGCTGTCGCGCCTGAAGTCGCGCAGCGTGGGCACCGCCGAAGTGCCGGTGCTGTTCGAAAGCACGGTCGCTGCCGGGCTGCTGGGCGCCTATGTGCAGGCCACCTCGGGCGGTGCGCTCTATCGCAAGACCACGTTTCTCGTGGACAGCCTGGGCAAGCGTGTGCTGCCCAAGCACATCGACATCGGCGAAGACCCGCACCTGCTCAAAGGCAAGGGCAGCGCGCCTTTCGACGACGAGGGCGTGCGCACGAAGGCGCGCCAGGTCGTCAAGGGCGGCATCGTGCAGGGCTACTTCCTGTCCAGCTACTCGGCGCGCAAGCTGGGCATGAAGACCACCGGCCATGCCGGTGGTTCGCAGAACCTGACGATGACCAGCCGCCTCACGCAGCCCGGCGACGATCTCGACGCGATGCTGCGCAAGCTGGGCCGCGGGCTCTTCGTCACCGAGCTGATGGGCCAGGGCGTGAACTACGTGACCGGCGACTATACACGCGGCGCCGCGGGCTTCTGGGTCGAGGGCGGCCGCATCGTGCACCCGGTGCACGAGGTGACCATTGCCGGCAACCTGAAGGACATGTTCAAGGACATCGTGGCCATCGGCGCCGATGTCTACAACTCGGGCAGCAAGGCCGTGGGCTCGGTGCTGCTGGGCCGCATGAAACTGGCTGGGTCCTGAGACTTTTCGTACACCAACACCCAAGGAGACTTGTATGGAGCGTCGTTCCTTCGTTCATGGCGCAGGCCTGGCTGGCGTGCTCGCCGCGGGCACCGCCCCGGCCATCGTGCACGCGCAGGCGGCCCTGCGCTGGCGGTTGACTTCGGGTTTCCCGAAGTCGCTGGACACGATCTACGGTGCTGCCGAAAGCTTCGCGCGCAAGGTGAAGGACATGTCGGGCGGCAAGTTCGAGATCTCGGTGCATGCCGCCGGTGAGCTGGTGCCGATGCCGGGGCTGGTGGACGCGGTGCAGAACGGCACC
Organism: Betaproteobacteria bacterium; assembly: GCA_031372905.1. Lineage (GTDB taxonomy): Bacteria > Pseudomonadota > Gammaproteobacteria > Burkholderiales > Burkholderiaceae_C > Rubrivivax. Next base: position 989 of record JANMMD010000163.1, read on the forward strand.
GTCGAGATGGGCCACACCGCGCCCTATTACTACTTCGGCAAGAACGACGCCTTCGCACTGGGCTGCGCCATTCCCTTCGGTTTGAACAGCCGCCAGATGACGGCCTGGGTCTACGACGGCAATGGCCTGAAGCTGATGCGCGAGTTCTATTCGAACTACGGCTTCACGAGTTTCCCGATGGGCAACACCGGCGCGCAGATGGGTGGCTGGTACCGCAAGGAAATCAAGACCGTGGCCGACATGAAAGGCCTGAAGTTCCGTGTCGGCGGCTTCGCCGGCAAGGTGACGTCGCGCCTGGGCACGGTGTCACAGAACATCCCCGGCGGCGAGATCTACCAGGCGCTGGAGAAAGGCACCATCGACGCCGCGGAATGGGTGGGGCCGTACGACGACCTGAAGCTGGGCTTCAACAAGGTGGCGCCGATCTACCACTACCCCGGCTGGTGGGAAGGCGGCCCGCAGCTCGACCTCTTCGTCAACCAGAAGGCCTTCGACACGCTGAGCGCCGAGTACAAGACCATCATCGAATGCGCGGCGGCCTTTGCGCACACCGAGATGCAGGCCAAGTACGACACGCGCAACCCGGCTGCGCTGAAGACCTTGGTGTCGAACAAGACGCGGCTGGTGGCTTTCCCGAAGCCGGTGCTCGATGCGGCCTTCAAAGAGGCGATGGATCTGTACAGCGAGGTCAGCGCGACCAACCCCGCCTTCAAGAAGATCTACGCCGACTTGTCGGCTTTCCGCCGTGAAGCCAACCTCTGGTTCCGCTTTACCGAAGCGCGCTTCGACAGCTACATGCAGAGCGCCAAGCTCTGAGCCTGCCCGCGCTACTTCTTCGCGTCCTTCTTCATCGACTCTTCCAGCGCCTTCATCGGGTCGTCATCGCCCGGGGGCGCTGAGCCGGGTTCGCTGGCTGCCGCGTCGGGTGCCGACGCGGCTTCTTCGGTGGCTTCAGGAGGCGCGGGCTCGGGCTCCGGCAAGCCCATCGATTCGAGGGCCTTGTCGGCGTCGATGGTCTCGGTCTTCTGGATGCCGCTGGAGACGAGCTCCGGGAAGGCCACCACCGCCGCCACCATGCACAGCTGCAGCACGATGAAGGCGATGCTGCCCTTGTAGATCTGTGCCGTGGTCACGGCGGGGATGGTGGCGCCGGTGACGCGGTCCTGATAGTCCACCTTGGCCGCCACGCTGCGCAGGTAGAAGAGCGCAAAACCGAAAGGGGGCGTCAGGAACGAGGTCTGCAGGTTCATCGCCAGGATGACGCCGAACCAGATCAGGTCGATGCCCAGCTTGTCGGCCACCGGTGCCAGGATGGGCACGACGATGAAGGCGATCTCAAAGAAGTCGATGAACATGCCCAGCACGAACACCAGCAGGTTCACGACGAAGAGAAAACCCAGCTGCCCGCCCGGCAACTGCTTGAACAGCGCCTCCACCCAGAAGTGGCCGTCGGCGGCGTTGAAGGTGAAGCTGAACACCGTGCTGCCGATGAGGATGAACATCACGAAGGTGGACAGCTTGGCCGTGCTGTCCAGCGCCTGGCGCATCAGCTTCAGGCTCAGCTGGCGGCGCGCGAAGGCCATCACCAGCGCACCGACCGCGCCCATCGCGCCGCCTTCGGTGGGCGTGGCCACGCCCAGGAAGATCGTGCCCAGCACGAGGAAGATCAGCACCAGCGGCGGTATCAACACGAAGGTGACCTGCTCGGCCAAGCGTGACAGCAGGCCGAAACGCAGCACCCGGTTCGCCAGCGCCAGTGCGAGGCCCAGCACCGAGGCCACGGTCATGCTCAGGATGAAGGTTTCGTCGCCAGGCGCGGGTGTGCTGCGGCCGGTCCAGCCGTTGATCAGGCCTTCATGCACCTGGGCCCATGCGACGCCTGCGGCGGCACACACCACCAGCAGCAGCAGCAGTGAACGGTGGCCGCTGGCACCATTGCCTTCGCGGTAGATGCGCGCTTCCAGTGGCAGCGCCGGCACCCAGGCCGGCCGCAGCACGGCCACCGCAGCGATGAACAGCAGGTAGAGGCCCACCAGCAGCAGCCCGGGGATGAGCGCGCCGGCGTACATGTCGCCGACCGAGCGGCCGAGCTGGTCGGCCAGCACGATGAGCACCAGCGAGGGCGGTATGGCCTGCGCCAGCGTGCCGCTGGCCGTGATGGTGCCGGTGGCGATGCTGCGGTTGTAGCCGTAGCGCAGCATGATGGGCAGCGAGATCAAGCCCATGCTGATGACGGCGGCGGCCACCACACCCGTCGTGGCCGCCAGCAGCGCACCCACCAGGATGACCGCCACTGCCAGCCCGCCGCGCAGCGGCCCGAAGACCTGGCCCACCGTTTCCAGCAGGTCCTCGGCCATGCCCGAACGCTCGAGCACGATGCCCATCAGCGTGAAGAAGGGTATGGCCAGCAGCGTGTCGTTCTGCATGATGCCGAACACGCGCAGCGGCAGCGCCTGGAACATGTTCAGCGGAAAGAGACCGGCCTCCATGCCGATGAAGCCGAACAGCAAGCCCGTGGCCGCCAGGCCGAAGGCCACGGGAATGCCGGTCAGCAAAAAACAGAACAGCCCCGCGAACATCAGCGGCACGAAGTTCTGCGCGATGAAGGCAGTCATGGTCAGCGCGCCTCTTGCGTCGGCTGCAGCGCTTGCCCGGTCTTGCGCGCCAGTTCTTCGGCCAGACGCTCTTCTTCGGTCTTCTCGTTCACCACGCTCATCGGGGCGCTGCGGTGGCCGGTGAGAAAGGCCGTGCGCTTGATCAGCTCAGAGGCGCATTGCAGCAGCAGCACGCCGAAGCCCGCTGGCAGCAGCAGCAACACGGGCCAGCGGATCAGCCCGCCGGCGTTCTGGCTCATTTCGCCCGAGACCCAGGCGCGCTCGAAGACGGGCCATGACAGGGTGATCAAGATGAGGCACAGCGGGATGGTGAAAAGCACCATGCCGGCGATGTCGATGAGGGCGTTCGTGCGATGGCTCAGACGCGAGGCGATGAAGTCGATGCGCACGTGCGCATTGCGCAGCCAGACATACCCCGAGCCGAGCATGAAGACGGCGGCGAAGAGGTACCACTGGATTTCAAGATAGGCGTTCGAGCCGATATCGAAGGCCTTGCGCATGGCGGCATTGCCCGCGCTGATGATCACGGCGGCCAGCACCAGCCACATCACCAGCTTGCCGAGCAACTCGTTGAATGCGTCGATCCAGGCCGACAGCCGCAGCAGCACTCGCATCGCGGCTCTTTCGATTACTGCTGTTGCGCTGCCATGAACAGGCGCGTGGAACGCGCACCCGAGCGGCAGAAGGCCAGCAGCGGCCGCGGCAGCTCGGCCAGCAGCTGCGAGAAGGCTTCGATCTCTTCGGGCGACTGGTAACCGCTGTCCACCGGCAGGAAGCGGTACTCCAGGCCGGCGGCGCGTGCGGCGGCTTCCATCTGCGCGCTGGTGGCCTGGTTGGGGCCATGCTCGAAGTCGGGGCGGTTGTTGACGACGCTTTTGAAGCCCATCGCCGCTGCCTCGGCCATGGCCTCGGGCGTGAGTTGCGGGGCGACGCAGACGTCGGCGGCGATTTGTTGCAGGGGCAATGAGCTCATGGTGTGATTTTGCGTGTTCACTTCGCCAGGGCCGCCTTGACGGCCGCCGATACGCCGCCCATCTCGGCCTTGCCCGCCAGGCGCGCCTTGGCGGCAGCCATCACCTTGCCCATGTCGCCGGGGCCGGTGGCGTTCAGCTCGGCCACGATGGCTGCTACTTCACCCGCCACGGCCTCGGCCGACAGGCGCTGCGGCAGGTAGGCCTCCAGCACCGCCAGCTCGGCAGCCTCCTTGGCCACCAGGTCTTCACGGCCACCTTGCTGGAAGGCGGTGATGCTGTCCTTGCGCTGCTTCACCAGCTTGTCGACGATGGCCACCACGGCGGCATCGTCGAGGACGATGCGCTCGTCCACTTCACGCTGTTTCAGCGCCGCAAGCAGGCCGCGGATGGCGAGCAGGCGCTCGCTGTCCTTGGCGCGCATGGCGGTCTTCATGTCTTCGGTGATGCGGTCTTTCAGGCTCGACATGTCGGGCTCCAGAACGAAACAAGCCCGCTGCGGCGTCCCGCGCGGGCTTGTTGGGTGTCGCGGGTGAAGAGGCTTCAGTAAAGCTTCTTGGGCAACTGCATGCTGCGCACGCGCTTGAAGTGGCGTTTCACGGCCGCAGCCTTCTTGCGCTTGCGCTCGGCGGTGGGCTTCTCATAGAACTCGCGGGCGCGCAGCTCGGTCAGCAGGCCGATCTTCTCGATGGTGCGCTTGAAGCGGCGCAGGGCGACATCGAAGGGCTCGTTCTCTTTGACGCGAATGGTGGTCATGGGGTCAGGAATCCTGAATTAAGTTTGCGCTCGGTGTCTGCAAGACGGTCACGGGGGCCATGTTCCGGAACGGCCCCGACCAAGGTTCTTGAGGGCTCTCCACGCTTGGTGGCTCTCAAGAGCTTGACAGGACTGCCTGTACAGATCGACACGCTGATTTGCCAGCAAAGCCGAAGATTATAGACCGGCTTTTTGCCTTGCCGAACTGCTGCCGAAGACCCGCCCGCTCGTCGCCTGTTCAGGCCAGGCGCTCGCGGGCGACCGGGCGTGCCGCCAGGACGGCGGCGGCGGCCGTGATCAGCGCGATCTGGCGCGCCAGCGGCGCTGGCGCCGGGCGCGAGCCGCTCAGCACTTCCTGCACATAAACGGCGGTGCTGGCGGCGTCGGTGGCGCGCGGCAGCAATGGCAGTTCGGTCAGCACACCTTCCTGCGCGAGGGCCGACAGTTCAGGTCGTTGCGCCCCGCCCAGCCAAGTGTCGATGCGCGGCAGGCGGCGCGGGTCGGCCACCGGCTCGCCCTCGGTGCCGCGCAGCAGCTGGGCGTCGATGGCGTGGCGCTGCGCCCAGGCGCTCATCAGAGCGCCGAATTCGGGGTGAGTGTGGTTCACCAGTCGCAGCGCGGGCGCGCCGCGCACCGGGTTCAGCATCTTGGCGACAGTGTGGCCGGGCCCGCGCAGGCCGATGCGCGCGCGCAGGTCGAGCAGGCGCTGCAGAGCCGGGCAGAGCAGCGCCGTGGGCACGAAGGCCGGTTCGCGGCGCGCCCAGGCGTGGGTGATGTCCTGGGGCTGCTGTGCGGCAGCCAGGCCGAGGTCGGCCAGGATCGCCGCGCTGCAGACGCGCTGCGGCTCCAACAACGGGCCGTGCACCAGCACGTTCAGGCCCTCGCGCGCCAGCGACATCGCCAGCAGCGGCGTCAGGTTGGGCAGCTTGCGCGAGCCGTTGTAGGAGGGGATCAGCACCACGGGCCGGTCACTGGGCACCTCGATACAGCGCTCGTGCACGGCCTGCAGGAAGCCGACCAACTCGTCCAGCGTCTCGCCCTTCATGCGCATCGCCATCACGAAGGCACCGACCTCGGCGGTGCCGATGTCGCCTTCCAGCACGGCGGCCATCAGGTGTTGGGCGCCACCGACGGTCAGCGCGCGGGCGCCCGCGGCGCCGCGACCGATGTCCTTGAGGTAGGAAGCGATGCTCATGAGGTGGGCCTGTGATTCGACCGCATCTTCGCAAGTTCCGGGCCGTCAGCCAGCTGTCAGCACCCTCGCTTGCCAGGTGTTCTTGGGGGGCCTGGGTCCCCAGCGTTTCGGAGACGAGTGTGCAAGGCTGGTTTTCCCCTTCATTTGGGTGCGCGGCCGTCACAAACTAGGGGCCAGAATGAAAGCGACGCTTGATCTGTTTCTGGCGCACCACCAAGATACGGCGCCAGTCGCAGGTTGGTGCAGGTTTCGAACTGCAGAGTCGCCGAGTCGCCATTCCAGGGTCGCTTCCATCCCGACATGACCACGATGCTTGACGCGCCCACCACGGCCCCAGCGGCCGCCGCAGAGCTTCACCCGGTGCTCGCCGGATTGCTGCCAGCCGTGTTGCAGCGCCAGGGCGACCTGCTGGCCGTCAAGGATGTGCGCAGCGGCCTCTGCGTGCATGCCAATGCCGAGATGCTCGCCTTCCTGCGCCTGGGGCCGGCCGAGGTTTTCGGTCGCCCCGACAGTGAATTGTTCGAGCCCGGCGTGGCTACCGTGCTGCGTGCCGCCGAGCACACCGCGCTGGCCCACGGCCAGCCCCTGACCAGCGAACACCGTTTCGAGATCCACGGCCGGCGTCACGAGTTTTCGGTCTTGCGCTGGGCCACGCCGACCAGCGCCGAGGGCCAGCGCTGGCTGTGCAGCGTCTGGCATGACCTGGCCCCCGAGCGGCAGCGTGAAGCCCAGTTGCGGGCCGCACTGGAGCAGATTGAGCAGCAGCAGCGCGCCAACGAACTGCTGCAGCGCGAGCTGGCCGACCAGGCGCTGCGCGACCCCGCCTCGGGCCTTTACCGGCGCGCCCACTTCGAGGACCAACTGCGCCGCGAGGTCGATCTGTCGACACGCGAGCACCGCGAATTCGCCATCGTCTTCATCGAACTCGACCCGCTCAAGCCGCAGGTGCTGGCGCTGGGCGCCGCCGGCAACCAGCGTGTGTTTGAAGCCATAGGCCGGCTGTTGCGTGGCGGCACCCGCGCGATGGATGCGTCGTGTCTGTACGACGGCAGCCGTTTTGCCGTGCTGCTCTCGGGCGTCGGCTTGGCCACGGCGCATGCCCGCATGGAAGGCCTGCGGCGCAAATGCGCAACGCAGATCGTCGTACACGCGGGGCAGGACCTGGGCTTCACGGTCTCGATGGGGGTGGCCAGCTTCCCGCACACGGCACAAACCCAGGATGCCCTGGTGGCCGCATGCGACGCCGCCCTGAGCGAGGCACGTCGCCGCGGCGGCAACCACGTCACGCTGGCGGCAATTCGCTTCGACGCCGCCTGACGCCGCCTGACGCCGCCAGGGCAGCAGCCGGCGCTTCCTCGGTCGGTGCTAGCCGTTCAGGCCACGGTGCAGCATGCTGGCCGCCAAGGCCAGCAGCAGGAGCGAGAAGAAGCGCTTCAGCAGCGCCACATTGATGCGCTGCGCAGTGCGTGCGCCCAGCGGTGCCAGCAAGACGCTGGTTGCTGCCACGATGCCCAGCGCAGGCAGGTAGAGATAGCCCACGGCGCCGGGCAGCGCGGTCGGCAGTTGCCAGCCACTGATGACGTAGCCCACAGTGCTGGCCAGCGCGATGGGAAAGCCCAGAGCGGCACTGGTGCCCACCGCATGCCGCGGCGGCACGTTGCACCACGTCATAAAGGGCACCGAGAGAAACGCGCCGCCGGCCCCCACCAGGCCCGAAATGAAACCCACGCCGGCACCGACGCCAGCCTGGCCCCAGGCCCCCGGCAGCTCACGGCCGGGGCGCGGTTTGCGATCCAGCATCATCTGCAGCGCCATGTAGCCGATGAAGACCGCGAACACCAGCGCCAGGCCCTGCCCCTTCAACACCGAGAACGCGCCGGCACCGGCGAGCAGCCCGCCGGCGATGATGCCCGGCGCCATGCTGCGCACCACCGGCCAGCGCACCGCGCCCAGGCGATGGTGGGCGCGAACGCTGGACAGGGACGTGAAGAGGATGGTGGCCATCGAGGTGGCGATGGCCATCTTCACTGCCAGGCCGGTTTCGACGCCGCGCTGGGTGAGGATCCAGGTCATCACCGGCACCATCATCATGCCGCCGCCCACCCCCAGCAGCCCGGCCAGGAAGCCGACCACCGCACCCAGGGCCAGCAGTTCGACAATGAGCGTGAAGCCGAGATCCATCAGGCGGCCGTGCTGTCCAACAAGGTGAGCACCGCGCGCCATTCAGCGGGTGTGACTGGTGTGATGGACAGGCGATTGCCGCGCTGCAGCACCTGCATGCTGGCCAGCGCGGGTGAGGCGCGCATTTCGGGCAAGCTCAGCAGGCGCGTCTTGCGCACCAGGGCCACGTCACGCAGCAGCCAGCGTGGGGCGTCGGGCTGGGATTTGGCATCGAAGTAGGGGCTCTGGGCGTCGAACTGCGTCGGGTCGGGCTTGGCCTCGCCCGCCACACGCGCGACGCCGGCAATGCCGGGGTGCGGGCATGACGAATGATAGAAAAGCACGCCGTCGCCCGGCTGCATGGCGTCGCGCATGAAATTGCGCGCCTGGTAGTTGCGCACGCCCGTCCAGGGCAGGGTCTGCCGAGGTGCCGCTGCCAGGTGGTCGATGGAAGCCTCGTCGGGCTCGCTCTTCATCAACCAATAGCTGCTCATGAACCGGCGTCACCGCAATGAAGAGAGAAGAGGTGTCCGCCGCCGCTGGTGAACCCGGTGCCTGAACCAAGGGGAAGTTCAGGTGGGCGAGGTCAGCCATGCATTGGGTTCATCTGACGCGAGACGATCACGCCTGCATGGCGATGTTCCAAGCCCTTGGTCATAGACCATCGGCTCAAGGACATTAAAGGCTCACACAGCAGCAACGGACATGCAGATTCTAGACCTCAGCCCCGCGCCACGATGGGTGCAGGGCCGCGCTGGAACTCACGCACCGACAGTCACAGCAGCTGGCCGTCGTCGCCCAGTGCCGCATCCACGCGGCGCAGCAGTGCATCGATGCCGGCGTCGTCGTCGGCGTCGTACTTGGCCGGCCCCGCCGGCCCCGTGGCGCTGGTGTGTGCGGGCGCTGCCGCAGGCGCCGCATTGCCGCGCTCGGCCAGCTGGTAGGCCAGGTTCAGCGCCGCCAGCACCGCGATGCGTTCGCGCGCCTTCACCTTCCCCGAATCGCGGATGGAGCCCATCTCGCGGTCCACCGAAGTGACGGCCTCCTTCAGCAGCGCTTCGCCACCCTCCGGGCAGCCGAGCATGTAGACCTGGCCCAGGATGGAGACTTCGATCTGCTTCATGCGCCAGGCTCGTTGTGTTTGACCGGCGCTGCCTCGGTGGGCAGCCGTTCCAGCAGCGCATCGATGCGCGCCCGTGCCGCCGCCAGGCGCGAGCGCAGACTGTCCCGTTCGCTTGTCACCGCCAGCAGCTGCTGCTCCATGAGCGCACTGCTGCGCTTCAGCTCCTGGTGCCGCAGCACGAGGCGGTCTACACGTTCGGCAAGGTCTTCCAGCTTGGCCATCTCACGCGATCTCCCTCGCAGGCATTGTAGGAGCGGCCCGTTTGCGGCCCAGGTCGCAAACGCTGGCCACAGAACATTCGCCACAGCGCGGCGCACGCGCCGTGCAGAGGTAGCGGCCATGCAGGATGAGCCAGTGATGGGCATCCACCAGGTAGGCCGGCGGCACGCGCTTCATCAACTTGGCTTCCACCGCCAGCACGTTGGCCCCGGGCGCCAGGCCGGTGCGGTTGCTGACGCGGAAAACGTGCGTGTCCACTGCCATCGTGGGCTCGCCGAAGGCCACGTTCAGCACCACGTTGGCGGTCTTGCGGCCCACACCCGGCAGGGCCTCCAGCGCCTCGCGCGAGCGTGGCACCTCGCCGCCGTGCTGCTCGACCAGGATGCGGCAGGTGGCCACCAGGTTCTTGGCCTTGTTGCGGAAGAGGCCGATGGTGCGGATCAATTCCGTGACGCGCTCGACCCCCAGGTCCAGCATCTTCTGCGGCGTCGGCGCCAGTGCGAACAGCCGCTTCGTCGCCTTGTTGACGCCCACGTCGGTGGCCTGGGCCGAGAGCAGCACGGCGGCCAGCAGCTCGAAGACGCTGGTGTAGGCCAGCTCGGTTTGCGGCCGCGGGTTGGCAGCGGCCAGCGTCGCGAAGAAGGACTCGATGGCCTCAGGTTTCATCGGGGGCTTTCGGGGGCAGCGGCGCACCGGCCGTGCGTTGTGCAGCGCGCTTCAATGCCGCCTCCACCACGGCACGCTTGGCGGCCAGCGCCTCGGGGTCGGTGATGCCACTGGCGGCAGCCAGGTCGGCCAGCTTGGCCTGGGCTTTCGCCGCCAGACGCTCGTCGTTCTCGCGCTTGTCGCGTTCCAGGCGCTGGCCGCGGAAGATGTAACGCTCGCGGGCCTCCTCCGCCCGCGCCGGGCTCCAGGCCTGCCAGCCGGTTTGTTCCCCCGTGACGGGCGTCATCGAGATGCAGTCCACCGGACAGGCCGGCACGCACAGTTCGCAGCCGGTACATTGCGCATCGATCACCGTGTGCATCAGCTTCGACGCCCCGACGATGCAGTCCACGGGGCAGGCCTTGATGCAGAGTGTGCAGCCGATGCACCAGGCCTCGTCGATCACGGCCAGTTGGCGCGGGCCTTCATGGCCGTGCGTGATGTCCAGCGGCAGCACCGGTCTGCCGCTGATCTGCGCCAGCCGGGTGATGCCCTCGGCGCCACCGGGCGGGCAGCGGTTGATGTCGGCCTCACCGCTGGCCATGGCTTCGGCATAGGCGCGGCAATCGGGGTAGCCACAGCGCGTGCATTGCGTCTGCGGCAAGGCTGCGTCCAGCAGGTCGGCGAGGGTGTAGGCCCGCGGCCTGGCTGGCGCAGTTGGGGCGGTGGGTGCAGTCACCCGCCGGATTATCGGCTGCGCTTCTTCCTCGTCAGCGTGGTGACGTTACCGGTCTGCGCAGCGGCGGCCTGGTCGAAGCGCTTGATGAAGCCCAGGACTTCCGGGTAGACCTTTTCGCGCCAGCGGCGGCCAGAGAAGATGCCGTAGTGGCCGGCGCCTTCGACGTCGAAGTGGAACTGGCGCGACTTCGGGATTCCAGAACACAGGTCGTGCGCAGCCTTGGTCTGGCCAGCGCCGGAAATGTCGTCCAGTTCGCCTTCGACCGTGAGAAGGGCGGTGCCGGTGATGTCCTGCGGTTTCACCAGTTCGCCCTTGACGTGCCAGTGGTTGTTGACCAGAGCGAAGTCCTGGAACACGGTTTTGATGGTGTCCAGGTAGTACTCGGCCGGCATGTCCAGCACGGCGTTGTATTCGTCGTAGAACTGGCGGTGGCTCTCTGCGCTGTCATCGTCGCCCTTGATCAGGTCGGCGAAGTAGTCGTAGTGGCTCGTCATGTGGCGGTCGGGGTTCATCGCCACGAAGCCGGTGTGCTGCAGGAAGCCGGGGTAGACGCGGCGACCGGCGCCAGGAAAGTTGCCAGGCACGCGGAAGATCACGTTGTTCTCGAACCAGCTGTGGCTCTTGTTCATCGCGAGGTTGTTCACCGCGGTGGGGCTCTTGCGGGCGTCGATGGGGCCGCCCATCATCGTCATCGTCAGCGGGGTCGGCTCGCCGCGGCTGGCCATCAGCGAGACGGCTGCCAGCACCGGCACCGTCGGCTGGCACACCGAGATCACATGCACGCGCGGGCCGCAATGGCGTATGAACTCCTGCACGTACTCGACATAGTCATCGAGGTGGAAGGCGCCTTCGGACAGCGGCACCATGCGCGCGTCGGTCCAGTCCGTGATGTAGACCTTGTGGTCGTGCAACAGGCTCTTGACCGTGTCGCGCAGCAGCGTGGAGTGGTGGCCCGACAGCGGCGCCACCACCAGCACGGTGGGTTGCTCCTTCATCGTGTCCAGCGCCTGGCTGTCGTCGGTGAAGCGCTTGAATCGAAGCAGGCGGCAGAAGGCCTTGTTGAGTGCAACTTGCTCTTGCACGGCGATCTCGACGCCGCCCACGGTGGCAGCGGTGATGCCGAAATGCGGTTTCTCGTAATCCTTGGCCAGGCGATGCAGCAGGTCGAAGCCGGCCGAGATGCGTTGCGCGAGCGGCCCCTGCGCAAAGGGCGAAAGTGGGTGGTCGTAGAGCTTGGCCGAGGCGCTGGCGAACTCGGCGAAGGGCGACATCAAGGCGCGCTGGGTCTCATAGATCTGGTAAAGCATCAAACTGCTCCGTTCCGCTGTGCCGGCGAGCGCCGGTGTCCGAATGTAGCCGCATTCATGCCGTCGTGCTGCACTGCAGCAATATCGCGCTACGAGCCGCATCTTGCGCCGTTGGCAGCCGGGTGAAGGCCGAAAAACACGGGTGGTCTCCGCCCTGGCGTTGCCTTGTCACTCCTGCGACAGCGCCGAAGCTGGCGTTGTCAGGCCTGCATCACGCGGGCCAGCGCGGCGGCCACGGCACCAATGTTCCGGGTGTTGAGCGCCGCCACGCAGATGCGACCCGACTCCAGCCCGTAGATGCCGAACTCGCTGCGAAGTCGCAGCATTTGCTCTTTGCTCAAACCCGAATAGCTGAACATGCCGACCTGGGTGGTGATGTAGCCGAGTTCGCTCTTGACCCCCGCCGCACGCATCTGCGCCACCAGTTCTTGGCGCATGGCCTTGATGCGCTCGCGCATGCTGCCCAGTTCTTCTTCCCACATCGCGCGCAACACGGGCGTGGTCAGCACCGTGGCCACCACCTGCGCGCCGAAGGTCGGCGGGGTGCTGTAGTTGGTGCGGATGACGATCTTCAACTGGGACAGCACCCGGCCGCATTCTTCCTTGCTCGCGCAGACGACGCTCAAGGCGCCGACGCGTTCGCCGTAGAGCGAGAAGCTCTTGCTGAACGACGTGCTGACGAAAAACTGCTGGCCGGTGGCGACAAAACACTGCACCGCCGCGCCGTCTTCGGCGATGCCAGCGCCGAAGCCCTGGTAGGCCATGTCGAGGAAGGGCACCAGGCCGCGCTCGGCGCAGGTGTTGGCGATCTGTGCCCACTGCGCCAGGTTCAGGTCGCAGCCGGTGGGGTTGTGGCAGCAGGCGTGCAGCACCACCACGGTGCCGGCCGGGGCGGCCTTCAGCGCCGCCAACATCGCATCGAAGCGGATGCCGCGTGTGCTGTCGTCGTAGTACGGATACGTTTCCACCACGAAGCCGGCGTTGCTAAACAGGGCGCGGTGGTTTTCCCAGCTCGGGTCGCTGATCAAGACCTTGGCCTCGGGGCGCAGCCGCTTCAGGAAGTCGGCGCCCAGCTTCAGGCCGCCGGTGCCGCCCAGCGCCTGCACCGTGGCGACGCGGCCGCTGGTGACGGCTTCGCTTTCGGCACCGAAGACAAGGCCCTGCACCGCCTTGTCGTAGGCCGCAATGCCGTCGATGGGCAGGTAGCCCTTGGCCTTGGGGCTTTCCAGCAGCTGCTGCTCGGCCGCGGCCACACAGCGCAGCACCGGCAGCTTGCCGGCGTCGTCGAAGTAGACGCCCACGCCGAGGTTCACCTTGGTGGCGCTGGGGTCGGCATTGAACTGCTCGTTCAGCCCGAGGATGGGGTCGCGCGGGGCCATCTCGACGGCAGCGAACAGCGAAGCGGATGGGGCAGCGGACATGGGCGTCTTTCCGGCAAGCAAGTGGGCGATGAAGGAGGCGGTGCAGCGGCGTGTGCGGCAACCGGCCGGCTGCGCTACGCTCAAGGGTTGCCCGCCTTGCACACGATGCCAGGGCGAGCACCCGAATTCTAGTTGTCTGCACCGCCGGGGAGCCCCATGACTGCCATCGCCGCCAATGCCAAAGACGGGCCTGTCGAGGCCACGGAGCTGCCGACGGGCGAGTTCATCAGCTTTCCCGATTCGCCGTTTCAACTGCTGCAGCAGTTTGCGCCTGCCGGCGACCAGCCCACCGCCATCGAAAAGCTGGTGGAAGGTATCGAAGATGGCCTCAGCTACCAGACGCTGCTGGGCGTCACGGGATCTGGCAAGACCTTCACGATGGCCAACGTCATCGCCCGCATGGGCCGGCCGGCCATCGTCTTCGCACCCAACAAGACGCTGGCCGCGCAGCTGTACAGCGAGTTCCGCGACTTCTTTCCGAAGAACGCCGTGGAGTACTTCGTCAGCTACTACGACTACTACCAGCCCGAGGCTTATGTGCCGCAGCGCGACCTCTTCATCGAGAAGGACAGCGCCATCAACGAGCACATCGAGCAGATGCGCCTGAGCGCCACGAAGAGCCTGCTGGAGCGCCGCGACGTGATCATCGTCGCCAGCGTCAGCGCCATCTACGGCATCGGCAACCCTGCTGATTACCATCAGATGGTGATGACGCTGCGCGTCGGCGACAAGATGAGCCAGCGCGACGTGATCCAGCAGCTGATCCGCATGCAGTACAAGCGCAACGAGGTCGACTTCAGCCGCGGTTCCTTCCGCGTGCGTGGCGACACCATCGACGTGTTCCCGGCAGAACACAGCGAACTGGCGCTGCGCATCGAGCTCTTCGACGACGAGGTCGAATCGATGTCCTTGCTGGACCCGCTGACCGGCCGTGTGCGGCAGAAGATTCCGCGCTTCACGGTCTACCCGAGCAGCCATTACGTGACGCCGCGCGAGCGGGTGGTGGACGCGATTGCCACCATCAAGGACGAGCTGCGCAGCCGCCTCGACGAGCTGGTGAAGAACGGCAAGCTCGTGGAAGCGCAGCGCCTGGAGCAGCGCACGCGCTTCGACCTGGAGATGCTGCAGGAGGTGGGCCACTGCAAGGGCATCGAGAACTACACGCGCCATCTCAGCGGCGCCAACCCGGGCGACCCACCGCCGACGCTGATCGACTACCTGGCCGGCGACGCGCTGATGTTCCTGGACGAGAGCCATGTGCTCATCGGCCAGTTCGGCGGCATGTACAACGGCGACCGCGCGCGCAAGACCACGCTGGTGGAGTACGGCTTCCGCCTGCCCAGCGCGCTGGACAACCGGCCGCTGAAGTTCGACGAGTTCGAGGGCAAGATGCGCCAGAGCATCTTCGTCAGCGCCACGCCGGGCAACTGGGAGAAGGAACACACCGGCGCCGTGGTGGAGCAGGTCGTGCGCCCCACTGGCTTGGTCGACCCCGAGGTGGAAGTGCGCCCTGCCGGTACGCAGGTGGACGACGTGCTGCAGGAGATCCGCGAGCGCGTGAAGATCAACGAGCGCGTGCTCGTCACCACGCTCACCAAGCGCATGGCCGAACAGCTGACCGAGTACCTCTCGGACAACGGCGTGAAGGTGCGCTACCTGCACAGCGACATCGACACGGTGGAACGAGTGGAGATCCTGCGCGACCTGCGCCTGGGCATGTTCGACGTGCTGGTGGGCATCAACCTGCTGCGCGAAGGCCTGGACCTGCCCGAGGTCAGCCTGGTGGCCATCCTCGACGCCGACAAGGAAGGCTTCCTGCGTGCCGAGCGCAGCCTGATCCAGACCATCGGCCGCGCGGCGCGCAACATCAACGGCCGCGCCATTCTCTATGCCGACCGCATGACCGACAGCATGAAGGCCGCCATTGGCGAAACCGAACGCCGCCGCACCAAGCAGATCGCGCACAACCTGGCCATGGGCATCACGCCCAAGAGCGTGACCACGCGCATCCGCGACATGATCGACGGCGCGGTGTCGGACAAGAGCGCCAAGGACGACCTGAAGGCGGCGCAAGCCGCGGCCGAAGTCGAAGGCATGAGCGAGAAGGACCTCGGCAAGCGCATCAAGCTGCTCGAAAAGCAGATGTTGGAACACGCGCGCAACCTGGAGTTCGAGAAAGCCGCGCGTGTGCGCGACCAGCTGGCGCTGCTGCGCGAACAAGCCTTCGGCGGCAGCGGGCACGATGTCGTGCCGTTGATTCCGGCTGCGCAGATGAAGGGGGCCGCCTGATGATCGGGCGGCTGAAGGGGTGGCTGCAGGGCAGTGCGTCCTCTGGCGGCCCGAGCCGTGTCGGTGGCGGCATGGCCACGGCCTCCACACCCGACGCAGAGCTGCGGGTGCTGATGGTCTGCACCGGCAACATTTGCCGCTCTCCCACGGCCGAGGCCGTGCTGCGCGATCGCCTGGCCCGGGCTGGCCTGGCCGGCCGCGTGGCCGTGGATTCGGCCGGCACCAACGGATACCACACGGGCGAAGCGCCGGACCCGCGCGCGGTCAAGGCCGCGGCTGCGCGCGGCTACGACCTGCGGGGCCTGTGCGCGCGGCCGTTGGTGCCGGCGGACTTCACGCAGTTTCACCTGCTGCTGGCGATGGACGAGGACCACCTGGTCTGGATGGAGCGCAAAGCGCCGCCCGGCACGCAGGCGCGGATCGAACTGCTGATGCCACACAGCCGCCGGTTTGCCGGCGAACGCAACGTGCCCGACCCCTATTACGGCGCGCTGGCTGGCTTCGAGCGCGTGCTGGACCTCGTGGAAGACGCGTGCGACGGATTGCTGCCCCAATTGAGCCGCCAGCTGCAAGACCATCCGCAAGGCGTGGTTCGGTGCCACGGACCACTCGAAAAGCCGCCTTGAGTTAAACTTGAGCAAATCAGTCGGGCAAACCTGCCACCGTGCAGGCCCCGGGCGGTTCGGCAGCGTGGCGCCGCTTTGTCGGCATGCTGAAAACCGCAGCTTTGGCACCTGGAGAAACTCATGCGACTGACCACCAAAGGCCGTTTTGCCGTCACCGCGATGATCGACCTGGCCCTGCGTTCCAACGCTGGCCCGGTGGCGCTGGCCGCCATCAGCCAACGCCAGCAGATCTCGCTGTCCTACCTCGAGCAGCTCTTCGGCAAGCTGCGCCGTCACGAACTCGTGGAAAGCACCCGCGGCCCGGGCGGCGGCTACTCGCTGGGCCGCGGAGCGGGTGAGATCACCGTGGCCGACATCATCGTGGCCGTCGATGAGCCCATCGACGCCACCGGCTGCGCCGGCAAGGAGGGCTGCATGGGCGAAGACAGCGGCAAGTGCATGACGCACGACCTCTGGGCCAGCCTGAACACCAAGATGATCGAGTTCCTCGACTCCATCTCGCTGCAGAAACTGGTGGACGAGCAACTCGCCAAGGGCGTCTCGATAGACGCCGCCCCGGTGAAGCGCGCCATCAGCAGCGTGCCAGTGGTCAAGCCCATCAAGGTGACCGCGCCGAATTCCGTCTTTGCCCTCGGCAACGCCTTCACGAAGTAAACACAACGAAGAGCTTCCTGCGATGACCCCGCATTTCCCGATCTATCTCGACTACGGTGCCACCACGCCTTGCGACCCGCGTGTGGTGGACGCCATGATTCCCTGGTTGCGCGAACACTTCGGCAACCCCGCCAGCCGCAGCCATGCCTGGGGCTGGGAAGCCGAAGAAGCGGTGGAGAAGGCACGTGTCCAGGTGGCTGGCCTGATCAACGCCGACCCGCGCGAAATCGTCTGGACCAGCGGTGCCACCGAGTCCATCAACCTCGCCATCAAGGGCGCGGCCAACTTCTACAGCAGCCGCGGCAAGCACCTCATCACGCTGAAGACCGAGCACAAGGCCGTGCTTGACACCATGCGTGAACTCGAGCGCCAGGGCTTCGAGGTGACCTACCTCGACGTGCAGGCCGACGGCCTGCTCGACCTCGACAAGTTCAAGGACGCGCTGCGCAAGGACACCATCGTCGTGTCCATCCTGCTGGTGAACAACGAGATCGGCGTCATCCAGGACATCGAGACCATCGGTGCGATGTGTCGCGAGCGCGGCATCGTCCTTCACGTCGACGGCGCGCAGGCCACCGGCAAGGTGGCCATCGACATGAACAAGCTGCCGATCGACTTGTTCAGCATGTCGGCGCACAAGACCTACGGACCGAAAGGTCAGGGCGCGCTGTATGTGCGCCGCAAGCCGCGTGTGCGCATCGAAGCGCAAATGCATGGCGGCGGCCACGAGCGTGGCATGCGCAGCGGCACGCTGCCCACGCACCAGATCGTCGGCATGGGGGCCGCATTCGAGATCGCCAAGGCCGAGATGGGCAGCGAGCTCGAGCGCATCCGCATGCTGCAGAAGCGCCTGCTCGACGGCATCAGCGGCATCGAGCAGGTCTTCATCAACGGCGACCTCGAGCGCCGCGTGCCGCACAACGTGAACGCAAGCTTCAATTACGTCGAGGGCGAGAGCCTGATCATGGGCGTGAAGGGCCTGGCGGTCAGCTCGGGCAGCGCCTGCACCAGCGCCAGCCTGGAGCCGAGTTACGTGCTGCGCGCTCTGGGCCGCAGCGACGAACTGGCGCACAGCAGCCTGCGCATGACCATCGGCCGCTACACCACGGTTGAAGAAATCGATTACGCCGTCAGCACGCTGCACGCCAACGTGGGCAAGCTGCGTGAACTGTCCCCGCTGTGGGAGATGTTCAAGGACGGCATCGACATCAGCACCATTCAGTGGTCAGCCCACTGAGTTTGTAGAACAACAGGAGCACACACCATGGCCTACAGCGAAAAAGTCGTTGAACACTACGAAAACCCGCGCAATGTCGGCAGCTTCGACAAGGGCGACGACACGGTGGGCACCGGCATGGTCGGCGCGCCGGCCTGCGGCGACGTGATGAAGCTGCAGATCAAGGTCAACCCCGTCACCGGGCTGATCGAAGACGCGCGCTTCAAGACCTACGGTTGCGGCTCTGCCATCGCTTCGAGCTCGCTCGTCACCGAATGGGTGAAGGGCAAGACGCTGGACGAGGCGGTGACGATCAAGAACACGCAGATCGCCGAAGAGTTGGCGCTGCCGCCGGTGAAGATCCACTGCAGCATCCTGGCCGAAGACGCCATCAAGGCGGCCGTGCTCGACTACAAGACCAAGCACGGCCAGGCCACGGCTGAAGCCCCCGCGCACTGAACTCTGATTTGTCATGGCTGTCACTCTGACCGAAGCCGCCGCGCGGCACGTCACGCGCTACCTGGGCCGTCGCGGCAAGGGCGTGGGCGTGCGCCTGGGCGTGAAGACCACCGGCTGCTCGGGCCTGGCCTACAAGCTGGAATACGCCGACGACGTGGCGCCTGAAGACGTGGTCTTCGAAGACCATGGCGTGAAGGTGCTGGTCGACCCCAAGAGCCTGCCCTACATCGACGGTACCGAGCTCGACTTCGTGCGCGAGGGCCTGAACGAAGGCTTCAAGTTCTTCAACCCGCGCGAGAAAGACCGCTGCGGTTGCGGAGAGTCCTTCCGCGTCTAGGCGCGCACACCTTCAGCGCCAGGCGCGGCCACACAGCCGCGCCTTGCTGTTTCAAGCTGGCCATGAACCTCGGCGACGACCACTTCACGCTCTTCGGCCTGCCGCCGCGGCAAGCGCTGGACCGTGCCGACCTCGATGCGCGCCGGCGCGACCTGCAGGCCCGCGTGCACCCCGACCGCTTCGCCAGCGAGGGCTCCGCCGCTCAGCGCCTGGCCATGCAGTGGGCCGTGCGCGTGAACGAGGCCTACGCCTGCCTGAAAGACCCGCTGGCCCGCGCCGCCTACCTGTGTGAAAAGCGCGGCGTGCCTGTGGAGGCCGAGCGCAATACGGCCATGCCCACGGCGTTTCTGATGCAGCAGATGGAGTGGCGCGAGGCGCTGGACGATGCCGAAAGCCTGGAGGCCGTCGAGCGGCTGGACGCCGACGTCGCCCAACAAGAAGCCGGCATGCTGGATGAATTGGTGCAGCTGCTCGACCAACGACAAGACACTCTCGCTGCGGCGGCGCAGGTGCGCGCATTGATGTTCGTGGCTCGTTTTCGCCATGACATCCACCGCCGCCTGGAAGCCCTGGACAGCACGCGCTGACAACCTCAAGCGCCCACGACACAAGAACGACATGGCTCTGCTACAGATCTCCGAACCCGGCCAGGCGCCAGACCCGCACCAGCGCCGCATTGCCGTGGGCATCGACCTCGGCACCACGCACTCGCTGGTGGCTGCGCTGCGCCATGGCGTGGCCGAGTGCCTGCCCGACGAACAAGGCCGCGTGCTGCTGCCCTCGGCCGTGCGTTATCTGGAAGGCGGGCGCCGGCAGATCGGCGCCGCAGCGCTGGCCGCGCAGGCCGAGGACGCCGAGAACACGCTGGTTTCGGTGAAGCGATTCATGGGCCGGCGCCTGGCCGACGTGGCCGGCACCGGCAAGCTGCCCTACCGCTTCGTCGACGGCGCCGGCATGCTGGCCATCGCCACCCGCGACGGCGAGAAGACGCCGGTGGAAGTCAGCGCTGAGATCCTGGCCGCGCTGCGCCAGCGCGCCGAAGACAGCTTCGACACCGACGAGATCTTCGGCGCCGTCATCACCGTGCCGGCCTACTTCGACGACGCCCAGCGCCAGGCCACGAAAGACGCCGCGCAGCTGGCCGGCCTGAACGTGCTGCGCCTCATCAGCGAGCCCACAGCGGCTGCCGTGGCCTACGGCCTGGACAACGGCAGCGAGGGCCTCTACGCCGTGTA
>JANMMD010000323.1:0-2106 GCA_031372905.1 Betaproteobacteria bacterium
GAACTCGAGCGCGAAGTCGCGGTCGCTCACCGCGTCCAGGCTGTTCTGGCAGACGCCGTCGAAGCCCAGGGTGCGCGCCACACGTTCACGGTCCAGCGGGTAGCTGGTGCCGGCCAGGGCGGCGGCGCCCAGCGGCAGCACATTCACCCGTTTGCGCACATCGGCCAGGCGCTCGGCATCGCGCGCAAACATCTCCACGTAGGCCAGCAGGTGGTGGGCAAAGCTCACCGGCTGCGCCACCTGCATGTGCGTGTAGCCGGGCATCACGGTGTCGGCGTGGTGCGCGGCCAGTTCCACCAGCGCGGCCTGCATCGCGGCCAGCAGCACAGCCAGTTTGTCGATCTCACCGCGCAGCCACAGGCGCACGTCGGTGGCCACCTGGTCGTTGCGGCTGCGGCCGGTGTGCAGGCGCTTGCCGGCATCGCCCACCAGCGTGGTGAGGCGCGCCTCGATGTTGAGGTGCACGTCTTCCAGCGCCAGCTTCCACTCGAAGCGGCCGTCTTCGATCTCGGCCTTGATCTGCGCCAGCCCGCGCTGGATGTCGGCCAGATCCTGTGCGCCGATGATGTGTTGCGCAGCCAGCATCTCGGCGTGGGCCAGGCTGCCTTGGATGTCGGCCTGCCACAGGCGCTGGTCGAAGTTCACGCTGGCGGTGTAGCGCTGCACCAGCTCGCTCATCGGTTCGCTGAACAAGGCCGACCAGGCCTGGTGCTTGTTGGCCAGGGGGTCGGAGGAGGTAACGGCTGGGCTGATGGATGGGGGCGGCTGGGTCACGGCGGGCGATCTGGCGATGTGGCGAAGGGACACCAATGGAGGGCTGGAAAAGCGCCATGGCGCCGCTTCGTATTATCCGGCCGAGCCCACACCTTCCATGAGCACGCCAGCCAGCCCCCCACCCGAGTTCGCGCGCAGCACCAGCCCCTTGAGTGGCGCCGGGGGCTTCGTCAACACCCGCTTCGACCCGCAGGCCGACGAGCGCAGCCGCGAGCTGGCGCAAACCGCGGCCAGCTTCGACGTCTGCCACCCCGCGCTGGCGCTGCGCGCCGTGGTGCTGGTGCAGGCGGTGCTGGCGGTGGTGGCGCTGGCCCTCACCGACAACCTGGCCGGCTGGGGCGCACGCCAGGCCACGCTGGCCTTTGGCGGCGTGGCCGGCACCTTGTTGTGGCTGGTGGCGGTGTGTGCCTTGCGCCGCCCGCTGCAGCTGCTGGGCGCTGCGGCGCGGGCTACGTTGGTGCTGATGCTGGGGGTGCTGGCGGCGCTGGCCGCGTGGTGGCCGCTGTGGTGGGCGGGCCTGGGTGGCGAGGTGCAGCCGCTGCGCACCGTGGCCGTGGCGCTGGCCGGCGCCGGCTTTGCCGCGCTGCTCTGGGCCTGGCTCGACTTGCGCGCGCGCATCTGGCAGCCGGCCGATGCCAGCGCGCGCCTGGCCGAGCTGCAAAGCCGCATCCGCCCGCACTTCCTCTTCAACGCGTTGAACACCGCGCTGGCCCTGGTGCGGGTGGACCCGCCGCGCGCCGAAGCGGTGCTGGAAGACCTGGCCGAGCTCTTCCGCGCCGCGCTGGCGGAAGTGGGGGCCTCGGTGTCGCTGCAGGAAGAGATCAAGCTGGCGCGCCATTACCTGGCCATCGAAGAGCTGCGCTTCGGCAGCCGGCTGGCCGTGAAGTGGGAGATCGACCCGCGCGTCAACGCCGCGCGCGTGCCATCGCTGGTGCTGCAGCCGCTGGTGGAAAACGCCGTGCGCCACGGCATCGAGCCTTCACCCACGGGCGGGCGCGTCAAGGTGCGCGCCTACGTGCAGCGCGGCCAGGCCGTGGTGGTGGTGAGCAACACCCTCGCCCCGCAACCCGGGCTGCCGGGCCACGGCATGGCGCTGCACAACGTGCGTGAACGCCTGCGCCTGCTGCACGACGTCGGCGCGCAGTGCGATATCTGGCGCGAACCCGGTACGCCGGGCACAGCCGGCGCCGCCGAGCCCGACCTGTTCCACGCCCGCATCGTGCTGCCCCTGCCGTGAGAGGGAGGCCATGAACGTGCTCATCGTCGACGACGAAGCCCTGGCGCGCTTGCGCCTGCGCTCGCTGCTGCAGGGCCTGCCGGAGTTCGACGTCA
>JANMMD010000368.1:0-4474 GCA_031372905.1 Betaproteobacteria bacterium
GCGCGCTTGCCGGTCAACACCATGTAGCCCCGCGGCGTCATCACCAGCGTGCCTCGGCAATGCATCAGCATCGTCGCCTCGGCGTTCCAGTACGACTGCGCGCCGACGCAAGGCCCGTCGACCAGCACGTTGATCACGCCGCCGGCTGCCGTGAACTCGACGATGCGGCGCAGCACCGCCGCGGTCCAGTCGAGGTTCTCGGTGCCGGAGTCGAAGGCGATGCGGGCACCGCCCGACAAGGCCACCCACTCCACCGGCACGCCCAGCTGCTGGGCGTGGTCGAGCGCCGCGATGATGCGGCGGCACTCACCTTCGCCCAGCGAGCCCATGTCCTTGTTCGGGTCGCCCAGCAGCAGCACGCGGCTGAAGCCGTCGGGGAAGCGTTCCGACCAGTTGGTGATCAGCCCGACCACGATGCCGGTCGGGTTGCTGGCGGCCGCACGCCCACGCACCGACTCCAGCGCACGGCCAGTCTCGTCGAGTTCCAGTTCGTCGAACTGGCCGCGTCCCAGGCGCCCGATGTCTTCGCTGGACGTCAGCCAGCTCACCACCTCGTAAGGGTGGAAGAGGCGTCGCCGCCGCGCCGCCAGCACCTGCTGTTCGTAGGCCGACATCACTGGCACGAGCCGCTGACGCGGCAGCACGACCTCCAGCCGTGGCCCGAGCGCGGTCGCGTCGCGCCACTCGGCCGCCAGCTCGCGCGGCGGCTGGGTGCCGCCCAGCGTGTAGCGGCCGTGCACCGACACCTTGTGCAGCGCCAGATCGAAGGTGGCCGGGCCGAGCCGCCGCGCCAGCGCATCGAGTTCGCTGCGCGCCAGCCGAATGGTGGGCCGCACGAAGAGCGAGATGCGGTTCAGTGCCGGTGGGCTGCCGGTGGCGGCCCGCGAGCCTTCACGCAGGGCCTGCACGGCGTTGAGGAAGCTGCGCTCGAGGCTGGGAACGCGAACGAAGTCGCCCTCGATGACGGGGTCGAAGCGCTCGACCTCGGCCATCACGATGAGCCGGTCTTCGCCCTTGGCCACCGCGCGCAGCAGCAGCAGGCCGGCCGGCGCAGACAGGCGCTCGAGCTGGAAGTGGGCAAACCGCGCCACCTCCTGCGCCACCGGGCGCGCCGGATGCACATCGCGCAGCACCGTCTGCTCGGCCATCACGTCGCCGACCTGCGCCCAGCTGCGCGCACGCATCTCTCCACCCTCCACCCACAGCGCCGTCCAGCGCGCACGCTGAAGGCGCGCTGCTGCGTCGAAGGCGTCGGCGGCCGGCACGTAGGCCAGCAGCAGGTCGGCTTCGGCCTCGGCCGGCAGCAGGGCCAGGGTCTCCGCCAGATGGCCGGGTGCGGTGAGCAACGTTCCGACGACCTGCGCCCCGGCAGCCGATTGCAGGCGCTGACAGGGATGGCGTCCGTGCAGCGCCGGGCTGTCTTCGATCGTGGTCGTTTCGTAGATCCGCGCCAGCAGTTGGCGCAGCACCACGGCCGCGTCGCGGGCTCGGGGTGTCTCTGCGGGCGGGCGGCGCGCCGGCGCGAACGCTCCGGCCAGAGCCCCGACCACGGCACCCAGCGGCAAGGCCTGCAAGGCCGCTTCGGCGGCCGCGTGCGCCTCGGGCGTGCGGGCGGCGCCGAGGTCATCCCAGCGCTGGGTGGCCTCGCTGGCCGCCTTGGCCATGTTGGCCAGCCACGTGGGCTGGTCCTGCCAGTAATAGATCAGGTTCCAGGCCGCCGTCGCCACCTTGAGATCACCCCGCTGCACGGCCTCGCTGGCGAGCTTCTCGAACACGACACGCTGCTCCAGCGCCGAGGGCGCGGCGTCGGCATCGGCCGGCCGCGAACGCGCCAGCGCGCGCAGCACAGCCAGCGCCAGCACGCTGGCGTCCTCCTGCAAACGCCGCGCCTGGAACAGCCGCAGCAGCGCATGCGCCACCGCGGGGTCGCCCTCGACGAGCTCGGCAATGCCGTGCAAGGCCAGGAAGCGTCCGAGGCGGCGCCGGTAGCGCTCTGAGAGCTTCTTGTCGTCGAGGCGGCGGTGGTGTGCAAACCAGGCCAGCTGGTCCATGCTCGACTCGCCCGCTTCGTTGACGGCATCGTCGAAGGGGCCGCTCTTGAACAGCTGTTCTTGCACCACGGCCGCGCGCAGCATCGTCAGCAGGCGCGCGCGTGGCGGTGCGGCTTCGGCTTCCAGCGCCGCCAGTGCCGCGGTCAGTTCGTCGGCCGTGACATCGAAGCCCAGCAATCGCGCTTCCACCAGGCGCAGTGCATCCAGCCCGGTTTCCTGCCGCGCTGCCAGCGGGGTGCCGGCACCGACGAGCGGCGAGCTGGCGCTGCTGTTCTCGCCTTGGGCGGCCTCGTCGATTTCGATCATCACCTCGCCGGCTGCCACCTGGCTGGAAGGCCTGACATGCACGGCGCGCACCGTACCCGTCATCGGCGCATCGACGATGGTTTCCATCTTCATCGCCTCGAGCGTGAGGATGCGCGCACCCGCGAGAACGCGGTCTCCGGGCTGCACGTGGACCTGCGCGACGGAGGCCGGCAGCTCGGCGCGCACGCGCCCGTCCGACACTCGGCTGAAACGGTGCGCAACGCCCTCCACCTCGACGTAAACCTCGGACGTTGTCGAGGCGCGCTGCACGGCGTAGCGCCGGCCGCCGAGATCGAGCAGCAGCGTGCCCTTGCCGGTGCCCTTCCCCGTGCTCTCTGCCTGCACCACGGCCTGCCATGCGCCGCAGCGCATGCGCCGTGCGTGCGGACCGATGGACCCGACCTCCACCTCCCGCGGGTGCGTACCGAGCACGAAGCGGATCTTCACCGGCCCGGGTTCCGGCACGGAGTGCGGCACGACGCGCTGTGCCTCTTCGATGAAGTTGGCGATGTGCCCGCGCCGCAGCTGCAGGTAGTCGCCCAGCACCGCAGCGGCCAGGGCCACCTCGAGGTGGCTGCGCGCCTCACTGCCCGCGCGGTTGGCCACATGCTGGTCGAGCCAGCGCGTCGTGACCGGCCCGTCGCGAAAGGCCGAACCGGACACCAGCTCGAGCAGCAGCGAGCGGTTGGTGAGCCCGGAGTCGAGCACGATGACGGTGTCGCGCAGCGCGGTTTCCAGCCGCGCCAGCGCCGCCGAACGCGTTGCGCCAGAGGCAATGACCTTGGCCAGCATCGAGTCGAAGACGGTCGGTACCACGTTGTCCTGCACGTAGCCGGCATCGACGCGCACACCCGGCCCGAGCGGTGCCTCGAAGTGGATGAGCCGGCCCGCCCGCGGCGCAAAGCCCTGGTCGGGGTCTTCGGCATTCAGGCGCGCCTCGATGGCGGCGCCGCGTGGCGTGGGCGGCCTGTCGGCGGGCAGCTTCGCGCCGCGGCCGACATCGATCTGCAGGCCCACGAGGTCGATGCCGAAGATCTCTTCCGTCACCGTGTGCTCGACCTGCAGCCGCGTGTTCATTTCCAGGAAATAGAAGGTCTTCAGATCGGGCAACAAGAGGAATTCGGCCGTGCCGGCGCTGACATAGCCGGAGATGCGCGCCAGGTTCGCCCCGGCTTCGCAAAGGGCTTGTTCGACTTCGGCGGAGAGCCCGGGCGCAGGCGCCTCTTCCAGCACCTTTTGCTGCCGGCGCTGCATCGAGCAGTCGCGCGTGCCCAGCGCCCACACGCCACCATGGCTGTCGGCCAGCACCTGCACCTCGACGTGGCGGGCATCGGCGACGAAGGCCTCGACGAAGATCGAGGGGTCGCCAAAGGCCGCCCCGGCCTCGGCTGCGGCGGAACGGTAGGCGCCGACCAGTTCGTCGGGGCTGTCCACGCGCCGGATGCCACGCCCGCCGCCGCCGGCGGTGGCCTTGAGCAGCACCGGGTAGCCGATGCGGGCCGCACAAGCCGCAGCCCCCGCTTCATCGACCGACTCGCGCGACCACGGGCTGACCGGCACGCCGGCCTTCTCGGCCAGGCGCTTGGCCGCGATCTTGTCGCCGAGGGCGCGCATGGCGCTGGCCGGCGGGCCCAGGAAGACCAGGCCGTGGGCCTCGCAGGTTTCCTGGAGCTCAGGCCGCTCGGACGCAAAACCCCAGCCCGGCCACAGCGCGTCGGCACCGGCCTGCTGCGCCAGCGTCACGATGCGCTCGACATCGAGATAGGCGCTGCGCAGCTTGCCGCTGTTGTCATCTTTGTCGCGCACCATCGCATCGCCCAGGCAAACCGCCGTGGTGGCCATGCGCACGAAGGGCGCGTCGGCGTCGGCATGGGTGTACAGCGCGACGACCGACAGCGCGATGCCGTGCTCGCGCGACCAGCTGCGCGCAGCCCGCATGAAGCGCACTGCGGCCTCGCCGCGGTTGGCCACCGCCACGCATGAAAAGGGCTGGGTCAGCATGGGGCGCCTTAAACCGTGATCGCCATGCCCCGGTAGATGCGCGAGCGGTAGCGCGAATCCTCGGCATCGGGCAGCGGCGCACCGGCCAGCAGCACCGCGCGGCCGAAGCGTTTGAC
>JANMMD010000038.1:0-5993 GCA_031372905.1 Betaproteobacteria bacterium
GGCCGCCACGGCCTGGGCATGTGCGACCAGATCGAGAACCGCATCATCGAAGCCAAGAGCCGCGGCATCTATGAAGCCCCGGGCATGGCTTTGCTGCACATCGCCTACGAGCGGCTGGTCACCGGCATCCACAACGAAGACACCATCGGCCAGTACCGCGCCAACGGCCGGGTGCTCGGCAAGCTGCTCTACCAGGGCCGCTGGTTCGACCCGCAGTGCCTGATGCTGCGCGAGACGGCCCAGCGCTGGGTGGCGCGCGCCGTCACTGGCGAGGTGACGCTGGAACTGCGCCGCGGCAACGACTACTCGATCCTGAACACCGAAAGCCCCAACCTCACCTACCACCCCGAGCGCCTGACGATGGAGAAGGGCGCGGGCGCCTTCACGCCGGCCGACCGCATCGGCCAGCTGACGATGCGCAACCTCGACATCGAGGACACACGCGGCAAGCTTGGCATCTACACCGCCACCGGGCTGCTGGGTCAGGGCTCGGATGGCTCGGTGTCGCTGCTGGCGGGGCCGGCTACATCCCCTTGAACAGGGGCGCGTAGAGCCGGCTGACCGTCAGCTTTTCAGGTCGGCCGCGCAGCGTCAGCGTGACCTTGCCCGAATCTTCGCGCTTGGCGGTGGTGACGGCGCGGGCCTGCACCACGGTGCCGCGGTGCACCTGCCAGAAGAGCGCGGGGTCGAGCTGCGGCAGCAGCTCTTTCAGTGAGGCACGCAGCAGGTGTTCGCGCTCTGAGGTGACGACGCGCACGTACTTGTCGGCGGCTTCGAAGTACAGCACCTCGGCCACCGGCACCATGTGCACGAGGTTGCCGACCTGGGCCTGGATGACCTCCAAGCGCGGGGGCGCGGCACCGGCCGGCGTCGCGGCCAGCAGCGCCCGCAGCTGGTCCACCGCGGCCTGCAGCGTGCTGCCGGCCGGGGCGCTGGTGGCGGCGCGCCGGTCGGCCAGCCGCGCTTGCAGCCGCGCCACGCAGGCCGCCAGACGCGTGCGCTCCACCGGCTTCACGAGGTAGTCGACGGCCTGGGCCTCGAAGGCCTGCAAGGCGTAATCGTCGTAGGCGGTGACGAAGACCAGCAGCGGGAAGGGCGCGGCTCCGGCCGAGTCGGGCCAGTCTTCGGCCAGCGCCTGCGCGGCTTCCAGGCCGGTGCAGCCGGGCATGCGGATGTCGAAGAAGCAGACCTCGGGCTGCAGCGCCAGCGTCTGCTCGGCGGCGCGTTGGCCGTCGCCCACCATGGCCACCAGTTGCAGCTCGGGCCACAGCGCGGCCAGTTCGGCGCGCAGGCCCTCGGCGAGCAGCGGTTCGTCTTCGGCGATCAGGCATCGCGGGGCCGGGTGCGGCAGCTTCATCGTGTTCAGTCCAGGGGCAGGGTGAGGGTGACCAGCGCGCCGCCTTCGGCATCGACCGCGGGGCTGAGCGTGAGCGTGGCGCGCTGGCCGTACAGCGTGGCCAGGCGCGTGCGCACCTGCTCCAGGCCGAAGCCCGTGCCGGCCGATGTGCTGCCCGCCGTGGCCACGCCCAGCCCGACGCCGGTGTCGCGCACCTTCAGGCGCAGCTGCGCGCCATCTCGCTGCGCGGTGACCTCGATGCGGCCGCCTTCCACCTTGGGCTCCAGGCCGTGCTTGATCGCGTTCTCCACCAGGGGCTGCAGCAGCAGGGGCGGCAGCGGCAGCTCAGCCAGTTCGTCAGGCAGGTGCAGCCTCACCACGAGGCGCGGGCCCATGCGCACCGCCATCAGCGCCAGGTAGTCGTCGGTGTGGCGGAACTCGGCCGCCAGCGGGTGATGGTCCTGGCGCGATGCCGTCAGCGTGGCGCGCAGGAAGCCGATGAGCCTGTCGAGCATGGCCTGCGCACGCTGCGGGTCCAGGCCGATCAGCACGCGCAGGTTGGCCAGGGTGTTGAAGAGCATGTGCGGCTCGAGCTGGCTCTGCAGCAGGCGCAGTTGGTTCTCGGCGGCCTGGCGCTGCGCGGCCTCGGCCTGCGCGCGTGCGTCGCTCAGGCGTTCGAAGGTGCTGACGACGAGCACCGTGATGGTGGTGGCGATCACGGTGATGACGAGCGTGATGCGCGCGCTGGGGCCGAAGCTCAGCAGGCTGGGTGAGGTGTAGCCGGTGAACTGGTCGCCCAGCCAGATGCCTGCGGGCGGGCCCAGCACCACGGCCAGCAGCGAGCCGGGGATGGCGCCCGTCCAGCCCGTGAAGCCGGTGCCGTCCTGCGCCGGCAGGCCGCGCGCGCGGCGCAGCACGTCGGTGAGCCCGGCCAGGGCGACGCGCGTGGCGTCGACGATCAAGGTGCAGACGACGCCAATGCTGAGCGAATAGACCAGCTTGGGCCAGAAGCCGCGGCCGTCCAGCACGGTGAGGAAGACGGCGATGCCCAGGCACAGCGTGAGCAGCACCAGCACCGTGCGCGGCCCTTCGCTCTTCAGGCGTTGCAGCGTGGCGGCGGCCGCGCTGGTGGGGGCCGTGGGGCGGGTGGAAGCAGGCATGCGGCGCATTGTCGGCGCGCGGCCGCCGCGCGTCGGCTGGGCGGCGACGGGACGGCGCAGCCCGTCGCGAGCCGACACCGCCGCGGCGCGGGCTGCACGGCGGCCGGGCCTTCAGGGCCTGGCGATGCGCGCGTCCAAGAGCGCGCGCAGCTCGTGCACCGAGTTGAGGTCCAGCGTGCGGTAGGCCTTGCGCACGTGGTCGACGACGGTGGCCGAAGCCACGCCGAGCTGCTGGCCGATCTGCGCATGCGTGTGCCCGCGGTACAGGCCACGGCACACGGCGGCCTGCCCGGGCGTCAGCGGCAGGCAACGCAGCGCGCGCTCCAGCGCCACGCGGTGCGGTTCCATCCGGCGCAGCGTCACCTGCGCCAGCGGCGGCTCGCCAGAGCGCCTGGCGCGCAGCAGCAGGCCGCTGGCGACGAACTGCCCGGCGGCGGTTTCGTGCACGATGGACGGCGGCGGTGCCAGCACCTGGGCGGCACCGGCGCCGGCCTGCTCGCGCAGCCGCGCCAGCAGCATCGCCAGCAGCTGCCACTGGCCCGGCCGCCCGGGGTGCGCCAGCCGCTCGGGGCTGGCACCGCCCTGCGCCATCAGCAGCAGGCGTTCGGCGCCCGGGCTGGCGTGGCAGAGCTCGCCAGCCAGCGTCAGCAGCAGCGTCTCCGGCGCATCGGGGCCGAGCACATGCCGGTCGTCGGCATGCGCCGCACCGTGCATCTGCAGCGCTGCGGCGATGGCTGGCAACACCGCGGCCAGGTGCTGTTCATCGCGCTGCGTGAAGGGCGTTTCGCCCGGGCCGCGGTAGAGCACCAGTGAGCCGACGAGCGCGCCATCGCGCCCGCGCAGCACGGCTTCCAGCCGCGTGTGCAGGCCCTGCGGGCGCCAGATCTCGTTGTAGAGCGCACTGCGGAAGAAGCCGGCGTGGTTCAGCTCGTCGGCGCTGCGCACGCCGGCCGGCAGGCGCTGCAGCGTGTCGAAGCGCGGCATGGCCTCGGCCTCACGGTGGTTGTGGAACTCGGCGAAGTACAGGCGCGCGATCTCGGCGTCGATGGGCCCTTCGATGAAGTAGCGCACCAGGCGGCCCTGGGTGTCGGTCCAGTCGAAGAGGTTGCGCTGGCTGGGTACCAGCGTGTGCAGCGCTTCCAGCAGCGCGGGCACCAGCACTTCCGGGTGCAATTGCAGCGCGCACAAGGTGCGCAAGGCGGCGATCGCTCGGGCGGGCTTCATGGTGGCGGCCACTGTGGCGGGCCAGCGGCGTGCGCGCATCCGCAGCCTGTGTGACGGCAGCACCGCCTTGCCCGCGTCATGCCCCCCGCGATGGGGGCGCATGCGCCGTGCAGGCTCACTAGCCTGGGCTTTCGCCACGGCAAGGCGCCAACCCCACATCGACCCACGAGGAGTTTCCATGTCCACGCTCACATCCACCGTCTCGCCCCCAGGCACCGCTGCCCCGGATCTGCTGCTCGGCACAGCTGCGGCCCTCTCGCTGCACGAGAACACGCTGGCGCTGCTGGACCGCGCCTGCGGGCTGATTTATGAAGGTCGCGCGCTGGAGGCCTTCCGGCTGCTGACGCCGCCGCTGTCAGCGCTGTGGTCGGAGGCCCGCGCCACCGGGCGCGAGGAAGCCATGCTGCAGTGGTGCCGCGGCCACCTGCTGCACGGCCTGGTGCAGCAAGATCCCTTCACCGCGCGCGCTGCCAGCAAGCCGCGCGGTTATGCCGGCGACGCGGTGATGATGGATTTCATCTACACCGGCACGCCGCCGGCCGGCACCACGGCGCTGGGCGCAGACGTGTTCCGTGCCACCACCTGCGCGGGCATGGGCTTGTCGGTGCGCTACCGGCGGCAGCTGCTGAAGAGCCTGATCGACGACACCGTGGTCAGCCACGCCGCGCCACGGCTGCTGAGCGTGGCCTCGGGCCACTGCCGCGAGCTGGAAGGCAGCCTGGCCGAGACGCCACACTTCACGGGCGAGTTCGTCGCGCTGGACCAGGACCCGCTGTCGTGCGCCGAAGTGGCGCGCGTGCACGCCGGGCACCGTGTGACGGTGGTCAACCAGGGCGTGCGTGAACTCGCCAGCGGGCCGCTGGGCGAGACGCTGGGCAGCTTCGACCTCATCTACTCAGCCGGCCTGTACGACTACCTGCCCGATGCGCTGGCCCGCCGCCTCACGCAGCGCCTGTTGGCGCTGCTGCGCCCGGGCGGCCGCCTGCTGGTGGCGAACTTCGTGCCCGGTGGCAGCGGCCGCGGCTACATGGAGCTGTTCATGGACTGGACCCTGGTGCTGCGCAACGAAGCCGCGATGCGTGCCATGGCCGAAGCCGCCGGCGCCAGCCACATCGCCACCTTCCACGACCCCCACCGCAACGTGGTGTACGCCGAGCTGCAGCGCGGCGAGGCGCTGTGATCAGCCCTGGACGAGCCGCGCGCGCAGCGCCTCGATGCGCGCGCGGTTGGCACCGCGGTCGCTGTAGCCGATGCGCGACGCCGAGCGCACCTGCACCACGCCGGCCGCGGCGTCGAACCAGAATTCGACGTCGTCGGTGTAGCGCATCAGCGCGGTCGTGTATTCGGCGCGCAGATAGCCGGCATCGGCCTGCACCACGCGCGCGCCCGGTGTGTCTTCGACCAGCCTGCGGATCCTGGCCATCGCGGAGGTCGCATCGCCGGCCACCGCCAGCGGCGCGATGCTGGCAGAGGCCAGCTGCGGATGCCCGGGCCACAGCGCAGCCTGGCTGCTGACGCTGTTGGGGCGGGTGGATGGCGACTTGAGCTTGCCCTCGCGAACCCCCAGGTCGGCCGGCGGCTTGCCGGTCAGCAGGCCCAGGCGGCCTGCGGCGATGCCCAGCAGGGCCAGCACCACCAGAGCGGCGGCTGTGTAGAGCGTCCAACGCAACATCTTGTTCTTTCGCTTCAGCAAGTCAGCGGCGCTTGCCGCCGAGCAGCGAGCCCAGCACGCCGCGGATGATTTCGCGCCCCACCGCCGAGCCGATGCTGCGCACGGCGGAGGAGGCTGCGGCCTCGGCCAGGCCGGGCCGGCGGCCACCGCGCGGGCCGGTGGTGCCGAAGATCGCGTCCTTCAACCCGCCCATCAGGCCACCGCCTTCTTCCGCGGCGGGCGGCGCGGCTTTGCCGGGCAGGGTGCTGGCGCTTGCCGTGGGGGTGGATGCGGCGCCAGGTGCCGTCTCCGCGCGGCCCTTGATCTTTTCGTAGGCCGATTCGCGGTCCACGTTCTTCTCATAAACGCCGGCCACGAGGCTGCCCGCGATCAAGGCCTGGCGCTGCGGCGGCGTGATGGGCCCGATCTGGCTGCCCGGCGGCAGCACAAAGACGCGCTCGGTCACGCTGGGTCGGCCCTTGGCGTCGAGAAAGCTCACCAGCGCTTCACCGACCGCCAGCTCCTGGATGGCCGTGGCCATGTCGCCGATGGCGGGGTTGGCGCGCATGGTTTCGGCCGCGCTCTTCACCGCCTTCTGGTCACGTGGCGTGAAGGCGCGCAG
>JANMMD010000066.1:0-3426 GCA_031372905.1 Betaproteobacteria bacterium
TGGGAAGTGATTGAGGAGCGCGTGGCGCAGTACCTCGGCGCTTTCCTCATCCTGAGTGGCCTGATGATCGGCGTGTTCTGCGCGCTCGACGGCATGTTGTTCTACGTGTTCTTCGAGGCCACGCTGATCCCGATGTACATCATCATCGGTGTCTGGGGCGGGCCGAAGCGTGTCTACGCGGCCTTCAAGTTTTTCCTCTACACGCTGGCCGGCAGTCTGTTGATGCTGGTGGCGCTGGTCTACCTCTACTACAAGAGCGGCGGCAGCTTCGACATCCTGGCCTGGCACAAGCTGCCCTTGCCCTTGAACGCGCAGACGCTGCTCTTCTTCGCCTTCTTCGCCGCCTTCAGCGTGAAGGTGCCGATGTGGCCGGTGCACACCTGGCTGCCCGACGCCCACGTCGAGGCCCCCACCGGCGGCTCGGTGGTGCTGGCGGCCATCATGCTGAAGCTGGGTGCCTATGGCTTCCTGCGCTTTTCCATGCCCATCGCGCCCGACGCCGCGCGGGAGTTCGACTGGCTCATCATCACGCTCAGCCTGGTGGCCGTGCTTTACATCGGCCTCGTGGCGCTGGTGCAGCAGGACATGAAGAAGCTCGTGGCTTACAGCTCCATCGCGCACATGGGCTTCGTCACGCTTGGCTTCTTCATGTTCAACCAGCTCGGCGTGGCCGGCGGCATCGTGCAGATGGTCAGCCACGGGTTTGTGTCGGGCGCGATGTTCCTGTGCATCGGCGTGTTGTATGACCGCGTGCACAGCCGCGAGATCGCCAGCTACGGCGGCGTGGCCAACACCATGCCCAAGTTCGCGGCCTTTGCGGTGTTGTTCGCGATGGCCAACTGCGGCCTGCCGGGCACTGCCGGGTTCGTGGGCGAGTGGATGGTCATCCTGGGCGCGGTGGAATACAACTTCTTCATCGCGCTGCTGGCCGCCACGACGCTGATCTTCGGCGCGGCCTACACGCTGTGGATGGTCAAGCGCGTCTACTTCGGCGACGTTGCCAACGACGACGTGAAGGCCTTGCGCGATCTCAACGGCCGCGAGTTCCTCATGCTGGCGCTGCTGGCTGCGGCGGTGCTGTGGATGGGCCTCTATCCCAAGCCCTTCACCGACGTGATGAACGTCTCGGTGAGCGAGCTGCTGCTGCACGTGGCGCGCCCGAAGCTGAACTGACGGCACAAAGAAGACAAACAACATGACTGCGATGAATTGGCCCGTCGTCTTCCCCGAGATGTGGTTGCTGCTGGCCGCCTGCGGGGTGCTGCTGGTCGACATCTTCAGCAACGACGCCGAGCGCCGCCCGACCTTCTGGTTGACGCAGGCCAGCATTGCCGTTTTCGCCGCGCTGCACCTGCAGGGCTACACGGCGGGCACCACGGCCTACGGCATGCAGGGCATGGTGGTCATCGACCCGATGGGCCATCTGCTGGCCTTCTTCGCGGCGCTCAGCGTGATGGCCACGCTGGCCTATGCCCGCCCCACGCTGGCCGCGCGCGACATGCTGAAGGGCGAGTTCTTCACGCTCACGCTGTTCGTGCTGCTGGGCATCAGCGTGATGTGCTCGGCCAACAACTTCCTCGTTGTCTATCTCGGCTTGGAACTGATGAGTCTGAGCCTGTATGCGCTGACCGCGCTGCGCCGCGACCACGCCGTGGCCACCGAGGCCGCGATGAAGTATTTCGTGCTGGGCGCGCTCGCCAGCGGCTTCCTGCTCTACGGCTTGAGCATGATGTACGGCGCCACCGGCACGCTGGAGATACCGCGCGTCTTCGACCGCATTGCCACCGGCAGCATCAACAAGGAAGTGCTGGTTTTCGGCGTCGTGTTCGTCGTCGCCGGCCTGGCCTTCAAGCTGGGCGCAGCCCCCTTCCACATGTGGGTGCCCGACGTCTACCAGGGCGCACCCACTGCGGCTACGCTGCTCATCGGCGGTGCGCCCAAGTTCGCGGCCTTCGCCATCACCATTCGCTTGCTGGTGGAGGGCATGCTGGGCCTGGCCATCGACTGGCAGCAGATGTTCATCGTGCTGGCGGTGGCGTCTCTGGCCATCGGCAACCTCGCGGCGATCGCGCAGAGCAACCTGAAGCGCATGCTGGCGTACAGCACCATCTCGCAGATGGGCTTCATCGTGCTGGGCTTGAGTGCGGGTGTCGTCAGCGGCAACACGCTGAGCGCGGGCAACGCCTACAGCTCGTCGATGTTCTACTTGGTGGCCTATGTGCTCACCACGCTGGGCACCTTCGGGCTGATCATGTTCCTCAGCCGCCAGGGCTTCGAGAGCGAAGAGATCAACGACCTGGCGGGCCTGTCCAAGCGCAGCCCCTGGGTCGCCGGCGTGATGACGATCTTCATGTTCTCACTGGCCGGCGTGCCGCCGATGGTGGGCTTCTTCGCTAAGCTGGCCGTCATCCAGGCGCTGGTGACAACCAACGTGCCGTTCTACATTGGCCTGGCGGTTGTTGCCGTCGTGTTCTCGCTGATCGGCGCCTTCTACTACCTGCGTGTCGTGAAGGTGATGTGGTTCGACGAACCGACGCAGACGGCCCCTGTCTGGCAGACGCAGGGCGTGACGCTGCTGCTGGCCGCCAACGGCGCGGCGGTGTTCCTGTTCGGGCCGTTTTCCGGTGGCGTGATGGCGATGTGCCGCGACGCCATCGTCAAGGCACTGGCCAGCTGATCTGCCACGCACCGTGGCGACCAGCGACGAGCACCTGATCGAACGCGCCACCGGCGAGAGCACGGTGCTGCACCGCGGCTGGATCGAGCTGCGGCGTGACCCGGTGCTGCTGCCTGACGGGAGCGCGTCCACGCGCGAGTATCTGCGCCACAACGGTGCCGTGGCGGTGGTGCCGGTGCTGGACGATGGGCGTCTGGTGCTGGTGCGCCAGTACCGCTACCCAGTGCAGAAGGTGCTGCTCGAATTTCCGGCCGGCAAGCTGGAAGCTGGTGAAGACACGCTGCTCTGCGGCCAGCGTGAGCTGCAGGAAGAGACCGGCTATGTGGCGCGCGAGTGGGCCTTCGGTGGCGAGATCCACAACGCCGCGGCCTATTCCACCGAGAGCATCTGGATCTGGTTCGCCCGCGGCCTGCAGAGCGGCCCGGCGCGGCCCGACTCTGGCGAATTCGTCGAGACCGTGACCATGACCGTGGCCGAGCTCGAAGCGTTGTGTGACGCGGGTGAACTGCCCGATGTCAAGACGCAGATCGGCCTGCACTGGCTGCAGCGCTGGCAAGCGGGCAAGATGTCATTGCCCTGGCGCACCGAGGCTCTGCCCGCGCGCCTATGATGACCGCACGATGAAAGTGCTGAACCTGCGCTGCGCCAACGGCCACGGCTTCGAGGGCTGGTTCGCCTCCGAGGACGACTTCCTCAGCCAGAACGGGCGTGCCTTGATCGAATGCCCGATGTGCGCCGACCGCGTCATC
>JANMMD010000099.1:0-21939 GCA_031372905.1 Betaproteobacteria bacterium
ATGCCAAATGGGCTGCCGACTACAACAAGGCCACCGGCGTGAAGGTCAACTACCAGTCGGTCGGCTCCGGCGCCGGCATCAAGCAGATCGACTCCAAGACAGTCGATTTCGGTGCCTCCGTCATGCCGCATACTGATGAAGTGCTCAAGGCCAAGGGGCAGATCCAGTTCCCGACCGTGATCGGCGGCACCGTGCCGGTGATCAACATCAAGGGCATCGCGCCCGGCCAGATGAAACTGGACGGCCAGGTCCTCGGTGACATCTATCTGGGCAAGATCACCAAGTGGGACGACCCTGCGATCAAAGCCCTGAATCCCGGCCTCGCCCTGCCCGATGCCGCGATCGCCCCGGTGCGCCGCGCCGACGGCTCCGGCACCACCTTCAATTTCACCAACTACCTGAGCCGCGTGCATGCGGAGTGGAAAGCCAAGGTGGGCGAGGGTACTGCCGTGAATTGGCCGGTAGGCGCTGGCGGCAAGGGCAACGAAGGCGTTGCGGCATTTGTGAATCGGCTCCCGAATTCGATCGGCTATGTTGAGTATTCCTATGTCAAGCAAAACAAGATGACATATGCGGTGATGAAAAATAAAGACGGCGTTTTTGTGACGCCCGACGATACCTCTTTTGCAGCAGCGGCAGCAGGAGCGGACTGGAACAAATCTTTTTACCAACTGATCACCGATCAACCAGGAAAAAATGCCTGGCCGATTTCTACTGCAACTTTCATTTTGATGCACTTAAAGCAGGACAAACCGGCGAATGCAACCGAGGTGTTCAAATTTTTCACTTGGGCGTACAAGAACGGTGACCAGACTGCTGCTGCGCTTGACTACGTACCTATTCCCGACAACGTGATCGGTTCTATCGAAAAGTCATGGTCGAAAGTTACGGATGCATCCGGCAAGCCGGTTGCGATCAAATAAGCGACTTTTTAAAGGTTAGGTTGGTATAAAGGAGAGTCTAGGTGTCCACTACACTACCGGCGAATGAGATATCCCTGCAAAATTCGGTCCGGTCGTCTGGGCGAGTAATGACAAATCCTCCACCGTCGAAGCAGGCTCGTTCGGGGCCGATGGCCGACCGCATTTTTGGCTGGGTAGCCAAAGGTGCGGCTATATTTACACTTTTGATACTGATATCGATTTTGGCGTCGCTGACCGTTAGCGCATGGCCCGCTATCGACAGATTTGGACTCGGCTTCCTCACCAGCACGACCTGGGACCCCGTCAAGGAAGAATTTGGCGGGCTCGTCATGATCTACGGAACGATCATGACGTCACTGATCGCTCTGGTGATTGCCGTCCCTGTCAGCTTCGGCATTGCATTGTTTTTGACCGAGTTGTCACCGGCTTGGCTCAAAAGGCCATTGGGTACAGCCATTGAGCTTCTTGCGGCAGTGCCCTCCATCGTCTATGGCATGTGGGGCTTACTGGTATTCAGTCCAGTGCTTTCTACTTACGTACAACAGCCACTCCAAAGAGTCTTCGGTGAGGTTCCATATCTCGGAACGCTTTTTTCGGGTGCTCCGGTCGGTATCGGGATACTTTCAGCAGGGATCATCCTCGCCATCATGATCATTCCCTTCATCGCTTCAGTCACAAGGGACGTATTTGAGGTGACGCCGACGCTGCTCAAAGAGTCCGCTTATGGCTTGGGCGCGACAACCTGGGAAGTGGTGTCGAAAGTAGTTCTTCCGTACACCCGGGCAGGCGTCATTGGCGGCATCATGCTTGGTCTGGGGCGCGCGATCGGCGAAACAATGGCCATTACGTTTGTCATTGGCAATTTCAATCAGCTAGATTCGCTGAGCCTTTTTCAAGCAGCAAACAGCATCACCTCGGCGCTTGCCAATGAGTTTGCAGAGGCCGGTGAAGGGTTGCATCAGGGCGCCTTGATGTATCTGGGGTTGATCCTGTTTTTCATTACTTTCGTGGTGCTGTCGCTATCAAAAATTTTGCTTGCGCAATTGCAGAAGAATGAGGGGGCACGAACTTGAGCGCACTACCAATTAGCGAGACACGCGAATCGATCTACGCCAGGCGTAAATTTGTCAATAGACTGGCTATAGCGCTTGCCATGGCGGCGATGGCTTTCGGCCTGTTTTGGTTGTTCTGGATTCTCTTTGAAACAGTGCGGCTTGGCATCGGAGGTTTGACCTTCGACACCTTGACCCAGATGACGCCCCCCCCGAACGACGAGGGCGGGCTTGCCAATGCAATGTATGGATCTTTTCTAATGGTGATGCTGGCCACGTTGATTGGTACGCCTATCGGTGTCATGGCCGGCATCTATCTGGCTGAGTATGAGACAAAAAGCTGGCTCGCCACGGTGACTCGCTTTGTTAACGACATTTTGCTGTCTGCGCCTTCTATCGTTATTGGCCTGTTCGTGTATGCAGTAGTCGTTTCCCGTTTCAAGTCTTTTTCTGGATGGGCCGGAATTGTGGCCCTGGCGCTCATCGTTATCCCCGTGGTCATTCGTACAACCGAGAACATGCTGCAGCTGATTCCAGCGGGACTTCGCGAGGCGGCCTACGCGCTGGGTGCACCCAAGTGGAAAGTCATTTTAAGTATCACATTGAAAGCGGCACGGGCAGGCGTGGTGACGGGTGTCATGCTCGCTGTCGCGCGTATTGCAGGAGAAACGGCGCCGCTACTCTTTACTGCTTTGAGTAACCAGTTCTGGACTTCCAGTTTGACTGAGCCGATGGCGAGTTTGCCAGTGACAATTTTCAAGTTCGCCATGAGCCCCTATGAGAACTGGCAGCGGCTCGCGTGGGCCGGCGTTTTCCTGATAACGGTGGCTGTGCTTGGCCTGAACATTCTTGCCCGCGTGCTCACACGCGTCAAACTTTGATAGTTAGTTTGCTCACACAATTTATAAAAAATGAATATGACTACCACCGGCGCTCAACTCGGGCCATCCAAAATTTCAGTAAAAAACCTGGATTTCTACTATGGGAAATTCCACGCGTTGAAGGGTATCAACCTTGAGATTCCGGAAAAGAAGGTTACAGCTTTCATTGGTCCATCGGGGTGCGGAAAATCGACCCTGCTTCGCATTTTTAACCGGATGTATCAGCTCTATCCGGAGCAGCGTGCAGAAGGTGAAATCATGTTCGATGGTGAAAACTTGCTGACATCGAAAAAAGACGTTGCGCTGATTAGGGCAAAGGTCGGCATGGTTTTTCAGAAACCTACGCCGTTTCCCATGTCGATTTACGACAACATCGCGTTTGGTGTAAAGCTATTCGAGAAGCTTGGAAAAGCAGATATGGACGAGCGCGTGGAATGGGCTCTTCGAAAGGCAGCGTTATGGGGCGAAGTGAAAGACAAGCTCAACCAGAACGGTGCCAGTCTGTCTGGCGGACAGCAGCAGCGCCTGTGCATAGCGCGTGGTATTGCCATTAAGCCCGAAGTATTGCTGCTGGACGAGCCCTGTTCAGCGCTCGATCCAATCTCCACTGCAAAAATTGAAGAATTGATCACCGAGCTTAAAAGCGACTACACGGTAGTGATCGTGACGCACAACATGCAGCAGGCTGCGCGCTGCAGCGACTACACGGCCTACATGTACCTGGGCGACCTGGTCGAGTTCGGCCCGACGTCTGAGCTCTTCATGAAGCCGAAGAAGAAGGACACCGAGGACTACATCACCGGCCGTTTCGGCTGAACGCCTCCGGCCGCGTCAGAATCCCGCCATGAGCGACAAGCACCTCTCGACCCAATTCGACGCCGACCTCAGCGGCATCTCGGCCCGTGTGCTGGAGATGGGCGGCCTCGTGGAAGCCCAGGTGGTGCAGGCCGTGCACGCCCTGACCACCTTCAACAGCGACATCGCCGCCGAGGTCCTGCAGACCGAGGAGCGCGTCAACCAGATGGAGGTGGCCATCGATCGCGACCTCTCGGCCATCATTGCGCGCCGCCAGCCCACGGCGCGCGACCTGCGCCTGCTCATCGCCGTCAGCAAAGCCATCGCGAACCTGGAACGCGTGGGCGACGAAGCCGC
The DNA here is from genome assembly GCA_031372905.1 of Betaproteobacteria bacterium. Lineage (GTDB taxonomy): Bacteria > Pseudomonadota > Gammaproteobacteria > Burkholderiales > Burkholderiaceae_C > Rubrivivax. The sequence goes on from JANMMD010000099.1 coordinate 4,009, forward strand.
GCGCATCGCGCGCACAACGCAGCGGCTGATCAGCGCCGGCGTCTCCACGCGGCTGCCTGTGGCCGACCTCGGCTTCGAGGCCGACCTTGCCATCGCCCAGCTGCGCAAGGCGCTGGACGCTTTCGCGCGCCTGGACACGGCGCGCGCGCTGGAAGTGCTGAAGCAGGACGACCAGATCGACCAGGAGTTCGACGGCCTGCTGCGCAAGCTCATCACCTACATGATGGAAGACCCGCGCACGATCTCATCCAGCATCGACCTCGTGTTCGTCGCCAAGGCCATCGAGCGCGTCGGCGACCATGCCAAGAACCTGGCCGAGGTCATCATCTACGTCGTGAAGGGCACCGACGTGCGCCACAGTTCGATGGCGGACGTCGAGAACGCCATTCGGTGAGCCGGGCGGCAAGCATGCCCCGGGTGCTGGTGGTCGAAGACGAGGCGGCGATTGCCGAACTCGTTGCGATGAACCTGCGCCATGCGGGCTTCGAGGTGGTGCTGGCCGCCGACGCTGACGCCGCGCAGCGCGAAGTGGGCGGCGAGTTGCCCGACCTCGTGCTGCTGGACTGGATGCTGCCCGGTCTGTCGGGCCTGCAGTTGGCGCAGCGCTGGCGCGCCGACGCGCGGACACGGGCCCTGCCCATCATCATGCTGACCGCGCGCGCCGCCGAAGACGACCGCGTCTCGGGCCTGGACGCGGGTGCTGACGATTACCTCAGCAAGCCCTTTTCCCCCAAGGAGCTGCTGGCCCGCATACGCGCAGTGCTGCGCCGGCGTGCGCCGGAAACGCTGGACGCGGTGGTGGAGGTGAACGGCCTGCGCCTGGACCCGTCCACGCACCGCGTCACGCGCCGGGTGGACGGCGAAGACAGCGAGCCGCGCGAGGCCAAGATGGGCCCCACCGAGTTTCGTCTGCTGCACTTCTTCATGAGCCACCCGGAGCGTGTGCACAGCCGCGCGCAGCTGCTGGACCGTGTCTGGGGCGACCACGTCTTCATCGAAGAGCGCACGGTCGACGTGCATGTGAAGCGCCTGCGCGAGGCTTTGACACCGGTGCAGAGTGCCGGCCTCATCGAAACCGTGCGCGGTGCCGGCTACAGGCTGACGCTGCAGCCCGGCGGCGCGCCGGCCTGAAGCGGCACAACGGGCGGGCACAGGCGGCAACATGGGATGGTGGCTGGCGCGCACCCTGGGTGCGGTTTCCCTGGTGCTGCTGGGCGCGGCTTTCGGGGCCTTTTTCGGCAGCTTGCTGAGGGTGCCACTGCTGGGCATGTCGCTGGGCGGCCTGCTCGTGTTCGTGGCCATGGTGCTGCGCGATTCATGGCGGGGCCAGGGCCTGATGAACTGGCTTCGCGGGCCGCTGACGACATCGGCGCCACGCGACAGCGGCTTCTGGGGCGAGCTGGCCTATCGCACTGAAAAGGCCATGCGCGCGCGCGAACTGAGCACGCAGCGCGAAAGTGAACGCCTGGCGCAGTTTCTGTCTGCCATCGAGGCCTCACCCAACGGCGTGATGATGCTCGACGCCTCAGACCAGATCGAATGGTGCAACTCGGTGGCTGCCGAACACTTCGGCCTCGACCCCGAGCGCGACCGCCGCCAGCGTGTCACCAACCTCATCCGCACCCCGGCATTCGTGGCCCACCTGCAGGGCGGGCGCTTTGACGAGCCCATCGAGTTTCCGGGGCCGCTGGGCCGCAGTGCGCTGTCGGTGCTGGTACGGCCCTACGGCGACGGCATGAAGCTCGTGCTGTCCCAGGACATCACCGCGCGCGAACGCACCGAGGCCATGCGGCGCGACTTCGTCGCCAACGTCTCGCACGAGATCCGCACGCCACTGACGGTGCTGGCGGGCTTCGTGGAGACACTCACGCAGCTGCCCTTGTCCGAGCCCGAGCGTCAGCGTGTGCTGCTGCTGATGAGCCAGCAGGCCGAGCGCATGCAGGCCCTGGTGGGCGACCTGTTGACGCTGGCGCGCCTGGAGGGCAGCCCGCGCCCGGCGCCCGACCGCTGGTGCCGCATCGGTGATGTGATGCTGCAAGCGCGGCGTGATGCCGAAGGCCTCTCGGCTGGGCGCCACACGCTCGTGTCGGAAGGCGGCGAAGACGCGGAAGTGGCCGGCAGCGAGGGCGAGCTCTACAGCGCCGTGGCCAACCTGCTGAACAACGCCGTTCGCTACACGCCGGAAGGTGGGCGCGTCCAGCTGCGATGGTTGTGGCGCGACGACGGCGGTGGCGAGATCGAGGTGCAAGACACCGGCATCGGCATCGCGCGTGAACACCTCAGCCGGTTGACGGAGCGCTTTTACCGCGTTGACGGCAGCCGCTCACGCGACACCGGCGGCACCGGGTTGGGCCTGTCCATCGTCAAACACGTGGCGCAGCGGCATGGCGGCGAGATCGAGGTGCAAAGTGAGCCCGGCAAGGGCAGCTGCTTCCGGCTCGTGCTGCCATCGCTGCGCGTGCGGCGCCGGCGCGAAGCCGTGGCCGCCTGAGTCCTCATGGGGTGCGGCGCAGCACCTGGGTGATTTCGTCGCGGTCGGTGGGCCGGCGTACCTGGCCCACCAGCACCCAGCCGAGCCCCGGAGCCGGCAGCGGCCGGCTCTTGCTCACCAGCAATTGGTGGTCGCAGGGGCCTTGCAGCGCGTCAGGGCGCGCGTCCACGCGCCAGCGGCCGAAGTGTTCCAGCGCGGCCACGGTGGCCGGCGCGAGGTTGGGGGCGGCGATGCAAGCCTCTTGCGGCACCAGCGTGGCCACTCGCTGCACCAGCGTGCGCGGGCTGCGCGCGTAGTCCAGCAGCGGCAGCCACAGCGTCATCAGCAGCAGCCAGCACAGAGCCACACCGCCTGCAGGCAGCACCAGGCTCTTCCACAGCGCTTCACGGTGCCGGCCCGTTCGCCAGCGCACCAGCCACACCCAGGCCAGCGTGCCGGCCAGCGCCACCACCAGCGCCAAGGCGGAGAACGGCGCTTCGAAGCCCGGCGCCAGCTTGACGACGTTGGCCGCGGTCTTGGCCGGGGTGCCCGTCTGCATCGCCGCGTAGATCACCCAGATGGTGATGGCGCAGAGGGTGAAAAAGAACATCGAGAACCAGTCGATCGCCGCCGCCGCACTGCGCCGCAGCGTGGGCAGCGCAAAGGCGGCCAGCACGGCCATGCCGGGCAGACCCAGCATCAGGGCGCGATCCGAGCCGCCCATCGCGATGTTTGCGCCCAGGGCCACGGCCACCGCCACCAGAGGCACCGACAGATGGCGGTTCGAGAGATGACGCCGCCAGCGCCAGAGCGTCCACAGCGCCAGCGGCCAGACGGGCCACATGAACCACAGCCATTGACGCGCAAGCGACTGCAGGTCGGCCGGCTGCAGGCCGTGCGCGCGCCAGCGCCAGGCGCCCAGCAGCATCGCCAGCAGCGCTGCGGCGGCCATCGCCAGCGCGACCCAGACCGTGAAGGCGCGCACCTCGGCATAGCGCGAGAGGGCGCATATGAGCAGGCCGCCCAGCCCCGCAGCCAGCGCCATGCTCGGCGCGCCGCTGCCCGCCAGCAGCGGCAGGGCGGCGATGACGGCCAGGCGCGAGAGCCGGGGCCGGTAGGGTGCCGAAGCCAATGCATAGATGAACAGCGCCATCGCGCACAGTTGCCCGAGTTCCGGCGTGGTTTCGTGCCCCAGTTGCAGCAGTCCCAGCGTGGCCATCAGGGCCAACACGGCACCGTCGGCCACGGCGCGTGCATAGGCTATGGGCTCGGCCTCTCCGCCGAATGCGAACGGCACGGGCTGGGCCGCATCGGTGCGCGCAAGGTGGAAGGTGGTGTACCAGGTGAGCGCCAGGCTCAACGCGAGCAACAGCGCGAACGGCACCCGCGCTGCCAGCGCGGGGTCGAGCCAGCCCTGGCCCACCAGGATGAAGGCCGCGCCCAGCCAATGCGGCAGCAGGGCGGTGTCGGCGGGCAGCCCGCCCAGCATGGGCGCCCACCAGGGCGTGCGACCCTCGGCGATGGCGACCATCTGGCCGAAGGCGGTGACATCGGCATTGCGCCAAGGGTCGCGGCCGACCAAGCCTGGCAGCAGATAAGCCGCGCACAGCAGCAGCAGCGGCAAGCGCGGCAGGCGCCGCGCGCCGCGAACGGTGACAAGGGCGGGTTTCGGGCTGTTCAAGGCGGACGTCATGCTAACGAAGCCGGATGCCTGCTCGAACGCGGGCGAACAGCCGGCCGTGCAGGCGAGAAAAAAGGCAGCCTAGGCTGCCTTTGTGTGTACGGCGGCTTTTCGCCAAGCCGTTCTCGCAGACATCAGTCGGCGGTGCCGTCTGCTGCCGGGGCAGCAGCAGCCGAGCTCTTCTTCATACCGACGCGGGCAAACTTGTTGCGGAACTTCTCGACGCGGCCACCCAGGTTGTCGATGCTCTTCTGCGTGCCCGTGTAGAACGGGTGCGTCTCGCTGGTGGTTTCCAGCTTGATGAGCGGCAGCTCACGGCCGTCTTCCAGCTTGATCAGTTCCTTGGTGGGCGCGCAGGAACGCGTGACGAACTTGAAGCCGTTCGACAGGTCCTGGAAGCAGACCTCGCGGTAGTTCGGGTGTATGCCGTCTTTCATCAGATGCCTCTTCAGGGTTCGGGAGCCACGTTGCAGGGTGCAACGCACTTGCCGGGGGCTGTTTCGCGTTGAATGCGAAAAACCCCGGATTATAGGCCAGACCGCAACATCAACCGCCGCGGCGCATCATGTCGAAGAAGTCGAGGTTGTTCTTGCTCTGCTTCATCTTTTCCAGCACGAACTCCATCGCCTCGATCTCGTCCATGTTGTAGAGCAGCTTGCGCAGGATCCAGCTCTTCTGCAGGATCTCGGGTTTCAGCAGCAGCTCTTCGCGCCGCGTGCCGCTCTTGTTGATCAGGATGGACGGGTAGACGCGCTTCTCGGCCATGCGGCGGTCGAGGTGGATCTCGCAGTTGCCGGTGCCCTTGAACTCTTCGTAGATGACCTCGTCCATCTTCGAGCCGGTGTCGATCAAGGCCGTGCCGATGATGGTGAGCGAGCCGCCTTCTTCGACATTGCGCGCGGCACCGAAGAAGCGCTTCGGCCGCTGCAGCGCGTTGGCGTCCACGCCACCGGTCAGCACCTTGCCGCTGGAAGGCAGCACGTTGTTGTAGGCGCGGGCCAGGCGGGTGATGCTGTCGAGCAGGATCACCACGTCCTTTTTCAGCTCGACCAGGCGCTTGGCGCGCTCGATCACCATCTCGGCCACCTGCACGTGGCGGGCGGCGGGCTCATCGAACGTGGAGCTGATGACTTCCCCGCGCACGCCGCGCACCATCTCTGTCACTTCCTCGGGGCGCTCGTCGACGAGCAGCACGATGAGGTGGATCTCCGGGTGGTTGGCCACCAGCGCGTGCGCGATCTGCTTCATCATGACCGTCTTGCCGGTCTTGGGCTGCGCCACCAGCAGCGCGCGCTGGCCTTTGCCGATGGGCGCGATGAGGTCGATGATGCGGCTGGTGATGTTCTCTTCACCCTTGTAGGCATCGCGCTCAAGCCTGAACTGCTGCGTCGGGAACAGCGGCGTCAGGTTCTCGAACATGATCTTGTGCTTGCTCTCCTCGGGCGTGATGCCGTTGACGCGATCGACCTTCACGAGGGCAAAGTAGCGCTCGCCGTCCTTGGGCACGCGAACTTCACCTTCCACCATGTCGCCGGTGTGCAGGTTGAAGCGGCGAATCTGGCTGGGGCTGAGGTAGATGTCGTCGGTGGAGGCCATGTAGCTGGCCTCGATCGAACGCAGGAAGCCAAAGCCGTCGGGCAGCACTTCCAGCACGCCGTCGCCGAAGACTTGCTCGCCGCCCTTGGCGCGCTTCTTCATGATCGCGAACATCAGCTCCTGCTTGCGCAGGCGGGCCACGTTCTCGATTTCCAGCGCCTCACCCATCGTGATGAGTTCGGAGACGTGCTGGGCTTTCAGTTCGGACAAGTGCATGGAGCAGCACCCTCGGGGGCAGATGCGTCGCGGCTTTCGCGCCTTGATCGTTTCAAGGCCGGCGTGGGCACGTTATCGCGGGTGGTTGGCGCCGAACCATCGCTGCGGGCCCCTGTGGGGCCGGCCTTCGCCAGCCACAGTGTGGCTGGAAGGGTGTGCGTGGTGGCGGATCAGCCGGCCAATGCCCGTGGGCGCGTGCCGGTACCCGAGATTATAGATGACCGTCGAGGAAGGCGGTCAGTTGCGCTTTCGACAGCGCGCCGACCTTGGTGGCCGCGAGTTGCCCGCCCTTGAACAGCATCAGCGTGGGGATGCCTCGAATGCCGAACTTGCCCGGCACTTCGCGGTTCTCGTCGACGTTCATCTTGGCGATCTGCACACGGCCGTCATAGTCCTTCGACACCTCGTCGAGGATGGGTGCGATGGCCTTGCAAGGGCCGCACCACTCGGCCCAGTAGTCGACGAGCACCGGCTTGTCGGAAGCGAGCACGTCGCTGTCGAAAGAATCGTCGGTGATGTGTTTGATCAGTTCGCTGCTCATGAGGGGTCTCCGGGCCTGGGCGCAAGGCGCGGTGGCGGCCTTGTGCAAGCACGCGGATTTTGTCACATCGTCTTTGCGACGCCGGACGCCGGCGCCCGCATTGTCTCGATGATCGCGATAGTCTGTGCCCGTTCCTGAAGCGCTGATTTCTCGTCGCGCGCAGCCAGAAGTGTCATGCCTATCTGGCGTTGTTCCAGGCTTGGCGGTGGGTGCGGGCGCGTTTCAATCCGGGTGTCATGCCAGCCTCTCATTCCGACTCCTCTGCCCAGGCACGCGGTTCTGCCGTGCGCTGGTTCGGCCGCCTGCAGCTGCTGAAGCTGTTGGGCAAGAGCGAGCGCACCATGGCCTGGCGTGTGGCCGACCCGCGCAGCGGACAAGAACTGATGCTGGTGCTGCCGCGTGTGCAGCCTGCCGACGCGCCGGCACTGGAGCGCTGGAACCAGACCATCCGCCAGGCCTCGCGCCTGAACCACCCGCAGCTGGCTGCCGTGGTGGAAAGCGGCGTGCAGGATGGCTGGCCCTATGTGGCCTACGACCCGCGCGACACCGCCACCGTTACCGAACGGCTGCCGGCGCGCGGCTTGCCCGGCCTGGAAGCGGCGGCCTGGGCCACCCAGGTGCTGCAGGGCCTGGCCTACGCCCACGAGGCCGGCCTCAGCCATCACGATCTGCAGCCGCATCTGCTGCTCGTCAGTGACAGCGGCCAGGTGCGCGTCGCCGGCCTCGGTGTGGCCTGCGAAATGGTGGCGGCCGTCACGGGTGCCACGCCCACCGAAGGTGGCGCGCTGCGCACCCAGCGCGACGCCGCCGAGCGCGACGTGCTCGCCAGTGGCCTGCTGCTGCACAGCCTGCTCACCGGTCAGCCGGCGCTGGAGGAAGCCGACATCGGCCATGTCATCGCGCGCATGCCACCGTTGGGCAGAGAGATCGTGCGCCTGCCCTGGACCACGGGCCAGCCCGTGCCCGAGCCTCTGCGCGCGATCGTCAACCGCGCGACCGATCGCCAAGAGCGCCAGCGCTACCGCAATGCACGCACGCTGCTGCGCGCGCTGGAGGGCTGGCAGAACACCGAGTCCAGCACCGGCGGCGGCCCGTTGGCGCTGTTGGCCGACAAGCTGCGCACCGCCGGCGTGATGCCGGCATCGCCAGGTGGCGCCGAGCGCGCGGCGCGCGTGGCGATGATGGAGCGCGAACGCACCAACGAGCTTGCCGAAGCCGTGCTCGAAGACCTCGCCCTGTCCTTTGAGCTGCTGCGCCTGGTGAACTCGGCGCAGGTGCGTGGGGCGCAGATGTCCGGCAGCGGCCCGGTTCTCACGGTACGCCGCGCCATCGCGATGCTGGGCATGGACGGCGTGCGCCGCGCGGCGCTGGCGCTGCGCCCCTGGCCCGGCCCGCTGAACGAGACGGGTGCTGCCGACCTTCAGCGCCTGATCGACCGCTGCAAACGCGCCGGTCGCGTGGCGCTGGTGCTGCGCCCGGCGGGCTACGACGCCGAAGTGGTGTACCTCGTCACGCTGCTGCAGAACCTGGGTCGGCTGGTGGTGAACTACCACTTCGCCGACGAGGCGCAGCAGATCCGGCGTCTGATGCAGCCTGCGCCTTCGACGCGTGACGGCGAGCCCGAGGACCCTGGCATGAGCGAAGAAGGGGCGGCCTTTGCCGTGCTGGGCACCGACATCGAAGCGATAGGCAACGCCGTGGCGCGTCATTGGGGCCTGGACGACGGCGTGCTGGCGATGGTGCGGCGCCAGCCCACGGCCACCAACCCGCGCACGCCCGACAACGACGACGAACTGCTGCGCACCCTGGCCAGCTGCGCCAACGAGGCGGTGGACGCAATGGCACAGCCCGCGCCTCGCGTGGTGGCGGCCCTGACCCGGGTGGTGTCCCGCTATGGGCGCCAGTTCAACTTCGGCCTGCGTGAATTGCAGGCTGCGCTGCAAGCGCAAGCCACCAGCGCCTTGGGCGTGACGGCTGCGCCGCCGGCTGTGGCCACGGGTGCCTCGTCGGCAATCAAGGCCGCCGAGCCGGCCACGGCCTCAAAGGCCCCCCGATGAGTGTCACCGCGGCTGGTTACGGCAGCCTGGCGCGTTTTGAACTGCTGCGTGAACTCGGCCGCGGCGCGCAGGCGCGTGTCTGGCTGGCGCACGACCCGCGTCTGGACCGCGAGGTGGCATTGAAGCTGCTGGATGCCGACGCGGATTCCGATGCCGTCACCGAGTGGCTGCACGAAGCCCGCGCCGTCAGCCGGCTGAGCCACCCGAACGTGGTGCCGGTGTTCGAGGCCGACGAGGTGGATGGCCAGCCCTATCTGGTTTTCGAGTACGTCGAAGGCCCGACGCTGTCGCAAGCCCGGCGTGGCCAGCCTCCCATGCCGGCACGCCAGGCTGTGGAGCTGATGCTCGGCATGCTCGATGCGCTGGCTGCCGCGCACGAGCAGGGTATCGTGCACCGCGACTTGAAGCCTTCGAACATCCTGCTCGGCAGCGATGGCCGGGCGCGCGTGATGGACTTCGGCATCGCTGCCCGCGTGGCGCCGCCGCGCCGCGCCGGCCGTCGCAACGCCGCCCCGGAGCTGGCGAATGTCGCCGACGGCCGCATCATGGGCACGCCCGGCTACATCTCGCCCGAAGCCGCGCGGGGCGAAGCGCCCGTGCCAGCGATGGACGTGTTCGCGGCCGGTGTGATGCTCGGTGAACTGCTGGCCGGCGCGCCGCTGATGCGCGAGATCGATCCCTACCGTGCGGTGGAACGCGTGCAGCGTGAAGACCTGATGCTGCCCGAAACGGTGAAGGTGGACGTCACGCTGCGCGGCGTCGTGCAGCGCGCCATCACGCGCGACATCGGCGCGCGTTACGACAGCGCACGCTCGATGCAGACTGCGCTGCGCGCATGGTTGACGCCGGAAGGTGCGGCACATCCCGAAGCCGGGGCCAGCCACGCGACGCTGGAATTCCTGCTGCGGCGCATGCGCCACAAGACCGATTTCCCAGCGCTGGGCTCGAGCATCGTGCGCATCCAGAAGGTGGCGACGTCGGAGACCGACTCCATCAAGAACCTCACCGACGAGATCTTGAAAGACGTGGCGCTGACCAACAAGCTGCTGCGCATGGTCAACACCGCGCAGTTCTCGGCGGCCGCCGGCGGCGGCATCGCCACCGTGTCGCGCGCAGTGGCGCTGGTGGGTTTTGCCGGCATCCGCAACATGGCCCTGTCGGTGGTGCTGCTGGAGCACATGAGCGACAAGACGCACGCTGCGCTGCTGAAGGAAGAGTTCCTGCGCGCGCTGATGGCGGGATCGCTCGCCGATGAGCTGACGAGCACCGCGCGCGAAGGTGAAGAAGCCTTCATCGGTTCGATGTTCCAGAACCTGGGCCGGCTGCTCACCGAGTGCTATCTGCCCGACGAAGCCGTGCAGATCCGCCAGGCCCTGGGCAAGGACCTCACCTCCCCGGCGGCGCATCCGGCCCGCGAGGCGGCGGCGCGCAAGGTGCTGGGCATGAGCCTGGATGAACTGGGCGGCGGCGTGGCCAAGGCCTGGGGCCTGCCCGACAGCCTGCAGCACGCGATGCGCAGCCCTGAAGGCCAGGCCCCAGGGAAAGCCCTGGAGCGCGGCCCCGATCGGATGCGCTGGCTGGCCAGGGCGGCCAATGCGATGTCCGACGCCATGCTGGGCAGCGACGGTGACGCCCAGGCCAGTGCCTTGCTGCGCGCAGCCGAGCTCTATGCCCCGGCCTTGGGTTTGAACCCGCGCGAGATGGTGGCCGCGGCCTACAACATGCGCACGCACTTGAACGAGCTGGCCACGGCGTTGGGCGTCAATGTCGCCGCAGGCGCACCGGCCCGCCGCCTGCTGGAAGCCACCCACCTTGAGCTGTCGCCCGGCGCCGGCCCGGGGTCGACCCACCTGAACACGGAGGAGGCGCCCACGCTGGTGCTGGCTCCGCAAGGCAGCAGCGCGCAACAGGCCATGAGCAGGGCACTGGACGACATGCGCACGGCGTTGGCCGCGAAGTCGATGCGGCTCAGCGACGTGCTGCCGCTGGTGCTGAACACCATGCACAAGGCGCTGGATTTCAGGCGTGTGGTGCTGTGTCTGCGCGAGCCCGGCTATGCGCGCCTCGTGGGCCGCGTCGGTCTGGGGCAGGGCGGCAGCGAACTCAGCGCAGCCTTTCGCATCCAGCCAGACCCGAATGCCGCGTCCGACCTCTTCGGCGTGCTGTGCGCCAAGGGCGCCGATTTGCTGGTCAGCGATGCCAAGAGCGTCGCCACGCGTCTGCCGGCCTGGTATCGGCAGAAGGTGAATGCGCCGACCTTTTTGCTGATGCCGCTGATGCTCAAGGGCCAGCCCATCGGGCTGATCTATGCGGACAAGGCCTTGGCCGGCAGCATCGTCATCGGTGAGGCCGAACTCGGCCTCATGCGCGCGCTTCGCGATCAAGCCACGGCAGCCTTCTCGAAGGGCCAAGCTTAGGGCTGATGGGCGGGTTGGGGTGCCGAGCCTGACCCCGGCACTGGTTGCAACGCTAAGGGCTGCTTGGTTCCCCACCTGACCCGGTTGGGCGCGCTTCCATGCGGGGAGGCCCGGCGAGGCGCATTGTAGGCGAGGGCCTGCGCCGCCCGATCTCCCGCCCTCAGCGCAACTGCAGGGAGGCGCCGCTGTAACGCACGCCCAGCGGCTCGATCAACAGCTCCTTCGCACCCGCTTCGACCGTGCCGCACACCCAGGCGGGCACACCCGCAGTCTGTGCCACGTCGACACAGCGCTGCGCGTGCTCTGCCGGCACGAAGAGGGCAAACCCCGCGCCCATGTTGAGCGTGCCGTAGGCTTCTTCGGCATCGTGCCCGGCCTGCTCGGCGATGAAGCGCAGCACCGGTGGCACCGGCGGCACGGTGTGCACGCGGTAGGTCAAGGCCTTGGCATGGCGCAGCAGCTTGCGCCAGCCGTGGCCGGTGATGTTGGCCGCGTAGTGCACGGGCACGCCGGCGGCCCACAGGGCTTCGGTGACCGGCGAATACAAGGTGGTCGGCGCCAGCAACGCATCGCCGTAGCTCAGGCCCGGTTCGATCTCGGTGAGATAACCCTGCGGCAGGCGTTCGGCCAGCTTGCGCGCCAGGCTCAGGCCTTTGGCGTGAATGCCGCTGCTGGCCAGCAGCACGATGGCGTCGCCCGGCCCGAGCTTCTCACCCAGGCTCAGGCGCGGCTTGGGGTTGACCAGGCCGGTGCAGGAGGCCGCGAGGTCGATGCGCCCGGCCTCGACGATGCCGGCCAGTGCGGGTGTTTCGCCGCCGCCCCAGGCCACCTTGCAGATGTCGCAGGCGGCTTTCCAGCCTTCCACCAGTGCGCCAGCACGCTGCGCGTCGGTGAACCACTCGCTGCCACCCGCAGCCCAGTAGGCCTGCACCACCAGCGGCGTGGCGCCCACGGTGATGAGGTCGTTCACGGCCATCGCGATGGTGTCTTGCGCGATGCCGGCGAAGTAGCTCCTGCCGGTGAGGCGCTGCATCTCGTCGGCCACCAGGGTCTTGGTGCCCAGGCACTCGACGATGCTGGCGAGATAGAAAGGGCCGACATCGACGACATAGGCAGATTCGCCGCGCGACTCGGCGACCTCGGCAAAACCGTGCCCGGAGAGGTGCGTGGCCGTGGCCGCTGCAGCGCGCTGGGCGGCCACCTTCAAGGGGTCGATGAGGTCGTACTGCACGCCGGCCTGCTCATAGCTCAGGGGCGCGTTGGGCGGGGTCGGCATCGGTGTCGTCATGGCGGGTGATTATCCCTGGCGCCCTAGAATCGTCGGCATGTCCTACGTCGTCCTCGCCCGCAAGTACCGCCCGCGCAGCTTTGCGCAGATGGTCGGGCAAGAGCACGTCGTACAGGCGCTGACGAACGCGCTGACCCAGGGCCGTTTGCACCACGCCTACCTGTTCACGGGCACGCGCGGCATCGGCAAGACCACGGTCAGCCGCATCCTGGCCAAGAGCCTGAACTGCACCGGCCCCGACGGCACGGGCGGCATCACTGCCGAGCCCTGCGGCGTGTGCCAGGCCTGCACCGAGATCGACGCCGACCGCTACCTCGACTACATCGAGATGGACGCCGCCAGCAACGGCGGCAAGGACGAGATCAAGGACCTCATCGAGCGCGCGGCCTACAAGCCCGGCGTGGGCCGCTTCAAGGTCTTCATGATCGACGAGGCGCACCAGCTGAGCAAGGACGCCTTCAATGCGCTGCTGAAGACGCTGGAAGAACCGCCCGAGTACCTGAAGTTCGTGCTGGCCACGACCGACCCCGAAAAGGTGCTGCCCACGGTGCTTTCACGCTGCCTGCAGTTCAACCTGCGACCCATGGCGCCGCAGACGGTGCGTGAACACCTGCAGCGCGTGCTGGAAGCCGAGAACGTGCCCGCCGATGCCGGCGCCTTGCGCCTGCTGGGCCGCGCCGCGCGGGGCTCGATGCGCGATGGCCTGTCGCTCACCGACCAGGCCATCGCCTACGGCGGTGGCCAATTGCAGGAAGCCGTGGTGCGCAGCATGCTGGGCAGCGTCGACCGCGGCCATGCACGCGCCTTGGTGCAGGCCTTGGCCGCCCGCGACGGCGCGGCGGTGCTGGCCGCCGTGGATGGCCTGCGCGGCCTGGGCCTGAGTGCGGCTGGCACGCTGGAGGAAATGGCCGGCCTGCTGCAGCAGATGGCCGTGCAACAGGCGGTGCCCGGCGCGCTGGACGAGCAAGACCCCGACACCGAAGATGCCCGCGCGCTGGCCGAGGTGCTGGCTGCCGACGAGACGCAGCTGCTCTACAGCATGGTCTTGCACGGCCGGGAAGAGCTGGGCCTGATGAGCGACGAATACGGCGCGCTGACGATGGTGCTGTTGCGCTTCCTGGCCTTTCCGGCCGACCGTGCGGTGCCGCGGACACCGGTGCCACCCCGCGAGGCTGCGCGTGAGGCTGCGCGTGAGGCTCCGCGCGCCGTGCCGCTGCGCGCCCCCGCGCCGCCCGCCGTTGCCGTGCCGCTGCCTGGTCCGGTGATCGCACGCGCGCCCGCGCCGGCCCAGGCGCTGGCGCCGGCGTCGGCTGGGCAGACACTCGCTGCGCCGGCTGCTGCGCCGTGGGATGAAGCGCCGGCGCCCTTGCCGCCGCAGGCCGCCGAGCCCGTCCCCGTGGCTGCCGCGGTCGCACCTGGCCTGGGCGACCGCTGGTACCACGTCGTCAAGCCGCTGTGCGAGGACGGCACGCTCAGTGCGCTGGCCCGCGAACTGGCCCTGCAGAGCGGGCTGGAAGGCGTGGATGACAGCACCGAGCCGCCCACGTGGCGCTTGCGTGTCGAACGCGAGACGCTGCGCAACGCGGCGCTGCGCGACAAGGTGGCGGCCGCACTGACCGCGACACTCGGCCAGGCCGTGCAGCTGGAACTGCTGGCAGGCGCGCCGGAAGACAGCCCCGCCAAGCGCGACGCCGCCGAGCGCCAACGCCGACAGGCCGCGGCCGAGACCACCATTCACGCCGACCCGGTGGTGCGCGAGCTGCTTTCGCAGTTCAAGACTGCGCGCATCGTGCCGGGCTCGATCAAACCTTTGTAGAGATCAGAAGGAACACACCATGATGAAGGGCCAACTCGCCGGGCTGATGAAGCAAGCCCAGGCGATGCAGGACAACATGAAGAAGGCGCAGGAAGAGCTGGCGCTGATCGAGGTCGAGGGCCAGAGCGGCGCCGGCCTGGTGAAGGTGACCATGACCTGCAAGCACGACGTCAAGCGCGTCACCATCGACCCCAGCCTGCTGGCCGAGGACAAGGACATGCTCGAAGACCTGGTGGCCGCCGCCTTCAATGCGGCCGTGCGCCGCGCCGAAGAGGTGAGCACCGAGAAGATGGGCAAGCTCACCGCCGGCATGCCTTTGCCCCCGGGCATGAAGTTCCCGTTTTGATGTTCGGCAGGAAGTTCCCGTTCTGAGCCGGCCTTCAGCTTCAAACACGCTGTGGCCGAACCCGCCCTCGATGGCCTGATCGACGCGCTGCGCCGCCTGCCCGGCGTGGGCGTGAAGTCGGCACAGCGCATGGCCTTTCACCTGCTGCAGCACGACCGCGACGGCGCGCGCCGCCTGGCCACGGCCTTGAACGACGCCGTGCAGCGCATGCGCCACTGCCAGCGCTGCCACACCTTCACCGAGGGCGGCATCTGCAGCACCTGCGAAGACCCGCGCCGTGACGGCCGCCTGCTGTGCGTGGTGGAAACGCCCGCCGACCAGGCCGCGCTGGAACGCAGCGGCAGCTACAGGGGGCTGTACTTCGTGCTCATGGGCCGCATCAGCCCATTGGACGGGGTGGGCGCGGATGCCATCGGCGCCGCGCGGCTGCTCGAGCGTGCGGCCGATGGCGTGGTGCAGGAGGTCATCCTGGCCACGGGCTTCACGGCCGAAGGTGAAGTCACCGCGCACGCCTTGTCCACGGGCCTGAAAGCGCAGGGCTTGAAGGTCACGCGGCTGGCGCGTGGCGTGCCGGCCGGCAGCGAGCTGGAGTACGTCGATCTCTCGACCATCGCGCATGCGATGGGCGACCGGCGCTAGCGTTTCAGTCGGCCACGGCAGCCCGATACGCGTGCCAGGTGGCGTGCCCCAGCACCGGCCCCACCAGCAGCAAGCCCGCGAACCACGGCAGCATGGCGACGAACACCAGGCCTGCGATGAGCGCGGCCCACCACAGCATCACGCCAGTCTGGCTCAGCACCAGGCGCAGGCTGGTCAGCCCGGCGGTGATGGCATCGGTGGGGCGGTGCAGGATCATCGGGATGCTGATCACGCTGATGGCGTAGATCAGCGCTGCGAAGACCGCACCCACTGCAGCCCAGGCGGCAATGAAGGGCAGGTTCTCCGGGTCGAGCAAGGCCAGCAGCGAGCCCTTGAAATCGGGCATGCCGTCGAAGCTGACGGCAAACACCACCAGGGTGGCGCGGCCCCACAGCATCTCCAGCACCAGCAGCACGAGGCCGAAGATGGCCAGCGGCCCCACGCGGGCGTCCCAGGCCATCAGCGAGTCACCGAAGTCGGGCTTCTCGCCCGCCTCCAGGCGCTGGCTGACGCGGTACAGGCCCAGGCACATGAAGGGCCCCATCAGCAGGAAGCCTGCGGAAAGCGCCAGCGTGTAGGCCGGTGCGTTTTCATAGACCTTGAGCAGCGCCCAGCCCATGACGACGAAGCACGCGCCGTAGAACAGGCCGATGCCCGGGGCGCGCAGAAAATCGCGCCAGCCTGCGGCCAGCCAGCGCAGCGGGTCGGCGTAAGCCAGCGTGTTCAGACGCGGCAAACCGCCGTCGGCGTGCGGGGTGGGGGCTGAGGGCTCTGTAGGCTCGTCCACGCGCCACCCGTGAAGTTCAGCGCCCGCGCTTGACGCGCAGGATCTCGTCCAGCACCAGGCAACCGGCGCCCAGCGTGATGGCGCTGTCGGCGATGTTGAAGCTGGGGAAGTAGCCGCCGGAAAAGAGAGGCTCCAGCACGCTGAAGCGGAACTGCAGGAAGTCGACCACGTAGCCGTGGATCAAGCGGTCGATGACATTGCCCAAAGCGCCGCCCATGATCATGCTGACGGCAAAACAGAAGAGCTTCTGCGTCGGGTGCTGGCGAATCATCCAGACGATGAAGCCCGAGACGATCAGCCCCAGTGCGGTGAAGAACCAGCGCTGCCAGCCCGAGGCCCCGGCGAGGAAACTGAAGGCCGCGCCGGCGTTGTGCGCGCGCACGAGGTTGAAGTTGCTCGTGACCACGCGCACATCGCCGAGCTGAAACCAGCCGACGATGAGCGTCTTGGTCACCTGGTCGGCCAGGATGACCACGGCCGCCAAACCCAGCCACAACCAGAGGCTGGGCCCTGCGGAGCTGCCTCGCGCGGCCATGCTCAGGCCACGGTGCGGGTTTCGCCCGCGCCGTACAGGTTGCTGCTGCAGCGGCCGCAGATCGTCGGGTGCTGCGCATCACTGCCGACATCGGCACGCCAGTGCCAGCAGCGTTCGCACTTGCTGTGCTCGCTGGGGGCCACCTGCACCGTCAGCGCCGCGCCGGCCACCACGGTGGCGGCTGAGGTGATGAACACGAACTTCAGGTCGTCGCCCAGCGTGGCCAGCAGAGTCTCGTCATCGGCGCCCACGGTGATCTGCACCTCGGCCTGCAAGGACGAGCCCACGCCGCCCGTCGTGCGCAAGGCTTCGATCTCCTTGTTCACCACATCGCGCAGCTCGCGCACGCGCGCCCACTTGGCCAGCAGTGCGGCATCGGGTGCGGGGAGTTCCCAATAAGTCTGCGTGAAGATGCTGTCCTGCGCGCTGTGTCCGCCGTCGAACAGCTTCCAGGCTTCTTCGGCGGTGAAGCTCAGGAAAGGCGCCATCCAGCGCAGCATGGCGTGCGTGATGTGCCACAGCGCGGTCTGTGCGCTGCGGCGGGCGTGGCTGCCTGGCGCGGTGGTGTAGAGGCGGTCTTTCAGCGCATCGAGGTAGAACGCGCCCAGGTCCTCGCTGCAGAAGACCTGCAGCTTCGAGACCACCGGGTGGAACTCATAGACCTCGAAATGCGCCAGCACCTCGGCCTGCAACTGCGCGGTGCGCGAAAGTGCCCAGCGGTCGATCTCGAGCAGCTGCGCCACCGGCACGGCCTGCGTCTTCGCGTCGAAGTCGCTGGTGTTGGCCATCAGGAAGCGCAGCGTGTTGCGGATGCGCCGGTAGGCGTCCACCACGCGGGCCAGGATCTTGTCGTCGACGCTGAGGTCGCCCGAGTAGTCGGTGGAGGCGCACCACAGGCGGATGATCTCGGCGCCCAGCTTCTGCGTGACGGCGCCCATCTCCGTCATGTTGCCCAGGCTCTTGCTCATCTTGCGGCCCTGGCCGTCGACGGTGAAGCCGTGGGTGAGCAAGCCGCGATAAGGCGCGCGGCCTTCCAGCGCGCAGCCGATGAGCAGCGAGCTGTGGAACCAGCCGCGGTGCTGGTCGTGCCCTTCCAGGTAAAGGTCGGCCTCGGGGCCTTCTGCGTGATGCCCGTCGCTGTGGGAGCCGCGCAGCACGTGGCTGAAGGTGCTGCCACTGTCGAACCACACGTCGAGGATGTCGTTGCTCTTGGCGTAGTGCTCTGCCGAGTTTTCGCCAGTCGAGCCCAGCCACTCGGCCGGGTCGAGCTGGCTCCAGGCCTCGATGCCGTGTTTCTCCACCAGCGCCGCGGCGCGGTCCATCAGCGCCATCGTGTCCGGGTGCAGTTCACCCGTCACCTTGTGCAGGAAAAACGGCAGCGGCACGCCCCAGCTGCGCTGGCGGCTGATGCACCAGTCGGGCCGGTTGGCGATCATGTCGTGCAGGCGGGCACGGCCGTTTTCGGGGTAGAACTTCGTCGCTGCGATGGCGGCCAGCGCCGTCTTGCGCAGCGTGTCGGGTGCCTTGTCGCGGGTGAACACG
>JANMMD010000165.1:0-5566 GCA_031372905.1 Betaproteobacteria bacterium
GGGCAGCTGCAGGCGCAAGGCCGCAGGCTCGTGCGTGGCCAGCAATTCCAGCCCGGCGGGCGCGCTGGCCGGTGCATCGGCGGCGGTCTGCACCCGGTGCAGCGCCCACTCCAGCCGCGCCATGTCAGGCAGGTAGGGCTCGTCAGCCAGCGATTCGGCATCGGCGATGAAAGCCGACAGCCCCTCGCCCCACTGAGTGATGTCGCCGGCCACGGGCGGCTGCCGGCGCCAGAAGTCGCGCGCCAGCGCAGCGAAGCTCTCGTCACCCAACAGCTGCTGCAGCGTGGGGTAAGCCGCGCACAGCGCGCGTTCGGCCAGCGCGCCGGCGTTGGCCTTGTACGCCGCCAGGCCCCGCGGCACCTGGCGCGGCTGCAGCCAGCCCGTCACCACACCGGGCCGCGCGTCACCGAGCAGCGCGCGCAGCAGCATCTGCTGGCGCAGGGCTTCCTTGTCGGCAAGATTCATGGCCGGGCCGATATGTCTGCTGCGGCCACCTCGGCTGCGATGGCATCGGCCGCTGCGGCCTCGCCCAGCAGCACGGCCAGCGGCGGGATCGCGGTGTCCCACTCCACCAGGGTGGGCCGCGCGCCCAGGCGCTGCAGCGCGTGCCGGTAGACCTGCCACACCGGCGCGTGCACGCGGCTGCCGTGGTCGTCGATGACGATGTCGTCGGCGACGTGGTAGCCGGCCAAGTGGATTTCACCCACGGCGTCGGCGGCGATGGCATCCACCCAGCGGCACGCAGCCGCCGCGGCGCCCGCCTCGTCGGCCCCGTCGTTCAAGGCGTTGACGACGAGGTTGTTCACATCCAGCAGCAGACCGCAGCCGGTGCGCCGCACGAGCTCGTTGAAGAACTCGGGCTCGGCGATGCGGTCGTCGGCCCAGTGCACATAGGCCGAGAGGTTTTCCACGAGCAGCGGGCGCTGCAGGCGGTCTTGCACGCGCTGCACATTGCTGGCCAGGATGGCCAGCGCGGCGTCGGTGAAGGCGATGGGCAGGAGATCATGGCCATGCACCACGGGGCCGCCGCTGCGGCGCGGCGCGCGCGCAAAGCAGGCGTGGTCGCTGACGCGCACGGGCGCGATGCGCCGCACCAGCGCCGCCAGGCGAGCCAGGTGGTCTTCGTCGATGCCCGCTGCCGCACCCAGCGACAAGCCCACGCCGTGCAGGCTGACGGGCCACCGCGCGCGGGCAGCGTCCAGCACGCCCAGCGCTGCACCGCCGTCGCCGAAGAAATTCTCCGAATGCACCTCGACGAAGCTCAAGCGCGGCGGTGCCGCCAGCAGGGCTTCGTAATGAGGCTGGCGCAGGCCGATGCCGACCTGCGCGGGCGGCTGGCGCAAGCCAGTGCCGGCGCCCGGGGTGCCGGCATCGGCCATCACCGGCTCACTTCTTGGCAGCCTTGGCTTCTTCGGCCGACATGCCGTTCAGCGACTTGCAGGTGCCCTTGGCGACGTACTTCCATTCGCCCGCCTCGTTGTCGACCTTGCTCTGGCCCGCGCAGGAATGGCTGCCCGACAGGTTGGCGCAGTCGTTCTGCCCCGCCTTGGCAATGCCGTAGCACTTCTCCTTGCCTTTGTCCTGGGCGGCGACCTGGCCGATCAGGCCCAGGGCCAGGGCGGATGCAAGCGCGGAAGAAACGATGAGACGCTGGTTCATGGATGACAACTCCGATAAGGATGTGGCGAAAAACTCGCCGGGGCCGAGCCGGCTCCCACAAGAACCGGCGATGGCTGTGAGTCGCGCCACGGCCCGCGGCATTACACCGCGTTCGGCCCGGCCGTGCACCTAGTGCTCAGCGCCCCCGCTGGCGCGCAGGTCGTCCCGCCGCAACAAGGCCGTGGACAGCGCCAGCCGCACGCCGGCGATTTGTGTGGCCAGGGCCATGCTGGGCTGGCCCGGCAGGTGTGCGGCCTGCTCAGGCAACAGCGGCAGGTGCACGAAGCCCCCGCGCAGGCGCTGGGCCGGGTGTGCGCGGTGGGTGTCGCTCAAGGCGTGCATCAGGCCGTAGAACACATGGTTGCAAACGAAGGTGCCCGCCGTCTGCGACACCGAGGCCGGCACACCGGCCGCGCGCAGCGCCGCCACCATCGCCTTGATGGGCAGGCTGCTGAAGTAGGCGGCCGGGCCGCCCGGCACGATGGGCGCATCCACGGGCTGGGCGCCGGCGTTGTCGGCGATGCGCGCGTCGTCCACATTGATGGCCACGCGCTCAGGCGTGAGCTCGCAGCGGCCGCCCGCCTGGCCCAGGGCCAGCACCAGCGACAAGCCGGCGCGGTGCTGTTCCATGGCCGCGCGCAACGCGCCCAGCGCGGCGCCGAAGACGCAGGGCAGCTGCACCGCCACCACTTGCGCCCCTGCGATGACTTCCCCGTGCAGGGCCTGCGCCACGCGCCAGGAGGGGTTGGTGGTTTCGCCGCCGAAGGGCTCGAAGCCGGTCAGCAGCACCGTCTGCGGCCCGCTGGGCGGTGCCGCCTCAAGCTTGGCCATGAGGGGCCCCAAAGCCACCCCCGCCGGGGGTCTCCACCACGAACACATCGCCGGGCGCCATCTCCGCACTGCCGATGTGGGAGAGCATCTCCACGCGGCCATCAGCGCGCTCGATGCGGTTCACGCCCAGGGCGCCGGGCTGGCCACCGGCCATGCCGAAGGCCGGCACCGTTCGGCCGTTGCTCAGGATGCTGGCCGTCATGGCTTCCAGGAAATGCACGCGGCGCACGCCGCCATCGCCGCCGCGCCACCCGCCGGGGCCACCGGCGCCACCGCTGCCGGCGCGGATGGCATAACTTTCCAGACGCACGGGGAAACGGAACTCCAGCACTTCGGGGTCGGTGAGGCGCGAATTGGTCATGTGGGTCTGCACGACGCTGGTGCCGTTGAAGCCCGGCCCGGCGCCGCTGCCGCCGCTGATGGTTTCGTAGTACTGGTGGCGTGCATTGCCGAAGGTAAAGTTGTTCATCGTGCACTGGCCGGCCGCCATCACACCCAAGGCGCCATACAGCGCGTTGGTGACGCAGGTGCTGGTTTCCACATTGCCGGCCACCACCGCGGCTGGCGGGCTCGGGTTCAGCATGCAGCCCTCGGGCACGATGACGTTCAGCGGCTTCAGGCAGCCGGCATTCAGCGGGATGTCGTCGTCCACCAGCGTGCGGAAGACGTAGAGCACCGCCGCCATCGTCACCGCCTTGGGCGCGTTGAAGTTGTTGGGCAGCTGCGCGCTGGTGCCGGTGAAGTCGATGGTGGCCGCGCGTGCGGTGCTGTCCACCGTCACCTTCACGTGGATCACCGCGCCGTTGTCCAGCGGCAGGCTGAACGCGCCATCCTTCAGAGCCGTGATGACGCGCCGCACGCTCTCTTCGGCGTTGTCCTGCACATGCTGCATGTAGGCCGCGACGGTGCTGCGGCCGAACTGCGCCACCATGGCTGCAAGCTCTTCCACACCTTTCTGGTTGGCGGCAATCTGTGCGCGCAGGTCGGCGATGGTCTGGTCGGGGTTGCGCGCCGGCCAGGCGCCCGCGCCCAAGGCGGCGCGCAGTTCGGCCTCGCGCAGCACGCCGTCGCGCACGAGCAGGAAGTTGTCGAGCAGCACGCCTTCTTCGTCGATGCGCTTGGAAAACGGCGGCATGCTGCCTGGCGTGATGCCGCCGATGTCGGCGTGGTGGCTGCGGCTGGCGACATAGAACGACGGCGCGGTGTCGCTGTCGCTGTCGTCGGGCAGGTACACGGGCGTCACCACCGTCACGTCCGGCAGGTGCGTGCCGCCGTGGTAAGGGTCGTTCAGCACATACACATCGCCGCGCTGCATCGCAGGGTTGCGGGCGATCACGGTCTTGATGCTTTCGCTCATCGACCCCAGGTGCACCGGCATGTGCGGCGCGTTGGCGATGAGCTCGCCCGCGGCGCTGAAGAGCGCGCAGCTGAAATCCAGGCGCTCCTTGATGTTCACGCTGTAGGCCGTGTTCTGCAGCCGCAAACCCATCTGTTCGGCGATGTTCATGAAGAGGTTGTTGAAGACCTCCAGCATCACCGGGTCGGCTTCGGTGCCGATGGCATGTTGGCTCGCGCGCGGCAGCACGCGCTGCAGCTCCAGCGCGCCGGCCGCGGTGAGCAGCGCCTGCCAGCCGGGCTCGACCACCGTGGTGGCGTTCTTCTCGGCCACGATGGCCGGGCCGGTGATGACGGCACCGGCTTGTTGTTGCTCCCGCACGAAGAGACCGGCGTCGTGCCAGAGGCCGCCACTGTAGAGGCGCACCCGGGCATCGGGCGCCGCCTCGTGGCGCGCAGGCTCGGTGGCGGTGTGCCCCAGCGCATGGCGTTCACCCTCCCCCACGGCTTCCACCGAGACAGCCTCGATGACCAGCCCCCGGCCCGGCATCAGGAAGGCGAAACGCTGGCGGTAGGCGGCCTCGAAGGCCGCGGTGATGGTCGTGAGGTCACCGCCTTCGACCATCGGCACCACCAGCGCCGTGTCGGTGCCCTGGTAGCGCACATGCACCTTGCGGCGCAGCTGCACGCTGTCAAGTGCCACGCCTTGTTCGGCCACCTCCTGCGCGGCGGCTTCGGCCAGCAGCAGCAACTGGGCTTCGGCTGCCGCCAGGCCTGCGGCTTCCAAGGGCTGCTCGACCGACGCCTCGCGCATGGCGATCTGGTCGGCCAGGCCCATGCCGTAGGCGGAAAGCACCCCGGCCAGCGGATGCACGAAGACGTGGCGCATGCCCAGGGCATCGGCCACCAGGCAGGCATGCTGGCCGCCGGCGCCGCCGAAACACTGCAGCGTGTACTGCGTGACGTCGTAGCCGCGCGCCACGCTGATGCGCTTGATGGCGTTGGCCATGTTCTGCACGGCGATCTGCAGATAGCCTTCGGCCAGGTTCTCCGGCGTGGTGGCGCGGCCGGTGGCCTGCTGCACACGCTGGGCGAGCTCGCTGAACTGCGCCGCCACGCCCACCGCGTCCAGCGGCTCGTCGGCATTCGGGCCGAAGACCTTCGGGAAGTGCGCCGGCTGTAGCTTGCCCAGCAGCACGTTGGCATCGGTCGTGGCCAGCGGCCCGCCGCGGCGGTAGCTGGCCGGGCCGGGGTTGGCGCCCGCGCTCTGCGGCCCCACGCGCAGCCGCGCGCCATCGAAGCCCAGGATGCTGCCGCCGCCCGCGGCCACGGTGTGGATGCTCATCATCGGCGCCCGCATGCGCACCCCGGCCACCTGCGTTTCAAACGCGCGCTCGAACTCGCCGGCATAGTGGCTGACATCGGTGCTGGTGCCGCCCATGTCGAAGCCGATGAGCTTGTGGTGCCCCGCCGCCACGGCGGTGCGCACCATGCCGACGATGCCGCCGGCCGGGCCGGAAAGAATCGCGTCCTTGCCCTGGAAGCGGTGCGCTTCGGTCAGGCCGCCGCTGCTCTGCATGAAGAACAGCCGCACGCCCGGCATTTGTGCCGCCACCTGCTCGACATAACGCCGCAGGATGGGCGAGAGATACGCGTCCACCACCGTGGTGTCGCCGCGCGAGACCAACTTCATCAGCGGGCTGACCTCGTGGCTGACGCTGACCTGCGTGAAGCCCAGTTC
>JANMMD010000175.1:0-29768 GCA_031372905.1 Betaproteobacteria bacterium
GCTGCGGCGCTGGTGCTTTCCGGCACCGCGCTCGCTGCCGCACCCACCGTGACGACCCAAGACTTCGTCGACAAGCTCGAGCTGCCCTGGGACATGGCCTTCATGGCCGACGGCACCATGTTCTTCACCGTGAAGTGCAAGGGTCTCTCTGTGCGCATGCCCTCGGGCACTATCAACAAGCTGCATGGCGTGGGTGCCACCGCCGGCTATGCCTCGGCCAGCCCCGACCTCTTCTGCGACGGCCAAGCCGGCATGATGGGCGTTGCCGTCGACCCGCAATTCGCCAGCAACCGCTTCATCTACGTCTACTCCAGTTCCAAGCTGGACGGAAAGCTCGGCAACCGCGTCATGCGGTTCAAGCTGAACAACGAGATGACGGCAGTTTCCGACCGCACCGACATCGTGGGCGACATCGGCTACAAGCCGAAGGCCACCAAGCATCCCTTCGGCGGCCCCGGCGCCCACAACGGCGGGCGCATTCGCTTCAGCCCGGCCGATGGCTTCCTGTACGTGACCACCGGCGACAACCACCTCGGCATCGCGCCGCAAAGCCCCACCTACATCGGCGGCAAGGTGCTGCGCATCGACCGTGACGGCAAGGCCGCGCCCGACAACAAGCCGCCGGCGGGCTTCGATGCGCGCGTCTACACCTACGGCCACCGTAACCCGCAGGGCATCGCCTTCCGCCCGAGCGACAACCGCCCGTTCACGGCCGAGAACGGCCCGTGGCACAGCGACGAGGTGACGGCCCTCACCAACGGCGGCAACGCCGGCTGGGACCCGCGCCCCAACATCGGCGGCCGCAAGGACTGCCCGGACGACTACTGCGGCTACTCGCCCAACCAGATGGGTGCGATGGAGCCGAAGAAGCGCGCTGCCTTCATGCCCATGACCGACCTCAAGACCTACCCGAAGGCGATGAAGCCGGCCTGGAACAACAACGGGCTGTCGCAAGGCATGTTCTGCAATGCCTTCCTGACGGGCGCGAAGTGGAAGGACTGGAACGGGCAGATGGTGGTCGGCTACGCCGGTATCGGCATCCACGGCACCCCCGTGGGCAACCGCCTCGAACTGCTGAAGCTCAGCGCCGATGGCCAGAAGGCCACGAAGTCCGACTTTCCTTGGCCGACCGTCGCAGGCCGTTTCCGCGCCTGTGAGTCGGGCACCGACGGCGATCTCTTCGTTGCACTGGAAGACCAGGGCAAGATCATCCGCGTGAAGCCGGAGTGACCGCCCCGCACTGACGCACCAAGCCGTTCACGCGCTGCCTCACGGCAGCGCGTTTTTCATTCGATGCGAAGAAGGAGAACCTGTTGCAATCCACGCTGCGATGGATAGTCGTGATCAGCTTGTTGGGCACCGCCGCGTCGGCGCGTGCCGACTACGACCTTGCCTTGAAGAAGAACTGCGCGGCATGCCACTACGTCGACAAGCGCAAGTACGGCCCGAGCTTCCAGCAGGTTGCGGCCAAGTACGCCGACAAGAAGAATGCCGCCGACATGTTGGCCAAGAAGATCCGCCGGGGCGGCACCGGTGTCTGGGGTGAAGACGTGATGCCCCCTCAGCCTCAGGTGTCGGCCGCCGAGGCGCGCACGCTGGCCAACTACGTGTTGTCGCTGAAGGTTCCCGAATCGGGCAGCGAGCCCGGCAAGTAGGTCCCGACCGGTCTGTGGGAGCGATCGCTCACCAGGGGTTCGCACCGTGTTCATGACTGCCTGGTGCAAGAGCCTGTGCGTGCTGGCTGCAGCCTCGCTTTCACAAGCCGGTCTTTGCCAAAGCCTCGACTACGTCGACCCCGACTTGCCCGCCTGCGCGCCTGAGCCCGTGCCAGTCCGCGCCGAGCCGAAAGCGGTGTCCAGCGGTGTGGCTGTGCGCGGCGCCATTCGGGTTCCGTGCGGGCTGGACCAAGGGTCCTACACGATCACCCTGAACTCGACCGACGCGAACGCGCGGTTTGCGCCCAAAAGCTTCATTGTCAATTTCGGCCGCGTCGTCGGCAACGGCGTCTTCACCGTCACGTTTGCCACGGCCGGTTTGCAAAGCGTTCATGGCTCGATCACGTCGAACATGGGAAGCCCCGCAACGCGTGGCCGCTTTGCCAGCCCGGCGGGCCCGATCAAGGTCGTGGTTCCCGCACCCTGAGGTCCCGGGGGGCTTCCCGCCAGTGGCGGCTGCACGGCGCACCGTGTTCTCGCGCGCCAGGCCATCGCCCCTGCCTGCTTCGGGCGGGCTCACGAGCGTGGGTCACCGAACAGACCCCCGGCAGGCGCCTGGGTAGTGTCGCCGCTGACCCTTCCGATCCCCGGGGCCCGCGCTGTGCCGTGCCGTGTTGTGCCGTGCCGCGCTCTGCCATGTCTGGCCGCGGCTGCTGCGTGCGGCGACGGCGCTCCTCATACCCAGGACCAACCATTTCGTGGCCTACCAAAGCACCAACCCCTACGACGGCAGCGTTCTTGCCACCTTCGACGCCCACGACGCCCCGGCCGTGGAGGCACGGCTGCACGCGGCCGACGAGTGCTTCAGGCGTGACTGGCGCGAGCGCAGCCATGCCGACCGGGCAGTGGTGCTCAAGCGCGCTGCCGCGCTGATGCGCGAACGCGCCGGCGAACTGGCCAGACTCATCACCGTCGAGATGGGCAAGCTGCTGGCGCAGAGCGCGGGTGAAGTGGAACTCAGCGCGGCCATCCTCGACTACTACGCCGACCATGGGCAGGCCTTCCTGGCGCCAGAGGTTCTGACGTCACCGGGCGCCGATGCCGTGGTTGAAAGCTGCCCGATCGGCGTGCTGCTCGGGGTCGAGCCTTGGAACTATCCGTACTACCAGATCGCCCGCTTCGCCGCGCCCAACCTGATGGCCGGCAACGTGGTGATGGTCAAGCATGCTTCGAACGTGCCGCAGTGCGCGCTGGCCTTCGAACGGCTGCTGCACGACGCCGGCGCGCCGGCAGGCGCCTACACCAACCTGTTCATCTCGTCGGAGCAGATCGCCACGCTGATCGACGATCCGCGCATTCGCGGCGTGGCATTGACCGGCAGCGAAGCCGCCGGTGCGGTGGTGGCGGCATGCGCCGCGCAGAACCTGAAGAAGACCACGCTCGAACTCGGCGGCAGCGATGCGTTCATCGTGCTGGACGACGCCGACATCGACCTGGCGGTCAAGCACGCGGTGTCCGGCCGCATGGGCAATTCCGGCCAGGCCTGCACGGCCTCGAAGCGCTTCATCGTCATGGAGTCGCTGGCCGACCGCTTCGTCGACAGCTTCGCGCAGGCGCTGGGCAAGTTCAGCCCCGGCGATCCGCTGGACGCGCGCACCACGTTGGCGCCGCTGTCGTCGGAGCGCGCGCTGGCCACGCTGCTCGAACAAGTCCAGCGTGCTGTGGTCGCAGGCGCCCGTGTGGTGATGGGCGGCGCGCGCATCAACGTGCCGGGCGCCTTCATGCAGCCAACCATCCTGACCGACATCGACGCCGCCAACCCGGCGTACCGGGAAGAGTTCTTCGGGCCGGTGGCGCTGTTCTTCCGCGTTGCCGACGAAGATGCGGCCGTGGCGCTGGCCAACGATTCGCCCTTCGGGCTGGGCGGCTCTGTGTTCACGCGCGACATCGAGCGCGGCAGACGGGTCGCGCGGCGCATCGACACCGGCATGGTGTTCATCAACAGCGCCGCCGTGTCGTCCCCCGAACTGCCCTTCGGCGGCGTGAAGCGCTCGGGCTACGGCCGCGAGCTGAGCGGCATGGGCATTCAGGAATTCGTCAACAAGAAGCTCATCCGCATCAAGCGTGTGGCGGGGCCGACATGACCATGATCCGCACCGGGCAGGCGACGGCGCCGCTGACGCGCATCGAGTTCCGGGAGCGCTTCAATGTGCGCTACTTCGACCCGGCCTTCGACAGCGAGCGCGAAGCGATCGCCCGGCTCGAAGCCATCGCCTGGGCAGCGCTGCAGGACGGACGCAAGGCGCCGGTGACCCGCCTCGCCGGGCCGGAATTCGCCGACCCGAGTTACCCGCTTTCGGTGCAGTGGCTGGACACGCGGGCACGGCTGCAGGCGGCGCAGACGCGGTGGGGCGACGGCGCAGCGCAGTCGCGCGTGCTGCTGGTGTGCGGCAGCGCGCGCAACGACGGCACTTGCCCTGGCGAGGTGGCCAAGACCTGGCGGCTGACGGAACTTGCACGCCAGGTTGTCGAGGGCTCGGGCCTGCAGGCCGACGTGCTGGATCTGAGCCTCATCACCTCGGAGTACGGCCGCAACATCCACCCCTGCAAGGGCTGTGTGTCGAGCGCGATGCCCCTGTGCCACTGGCCTTGCAGTTGCTACCCCAACCACGCGTTGAACCAGGCCGAAGACTGGATGGCCGAGATCTACGAACGCTGGGTGGCGGCGCATGCCGTGATCATCCTGGCGCCGACCTACTGGTACCAGTCCCCGAGCCCTTTGAAGCTGATGATCGACCGTCTCGTTGCGGCCGATGGCGGCAACCCCGACCCGACCACGACGCATGGCAAGCGCGTCAGCGAAGCCAAGGCCATCGAAGAAAAGGGCTGGGACTACCCCAAGCACCTGGCCGGCCGCGCCTATGGCGTCGTGGTGCATGGTGACGTTGCCGGGGTCGAAGTGCACCGGCGCAACCTGACCGACTGGCTGGACTGGATGGGGCTGGTCGATGCCGGTGCCGCGGCCAAGCTCGACCGCTACATCGGCTATTACGGCCCCTACTACAGCAGCCACGATGCGCTCGATGCGGATCTGGATGTGCAGGAAGAGGCGCGCAATGTGGCGCGCTCGGTGGTCCAGGCGGTCGAGGCTTTGCGGGCGGGGCGCCTGCCTCAGCCCGACGAGCAGATCAAGCAGCCGCGCACGAAGTGAGGGAGCTGTGAACCGCCCTGACGTCCTTGCGGGAGGACCGGGCCGCGGGTGCCGCAGTATCACGGCGGCTGCCAGGAATATCTCGATGCGCCGAATGGCCACGTAGCGCTGGGCTTTCGAAGCTGTCGCGCCCGGGGCGAACGGAGACTTGGCGCCTGAAACCACGCTGGAGTGCCGCAGAGGCGGTCCTCAACCGCCCTTGTGGGTGCCCGTCGACATGCCCAGCCGCTCGCTCGCCGGGGCGACGCGGCCGCCGCTCTCGACCAGGGCTTCTTCGATCCGGTGGCGCTCGAAAGCTTGCAGTGGCTCCGTCACGAGGTTGTCGCGTTGCCATGGGCGCCGATCAGGCGCTGGCGGTTGGCGAAGTGGAACCACGGGTCGTGGTAGCTGCCACCGTGGTTGTAGAGGCCGCTGACATCAACCACCGGGATGTTCGCCGTGCCGCGCGCGCCTTGCCACAATGGGGGTATGTCTACACCGCGCAGCCCGACGCTGGACCCCGAGACCGGCGAGCGCCGCGGGCCCTCCACCCGCGACACCACCCGCATCGACGACACGCGCATCGACGCCGTGCGGCCGCTGATCACGCCGGCGCTGCTGATCGAGCAGCTGCCCGTCTCCGAGGCCACGCTGACGCTGGTGGAGCGCAGTCGCACGGAGATTGCGCGCATCCTCGCCGGCAGCGATGACCGGCTGCTCGTCGTCGTCGGGCCCTGCTCGATCCATGACCATGATCAGGCTCTCGAGTACGCAAGCCGCCTTCAGGCTGCGGCCGCACCGCGGGCCGATGCGCTGATGGTGGTGATGCGCACCTACTTCGAGAAGCCGCGCACGACCGTGGGCTGGAAGGGCTACATCAACGACCCGCACCTGGATGGCAGCTTCGCCATCAACGAAGGCCTGGAGCGTGCGCGCCGCCTGCTGCTGCAGATCGTCGACGGCGGCCTGCCCGTGGGCACCGAGTTCCTGGACTTGCTCAGCCCGCAATTCATCAGCGACCTGGTGGCCTGGGGCGCGATCGGTGCGCGCACCACGGAAAGCCAGAGCCACCGCCAGCTGGC
Organism: Betaproteobacteria bacterium; assembly: GCA_031372905.1. Taxonomy (GTDB): domain Bacteria; phylum Pseudomonadota; class Gammaproteobacteria; order Burkholderiales; family Burkholderiaceae_C; genus Rubrivivax. The sequence continues at coordinate 5,928 of JANMMD010000175.1, forward strand.
ATCGGGCCTGAGCTGCCCCGTGGGGTTCAAGAACGGCACCGACGGTGGCGTGAAGGTTGCCGTCGATGCCATCGTGGCCGCTGCTGCTCCGCATGCCTTCATGGGCATGACCAAGATGGGCCAGGCCGCGATCTTCGAAACGCGCGGCAACCCTGATTGCCACGTCATTCTCCGCGGCGGGAAGCGCCCGAACTTCGACACCGAGTCAGTGGCAGCTGCCTGTGACCGCTTGCGTGCGGCTGATCTGCGCGGGCACGTGATGATCGACATGTCCCATGGCAACAGCGAGAAGCAGCACCGGCGCCAGATCGACATCGCGGGCGACATCGCCAGCCGCCTGGCCGGCGGCGAGCGGCGTATCAGCGGCGTGATGATCGAGAGCCACCTGCACGAAGGTCAGCAGGATCTGCGTGCTGGCGAGCCCCTGCGAGCCGGGGTGTCCATCACCGATGCCTGCATCGGCTGGGAAGACACGGAGGCTGTGCTCGAGCAGTTGACCCGCGCGGTGCGCCAGCGGCGCTGCGGGTGATCGGGCCCGGGCGTACCGCTGCTCACCCGTCGCGGTGATCGCTGCGGAACAGGCCGGCAAGTTCGCAATTCGGCCACCAGGCACCTGTCGGCATGCCAATTTGTCTTTGCGCAGCCGACGCCCAGCTTGCGATGCCGCGAAGCTTCAGCTCACGACCGTCGGTCACCCTCCTGTTCCTGCCGTGAGCAACGGGCATCGGCGAAGTAGGGCAGCAGCGCCTTCGCCGCTTCGATGCGCAGGGCAAGTTCAACGCTGTCGTTGTTCATGACGTCGAGCAAGAAGCGCATGGGCTCGTGCGAGGCAGCCGCCTGCGCCGCCGCATGCGATGCCTGGGCAGGCGCGGACGGCACCGCTGCGGGCCTGAGCCGCTGCAGGGCCATTTCAAACTGCGCCGGCGGGATGCTCTTCAGCGGCGCCAGCAACTGTGCCTGTCCATCGGGGTTGGGCGGCATGTCGAGCCAGGGTGCTTCGGCAAACATCGGCACGAGGTCGGACGCCACAAAGGCCGACCACAAGCCGCTGTCCGTCTGCAAGGCGGGCACCTGCCGAGCAGGCAGCAGCAGCTGCGCTGACGCCGTATCCAACGACGGCAGCAGGGCCACGCGGCCGGGCTCGCTGTCGCCCAGGTAGCGTCGCCGCAGGGCGTCGAGAAATGCCCCGGCTTGTGGCGCCGGCACCGGCTCCACGAGCGAGAACCAGAGCTGACAACCATCGCTGCCGTTGACCGCGATGGCCGGCGCAGGCAGAGCGAGATCGGTCTGAACGCCACCCCAGACTGCCGAGAGCACGGCCCAGTCGGCAGGCCGGGCGAGTTCCAGCACCATCGCCCGCACCCGCCCTTGCGCATCGACCATGTCGCGGGCGTCCAGACCCGGGCCCGGGCCTGCGTTGGATTGGGCCGCATACAGGCGCTGCAGTTCCCGTTGCAATCGGTTCAAGGCGGAGTCCCGAGATCAGTGGTTGAAGACAGTGCCGACTCTATTCGCCGTCGGCGGCCAGTGCGGCGTGCAGCCTGTCCGTTTCAACCCTGGCGACAATCGCGGTGTGCCTCCGAATCCCACGCCGCCCGCGCACCGGGTCATCGCCGCCGACGTGCATGCAGTGCCGGCGCCGTTTCGTGCCTTTGCGGTGCGCAGTGACGAGCCCCAGCATGCCTACGCCGGGCGCGCGCCTTACGGCTGCGTGCACATCCTGCGCACGGCGTTTCTCGACGCTGGTTCTCTGGCCAGCTTGGCGGCTGCAGGTGACGCACGCGTCGGCATCGAGACGGTCTCGGACATCGACTACGCCACCACCACGCTGCCCGACCTGGCCGCCGCGGCACCTCGCGTGTCCGACCTGGTGGGCCACATCGCCAGCGCCTTGCAGCTGACCGGCGTGCTGGGCAGCGATCTTGCCGACTACCGGCGCAGCGTGGCCACCCGCATCGACTACCTGGCAGCGCGCGGCGCGGGCTTTCACAACGATGTCAGCCGTCATTGGTCGCGCTGCCTGTTCTGGTTGCTCGCGCTCGACCTTGCCGAGGTCGACTTTGTCATGCCGCATGCAGGCGTGGTCCTGGCGCTGGCACCCGGCGACCTGCTGGTGTTCGACCAGACGATGGCGCACGGCCTGTGCCGGCCCGGCGATGCCGGGCAGGCAGTGGCTGCATCGTTTGGCACCGACGCGCCGGGCCGGCAAATCTTTCTCACGGGCGAGCTGGAGCTCAGCGATGCGCAGTGGGCCTTGCTCGGTGCGCCCTGGCTGCCGGTGGAAGACCACGAGCAGCGGGCCGCCCTCGACCTGATGGTGGCCGAGTTCGACGAGCGCAGCGGCGCCATCCAGCGCGTTCGAGCGCTGCGCGACAGCATGAAGCGCAGCACCTGCCACGTCGATGCGCCGACCGGCAGACAGCGTGTGGTGGCCGGCGCGCCGGATCACGACGTCGCCGTTTGAACGGATGAAGCCTGCCACTGGGCCCTGAACCTGCTGGACTTTGGCGGCGGGCCCCGGACGCCACCTGCTGACCTTCAAGACGCTGGGCCACTGCGCCATCGGCCTGAAGGGCGTGCCGAGCGCGGCCGCGCTGGCTCACGCCCTCAGCGCTGCGAGGTGCTGGCGCAGGGCTTCCTGCAGATCGAACCACCCTCGCAGCGAAGCTCGTGGCGCCGGATGCTGCGCCCGGTGACACCCTCGGGCGCTCCGTGGCGCTTTCGGGCTCAGCCGTGATGTCGGGAGCGGCTCGCGGCGCCGATCGAGGCAGCAGCCGGCCGCTACACTGCCCGCGGGTGCTGAACCGACTGGCGGAGCAGCAGGTTATTGCGTCGGTCGGGCCGCCGCGCGGAGACCGCACGCCCATGCACCCGACGCCAGACCAAGTGCTTCAATACATCGCGCTCGCCATCTTTGTGCTGGCACTCGGCCACACCTTCGCCGCGAAACAATTCGAACGACTCTCACATCGCTTCCCCAAGCATGCCGGCTTGTTTCACTTGCTCGGAGAAGTGGAGGTCGTCTTCGGCTTCTGGGCCATCGTCCTGATCTTGGTCATGGCGCTGATCCAGGGTAGCGACAAATCGCTGGCCTACGCCGAATCGCGCAACTACACCGAACCGCTGTTCGTCTTCGTCGTGATGGTCGTCGCCGCGTCGCGGCCGGTGTTGCGCACAGTCGTCAGCGTGGCGGACGCCATCGCCCACATCGCACCGCTGCCGACACCCGTGGCCAGCGCATGGCTGGGTTTGGCGGCGGTACCTCTGCTGGGCTCGCTGATCACCGAGCCGGCTGCGATGACCATTGCTGCACTGATGCTGGCGCCACAGATCTTCATGCGCCAGATGCCTGAGAGGCTCAAGTACCTGGCCTTGGGTGTTCTCTTCGTGAACATTTCGATCGGCGGCACGCTGACATCCTATGCCGCACCACCCGTGCTGATGGTGGCGTCGACCTGGCAGTTGGACAGCGCCTTCATGCTGTTGAACTTCGGATGGAAGGCTGCTGTGGCGGTGGTGGTCAACGCAAGCTTCGTCACTCTTCTGCTGCGCAAGCATCTCGAGTCTGCGGACCGAGCAGATACCGCGGTCGAAGCTGCAGTGCCGCTGCCGGTCGTGTTCGTGCATCTTGCACTTCTCGCTGGCGTGGTGCTGTCGGCCCATCACCCGGTCGCGTTTCTCGGCCTGTTTCTGATGTTCCTCGGCTTTACTCAGGCCTACGAGCGGCATCAGAGCCCGCTGATCATCAAGGAAGCATTGCTGGTGGCCTTCTTCCTGGCCGGCCTGGTCGTGCTGGGAGGTCTGCAGGGCTGGTGGCTGCAGCCGATGGTTGCGAGCCTGGAGCCGCTGACCCTGTTCTTCGGTGCGCTGGGGCTGACCGCGGTCACCGACAACGCAGCGCTGACCTCTCTGGGTTCACTCATCGTTGGCATCTCCGACGAGTCCAAGTACATGTTGGTGGCTGGCGCAGTGGCGGGTGGCGGACTGACTGTCATCGCCAATGCACCGAACCCCGCCGGCGTGGCCCTGCTCAAGCGTGGCTTCGAAGATGAATCGATCGGCGCCGGGGGCCTGCTCCTCGGCGCCATGGGTCCCACGGCCGTGGCCGCCGCGGCGTTCCTGTTGCTGTGAGTCGACCAGGTTGATGCGTCATCCGCTGCGCCCGGGCACGGCTTTGCTGACTTCACGGCGCGCAACGCGGTGCCGGTGGCCGGGCCGGGCGCTGACCAGCATGGTGGGCCGTCACACGGCCAGCGTCCATCCCGGGTCCGTGTCATTTCGGCAGAGTGGATCAACATTGGATAGGTGCCGACACCCATGACCTCCGTGATGTTGAATGAGGCACAAGAAGCGCCGCAGGCAGTGGCTCGGCTGCTTGCTGCCGACGCCGCGACCTACACCGCGCTGGCGCAACGGTGGCAGACCGCGCCGCCACAAGGCCTGCTGACGCTGGCACGCGGCAGCTCCGACCACGCGGCGCACTACCTGGCCTACCTGACCATGGCGCGGCTGGGTCGCTTGGTGACCTCGCTGCCCATGTCGCTGTTCACGCTGCACGGCGCAGGCTTCGACGGGCAGCGCCTGTGCGCCCTGGCCTTTTCCCAGTCAGGGCAAAGCCCCGACCTCGTTGAGCCGCTGCGTGCGCTGCGCGCCGGTGGCGCGGACACGCTTGCCGCCGTCAACGACAGCGCGTCACCGCTGGCCCATGCGGCGCAGTGGGTGCTGCCGCTGCACGCCGGGGCTGAGCGCAGCGTGGCGGCAACGAAGAGTTTCATCGCGCAGCTGGTGGTGGGCGCGCGCCTCGTGGCGGCGTGGTCCGGCGATGCCGCGCTGGCGCAGGCGTTGCTGTCGCTGCCTGCCGTGCTGGCGCGAGCCGCAGCCCAGGGCTGGCAGCGGGCCGTCGACGTCTTGCAGCCCGCGAACAGTCTCTTCGTCATCAGCCGCGGCGCTGGCATGGCGGTGGCGCAGGAGGCGGCACTCAAGTTGAAGGAAACCTGCGGGCTGCATGCCGAGGCCTTTTCGAGTGCCGAGGTGCAGCACGGACCGATGGCCCTGGTGACCCCCGGCTTCCCGCTGCTCGTACTGGCCCCGCGCGGAGCGGCGCTGCCCGGGCTGTTGAAGCTGGCCGAGGCGATGCGCGAGCGGGGTGCCCGAGTTCTGCTCGCTGCGCCGGCCGGCACACCAGGCGCAGAACTGCAGCTGGTTGAGGCCGCTGATGAACAGCTCGACCCCATCAGTGCGGTGCAAAGCCTTTATCCGATGGTGGAGTGCTTGGCGCAAGCGCGCGGCGGCGACCCCGACCAGCCGCGCCACCTGGCAAAAGTGACGCTTACGCGATAGGCCGAAAGTCGCGGGAACTTTGACCCAAGAAAAAACCGGCTGGAGAGCCGGTTTTCAAAGGTGAATCTTTGGTGGAGATGAGGAGGATCGAACTCCTGACCTTCGCATTGCGAACGCGACGCTCTCCCAGCTGAGCTACACCCCCATGACGCTCCGAAATTCTAGCACCGGGCCGGTGTGCGAAGGCAGGGCTAACATGCTGCCACGCTACCCCGAAATGCCCATGACCCTGCGCGCCCGCACCGACCCCGCCTGGCTCGAAGCCCAGTACAACAACCGCCTGCGCGTGCCTGACCACGCGCAGCACTTCGCCCGCTGGGCCGAAGCCTCCAGCCTGGTACGCAGCAAGAGCGCTGCCCGCCTGGACCTGGCTTATGGCAACGGGCCCGGCGAGACGCTGGACATCTTTCCTGCGGCGAGCCCGACCAACGCCGCGATGGTCGGCGCGCCGGTCTTGGTGTTCATCCACGGCGGCTACTGGCGTTCGCTCGACAAGGCCGACTTCTCGTTCATCGCGCCAGCGCTGAATGCGGCTGGCGCTACCGTGGTGCTGGTCAACTATGCGCTGTGCCCCGCGGTGGGCATCGAGCACATCGCGTTGCAGATGACGAGGGCCCTGGCCTGGGTCTGGCGTCACGCTGCAGAGCACAACGGCGACCCAACGCGCATTGGCCTCGTGGGCCACTCCGCGGGCGCCCATCTCGCCACCATGCTGTTGTCCTGCCGCTGGAAGGAGGTGGACGCCGAGATGCCGGCACAGCCCATCAACGCGGCGCTCGCCATCTCGGGCCTCTACGACCTGGAACCGCTGCGTCACGTGGCCTCGTTGCAAGCCGACTTGCAGCTCACGCCGGCCACGGTGCGGCGCCTGAGCCCGGCGTTTTTTCCGCGCCCGCGCGCGGGCTCGGCGGGCGGCAAGCTCTTCGCTACCGTGGGCATCGACGAGAGCGATGAGTTCTTGCGCCAGAACGCCTTGATCCGAGACGTCTGGGGCCCGACCGCAGTGCCGGTGTGCGAAACCCTGCCGAGGCTGAACCACTTCTCGGTGGTTGAGGGCCTGGCCGACGCGCGCTCGCGCCTGCACCATCTGGCACTGCGCACGGTGGGCCTGCGCTGAAGCGGGTGGGCCTTGCGTGGGTGGCCGCTGGGGTGCTACCCATGCTCACGTAAACCCGCGGCTATGCGCCACATTGAAGGCTTCGATTGGCTCTGGGGTCCGTGCTTTGCTACGGTCTTGCAAGGGGGGGCGCCACGCTCGGCGAGCCACCGGCCATCCATGACCGCAGCCAAGCAGGAGCCACCCATGGGCTTGAAGGGTTCCAAGACCGAGAAGAACTTGAAGGACGCATTTGCGCGGGAGGCGCAGATCAACAGCCGCTATCTGTACTTCGCCAACAAGGCTGATGTCGAGGGGCAAAACGACATTGCCGCTTTGTTCCGGTCATCCGCCGAGGGTGAAACGCGCCATGCCCACGGTCATCTGGAGTTCCTGGAGCATGGCTCCACCGACCCCTGCACGGGCTTGCCCATCGGCAGCAGCCGAGACAACCTGGTGGCTGCGCTGGCTGCTGAGACGCACGAGTTCACCGAGATGTACCCCGCCATGGCGCAGCAGGCGCGCGACGAAGGTTTCAGAGAGATCGCAGATTGGTTCGAAACCCTGGTCAAGGCCGAACGCGCGCATGCCAACCGCTACAAGAAGGCCCTGGATGCGATGCCTGACTGAGCGGCGCTGCGCCGCTCGCGGAGCACAGGCATGAACTTCTCGCCGCTGGCCGCAGGCGTATGGCGTGCCCATGAGTGGGGGCTGGGAGCGGAAGGCCTGGCAGATTGGATGACCCAGGCGCTGGACCTGGGCATCACCACCTTCGACCACGCCGACATCTACGGCGGCTACAGCGTCGAAGCCATGTTCGGTGAGGCCTTCGCCCTGATGCCGGGCCTGCGCCATCGGCTGCAGATCGTCACCAAATGCGGCATCAAGCTGCTGCACGCGGCGCGGCCCGCGCACACCGTGAAAAGCTACGACAGCAGCCGCGCCCATGTGCTGGCGTCGGTGGACAACAGCCTGCGCGCCTTGCGCACCGATCGCATCGACCTGCTGCTGATGCACAGGCCCGACCTGCTGATGGACCCCGAGGAACTTGGCGGCACTTTCCGCGAACTGCTGGCCGCTGGCAAGGTGCTGCACTTCGGTGTCAGCAACCACACGCCCACGCAGCTGGCGATGCTGCGCAAACGCCACCCGCTGGTGACGAACCAGGTCGAGTTCAGCCCGCTGCAGATGCAGGCCCTGTCCGATGGCACCCTGGAGCAATGTGTCGATCTCGGGCTGCGGCCGATGTTGTGGTCGCCGCTCGGGGGCGGGCGGCTTTTCACGGGCACGGACGAGCAGGCGCAGCGTGTGCGCGGGGTGCTGCAGACGCTGGCCGAGCAGCACGGTGTGTCGGCGGCCACCATGGCCTTTGCCTGGCTGATGCGCCACCCCAGCCGCCCCGTGCCCATCACCGGCAGCGGGCGCATTGCCGCGCTGCGCGAAGCTGCCGCAGCCGCATCGGTGCCGCTCGCGGCTGAAGATTGGTATCGCGTCTGGCAGGCCAGCATGGGGCAGGAAGTGCCCTGACACGGCACGCGTCTGCGCGGGCACCCGAGCTTGAGCGCGCGCCGTGCGCAGCCACGGGCGCCGCGCCACAATCGTGGCCATGAAATACCTGCACACCATGGTCCGCGTGACCGACATCGAGAAGTCGCTGGCTTTCTACCGTGACGCCCTGGGCCTGGAAGTGGCGCGCCGTACCGACCACGAACAAGGTCGCTTCAGCCTTCTGTATCTCTCTGCGCCCAATGACCCCATGGCGCAGATCGAACTCACCTACAACTGGCCCGCGCCCGATGGCAGCGCCGAGGTCTACACCGGCGGCCGCAACTTCGGCCACGTGGCCTACGCGGTGGACAACATTTACGCCGCCTGCCAGCGCCTGATGGACCACGGCGTGCTGATCAACCGCCCGCCGCGCGACGGCCGCATGGCCTTCGTGCGTTCGCCCGATGGCATCAGCGTGGAATTGCTGCAGGCCGGCCCGGCCCTGGCGCCTGCAGAGCCGTGGGCCTCGATGCCCAACGTCGGCGCCTGGTAAGGCCAGGCGCCAGCCAGACGGCTCACGGTACAGCAAGACACTTCCCCACACGGCGCCACCAACGATGTACCTGCCGGCTCATTTTGCGCAGCGCGACGCGGCAGCCCTGCACGCGCTGATGCGCGAGCACCCGCTGGCCGCACTGGTCACACTGCAAGGCGGTGCAGCCACCGCAGATCATGTGCCGCTGGAGTTCGACGCTGCCACGCAAACCTTGCGCGGCCATGTGGCGCGCGCCAACCCGCTATGGCGTGCGGCAGCCGGGCAGCGTGTGCTGGCGGTATTCAGCGGGCCGCAGGCCTACGTGTCACCCAGCTGGTATCCCAGCAAGGCGGCCACGCACAAGGTGGTGCCGACCTGGAACTACACCGTCGTTCACGCCCATGGCACGCTGAGCGTGGTGGAAGACGCGCCCTGGCTGCACACGCTGGTCAGCCGCCTGACCGACCATCACGAAAGCGCGCGCAGCGAGCCCTGGGCCGTGGCCGACGCCCCGGACGACTACGTGCAACAGATGCTGCGCGCCATCGTCGGCATCCAGATCGTGGTGGACAGCCTGGTGGGCAAGTGGAAGATCAGCCAGAACCGCAGCCAAGCCGACCGCCTGGGTGTGGCCACCGGCCTTGCCGAAAGTGCGCCCGACGCGCAGGCCATGGCCGCGCTGGTGCGCGAGGGCGGCATGGACCCAGAGAAGAACCCCGGTTGAGGCCTCTGGCCCTCACCGCCTGGAACGTCGTTGTTCTGACGATTCTTCTGGCCGCTACACCGGCACGGTGTAGTTCAGCGTCATGCGGCCGCCATCGACGACGACGATCTCGCCCGTCATGTAGCTGGCGGCGTCGCTGAGCAGGAAGGCCGCCACATCGGCGATCTCTTCCGGTTCGCCCAGGCGCTTCATCGGTGTGCGGCTCATGATGCGGGCCTTGGCCTCGTCGCTGGTGAGCACTGCGCTCTTGGCCAGTTCGGTGGCGATGGTGCCGGGCGCCACGGCGTTCACGCGAATGCCCTGGTCGGCCAGCGAGAGCGCCATCACGCGCGTGAGCTGGTTGATGCCGCCCTTGCTGGCGTTGTAGCTGGCGATGCTGGGGATGGCCAGCGTGCCGTTCACCGAGCTCATGTTGACGATGGCGCCGCGCTGGCGCTTCACCATCTCGCGCGCCACCGCCTGGCCGACGAGAAAGCTGCCCTTCAGGTTGACGTTGATCACGGCGTCCCAATCGGCCTCGGTGATGTCGAGGAAGGGTGCTGCCTTGAAGATGCCGGCGTTGTTGACGAGGCCGTCGATCTGCCCGAAGCGTGCCAGCGTGGCGGCGAGCGCGGCGTCCACCTCGGCCTTGATCGCGACGTTGCAATGTTGATAGAGCGCCTGGCCGCCGCCGGCGTTCAGTTCGTCGGCCAGGCGCTGGCCGGCGCTGTCGGCCATGTCCCACAGCGCCACGGCGGCGCCGTCGCGCACCAGCCGGCGTGCGCAGGCTTCGCCGATGCCTTGTGAGCCGCCGGTGATGACCACCACGTGGCCTCCGAGGCCGAAGTGAACGCTGTTGCTGGGCATGGGGGGTTCCTCTTGGGGCGTCGTGGTGTTCATGCGGGCGGGCGGTCCAGCCAGACTGCCAGGCCCTGGGCATTCAACGCCAGGTCCATGGCCAGCAGGCGGGCGATGTCAGACCGGCTCAGCGTGCAGCCATGCGCAGCGAGGCTGGCGCTGAAGATGGCCAGCTGCCCGTCGATCAAGGCCTGGTGGCGCTGCGGCGCCTGTTGCACGCGGCGGCCCAGGGCGACCATCTCGTCGAGCAGGCCGAGCAACAGCGCTCCGAGGCGTGGCACATCGTTGTTCACGTTGCCGATGCGGCCATAGTGCGTGAGGTACATGCATGCCGGCTCGGCCGCCAGCAGGCGCTGCACCGAGGCCCGCAGCAGCTCGGGCTCGAACTGCACCGGCGTCGAGGTCGGCATGATCCACGCGCCTTGTGCGGTGTCGAACTCGCGGTAGCTCAGGCCGAAGGTGTCGCCGGTGAACCAGCCGCGGCTCGCCGCGTCCCAGATGCAGTGGTGGTGGCGCGCGTGGCCCGGGGTGTCGATCAGCATCAGCGGCCGCCCCGCCAGCGTGATCACCTGGCTGTCGTGGCTGTTCGTCACGCGCGTTTCGGGCACCGGCACCAGTTCACCATAGGAACGCTGCATCTCTTCTTCGCCGTACACCGCCATCGCGCCGGCCCAGAGCTTGGACGGGTCGACCATGTGGCGCGCTCCGCGCGGGTGCACCAGCAGCTGTGCGTTCGGCAGCTGCTGCATCAGCAGGCCCACGCCACCGGCGTGGTCGAGGTGCACGTGCGTGGGGATGACCCAGTCCACCGCCTCGACGCCCAGCCCCAGCGCTTGCAGCGCGCCCAGCAGACGTGGTACCGCGAAGTTGGTGCCGGTGTCGATGAAGGCCGCGCGGCCCTGCTCGACGATGAGGTAGGCCGCGTCGAACACGTCGCGGTGAAAACCGGTGTCGATGGCGAACACGCCGTGCGACAGCGGCTGCAGGTACGGCGGCAAAGCGGCGGGCAGGGCTGAGTTCATGCGGTGATTTTCTGTCACGGCAGCGCCGGCTCAGACGGCAGGCCGAATGCTTTACTTGTAAAGCAGTTCGCAGCGACAATGACCACACCTCAAGGCGCCGGGCCACCGGCACAGCACATGCGCATCGTCTGCATCGGCGGCGGCCCCGCCGGCCTCTACTTCGCGCTGCTGATGAAGCAGTTGAACCCGGCGCACCGCGTCACCGTGGTGGAGCGCAACAAGGCCTACGACACCTTCGGCTGGGGCGTGGTGTTCAGCGATGCGACGATGGAAAACATGCGGCTGTGGGACGCCGAGACGGCCGGCCAGATCGAGGTCGCGTTCAACCACTGGGACGACATCGAGCTGCACTTCAAGGGCCAGTGCATCCGCAGCGGCGGCCACGGCTTCGTCGGCATCGGCCGCAAGAAGCTCTTGAACATCCTGCAGCACCGCTGCGAGGCGGTGGGCGTGGAACTCGTCTTCGAAACCGAGGCCGACAGCGATGAAGACTACCCCGACGCCGACCTCATCATCGCCAGCGATGGCGTGAACTCGCGCATCCGCCAAAAGTACGCGGCGGTCTTCCAACCCGATGTGGTGACGCGGCCCAATCGCTTCATCTGGCTGGGCACGACGAAACTCTTCGACGCCTTCAACTTCCTCTTCGAAAAAACCGAGCACGGCTGGTTCCAGGCCCACGTCTACAAGTTCGACGACAGCACCACCACCTTCATCGTCGAGACGCCGGAGGACGTGTGGCTGGCGCATGGCCTCGACCAGGCCGGCCCGGCCGAGAGCGTGGCCTTCTGTGAACGCCTCTTTGCGCAGCACCTGCAGGGCCACCCGCTGATGAGCAACGCCCGCCACTTGCGGGGCAGCGCGTGGATCAACTTCCAGCGTGTGCGCTGCAAGCAGTGGCACCACTTCAACGGCCAGAGCCATGTCGTGCTGATGGGTGATGCCGTGCACACGGCGCACTTTGCCATCGGCTCGGGCACCAAGCTGGCGCTGGAAGACGCCATCGAACTGACGCGGCTGTTCAAGGAGGTCGGTGAAGACATCCCCACCGTGCTGGCGCGCTACCAGGCCGAGCGTGAGGTGGACGTACTGCGCCTGCAAAACGCGGCCTGGAATGCGATGGAGTGGTTCGAGGTGGTGGGCCGGCGCTATTGCGAACAGCTGGCGCCGCCGCAGTTCATGTACAGCATGCTCACGCGCAGCCAGCGCATCAGCCACGAGAACTTGCGCCTGCGCGATGCGGCCTGGCTGGCGGGCTTCGAGCGCTGGTTTGCGCACAGCGCCGGCCTGGCGGTGCCCGAGGGCGTGAACCCGCCCAGCCCGATGTTCACGCCCTTCACGCTGCGCGGCATGACGGTGCCCAACCGCGTGGTGGTGTCGCCGATGGCGATGTATTCGGCGGTGGACGGCCTGCCCGGCGACTTTCACCTCGTGCACTTCGGCGCACGCGCCCTGGGTGGCGCCGGGCTGCTGTACACCGAGATGACCTGCACCAGCCCGGATGCGCGCATCACGCCGGGTTGCGCAGGTTTGTGGAACGACGCGCAGCGTGACGCCTGGCAGCGCATCGTGGCCTTCGTGCACCACAACTCGGCCGCGAAGATGGGCGTGCAGCTCGGGCATGCCGGCCGCAAGGGCAGCACGCAGCTGGGCTGGCAGCAGATGGACGAGCCGCTCGACGAAGCTTCGGGTGTGCGCAACTGGCCGTTGCTGTCGGCCTCGGCCATCGCCTACGGCCCGAACTCGCAGCTGCCTCGCGAAATGAGTGTCGCCGAGATGACGCAGGTGACGGCTGATTTCGTCGCCGCCACGCGCCGCGCCGCCGAGGCCGGTTTCGACATCCTGGAACTGCACTGCGCGCACGGTTACCTGCTCAGCAGCTTTCTTTCCCCACTGACGAACCGGCGCAGCGATGCCTACGGCGGCAGCATCGACAACCGTTCCCGCTTTCCGCTGCAGGTGTTTGCCGCGGTGCGCGCCGCCTGGCCGCAAGACCGGCCGATCAGCGTGCGCCTGAGCTGCCACGACTGGTTCCCCGGTGGCAACACCACCGACGACGCGGTGGCCCTCGCGCGCTTGTTCAAGGCTGCCGGTGCCGACATCATCGACTGCAGCAGTGGGCAGGTGGTGCGTGAGCAGAAGCCGGTCTACGGCCGCATGTGGCAGACGCCCTTTGCCGACCGCATCCGCAACGAGGCGGGCATAGCCACCGTCGCGGTGGGCAGCATCTTCGAAGCCGACCACGTGAACATGGTGGTTGCCGCGGGCCGGGCCGACCTCTGCGCCGTCGCACGCCCGCATCTCGCCGACCCGGCGTGGACGCTGCACGAAGCCGCGAAGATCGGCCATGACGCCGTGAGCTGGCCCGTGCAATACCTGTCGGGGCGCGCGCAGTATCAGACGAACCTGAAAAGAAGCACTTGAAGAAGGCCCGCTGATGAACGACGACCGCTGCCCCTTCCTGAACTACGCTGCGCGCCATTTTCAATGGCAGTGCAGCGACGACGGTCGCGTGGCCACCGTCACGCTGAACCGTCCCGAGAAGAAGAACCCCCTCACGTTCGACAGTTATGCCGAGCTGCGCGACCTCTTCCTCGGCCTGCAGCGCGCCAGTGATGTGCGGTCCGTGGTCATCACCGGCGCCGGCGGCAACTTCTGCAGCGGCGGCGATGTCTTCGAGATCATCGAGCCGCTGACGAAACTGCCGGCGCCCGAGCTGCTGCGCTTCACGCGCATGACGGGCGATCTGGTGAAGGCCATCAAGCGCGCGCCGCAGCCGGTCATCGCGGCCGTCGACGGCGTTTGCGCGGGTGCCGGGGCGATGGTGGCGCTGGCCGCCGATCTGCGCCTGGCCACGCCTGCGGCGCGCACGGCGTTTCTGTTCACGCGCGTCGGGCTGGCCGGCGCCGACATGGGCGCCTGCGGTCTGCTGCCGCGTGTCATCGGCCAGGGCCGTGCGGCAGAGCTGCTGTTCAGCGGCCGCGCGATGACGGCGAAAGAGGGCGCGGCGTGGGGATACTTCAACGCCTTGCACACGGCCGGCGAGCTGCTGATGAAAGCACAAGCCCAGGCTCGCGCGCTGGCCGACGGCCCCTGGTTCGCGCACACCATGACCAAGACCATGTTGAACCAGGAATGGGCCATGGGGCTGGAAGAGATCATCGAGAGCGAAGCGCAAGCCCAGGCGCTGTGCATGCTGACGCAGGACTTCAAGCGCGCCTTCGATGCCTTCGCCGCCAGGCAGGCGCCGAAGTTCGAGGGGAACTGAGATGGCGAACCGCCTGAGCCATCTTCAGCTGCCGTTCTTCGATGAGCGCCACCGCAGCCTGGCGGCGGAGCTGGACGCCTGGGGCGCTTCGCACCTGCAGGCGGTGGACCACCACGACACCGACGCCAGCTGCCGGCGCCTGGTGCGGGCGCTGGGTGATGCGGGCTTCCTGCGTCACTGCGTGCCGGCGGCCTTTGGTGGGGCCAGCGCGGTGCTGGATTCGCGTGCCCTGGTGGTGTGCCGCGAGACCCTGGCGCGGCACGACGGCCTGGCTGACTTCAGCTTTGCGATGCAGGGCCTGGGCAGCGGCCCCATCAGCTTGACGGGGTCTCCTGCACTGCAGGCCGAGCTGCTGCCACGGGTGGCACGCGGTGAGTGCATCACGGCCTTTGCGCTGAGCGAGCCCGAGGCCGGCAGCGATGTCGCGGCGATGAGCTGCGCCGCGATGGACGACGGTGACCATGTGGTGCTGAACGGCGAGAAGACCTGGATCAGCAACGGCGGCATCGCGGACGTTTACTGCGTGTTCGCACGCGACAGCAGCGCCGGCGGCACAACGCCCGCGCGGGGTACCCAAGGCCTCAGCGCCTACGTCGTGCACGCTGGCACGCCGGGCTTCGACATTGCCGAGCGCATCGAGGTCATGGCGCCGCACCCGCTGGCGCGTCTGCGCTTCGTGAATTGCCGCGTGCCCAAACGGCAGCGCCTGGGTGAAGCGGGCGAGGGCTTCAAGCTGGCGATGCGCGTGCTGGATATCTTTCGCGCCAGCGTCGCCGCCGCCGCCCTGGGCTTGGCGCGGCGGGCGCTGGACGAAGCGCTGCGCCACGCGCAGCAGCGGCGCATGTTCGATCAGCGTCTGGCCGACTTCCAGCTCAGCCAGGCCGCCTTCGGCGACATGGCCGCCGACATCGACGCCGCCGCGCTGCTGACCTACCGTGCCGCCTGGCTGCGAGACACCGGCAGCGCCCGCACCACGCGCGAGGCCGCCATGGCCAAGATGGTGGCCACCGAGAACGCCCAGCGTGTCATCGACCGCGCGCTGCAGATGCATGGCGGGCAGGGCGTGCGGGTGGGCAGCGTGGTGGAAAGCCTTTACCGCGAGATCCGCGCCTTGCGCATCTACGAAGGGGCCACCGAGGTGCAGCGCCTCATCATCGGCCGCGACCTGCTCGCGGGCTGATGGCCCACGCTGGGCAGTGCCTGAAGTTTCGGGGCGTCAGGCCTCGGGCACGCTGAGCTTCAGGCGCCCGAGCAGTTCGAAGAGCTGCGCCTGCTGCGCTGGCGTTAGCCCGCCCAGCAGTTCGGCCACCCAGGCCTCGTGCGCGCGCGCCATGCTGCGGAACTGGCGTCGGCCTTCGGGGGTGAGTTGCACCGTCACCGCGCGGCCGTCGGCGCTGTCGCTGCGCCTTTCCACCAGGCCTTCGGTGACGAGGCGGTCGGTCAGGCCGGTGACGTTGCCACCGGTCACCATCAGGCGGCGCGAGAGCTCGCGCATCTTCATGCCTTCGGGTTGGCGGTCGAGTTGCGCCATCAGGTCGAAACGCGGCAGGCTGCCGCCGAACTGTTCACGCAGGCGCGTGCGCAGCGGCGCCTCGATGCGGTTGGTGCAGGCCAGAAGCCGCAGCCACAGGCGCAGCGCCATGTGGTCATCGGCGCTGGCGCGGGTTTCGGAATCGACCGGCGTCGCCGCTTTGGTGCCAGGCGTGCCGGGGTCTTCAGCGGCGGGGGTCACGCCGCGCCGGCCACGCAGGGATCAGCGGTCGACGATGAGCCACAGGCGGGCAATGTCGGCGGCGCCGTCCGTGCCCTTCACGCTCCGCAGCGTCTGCGTGGCCGTGCTCTTGGTCTTGGCTGACTGCAGCTGGGCCAGCCCGAGGCGCAGCTTGGCGTCTTCAGCGCGCTTCAGGTTGCCCTTCTTGATGCCCTGCTGGATCAGCTCGATGCCGCGATCGACCTCGCCGAAGGCCACGTACGAAGTGCCGACACGCACCAGACCGTCGCCTTCCTTGAAGGCGGCCGCTTCGCTGGCCAGCGTGGCCAGCTTGCCCTTGAGCTCGCCTTCTTCCTTGACCGCCAGCTCGCGCAGGCGCTGGTGGCGGGCCGCCTCGGCGCCCGTGCCCAGCACGCCGGCCTTGTAGCCCTGGTCGACCACGCGCGTGGCCTCGGTGGGCAGGCCTTGCTGCATGGCCAGCTGCGCCAGTTCCATGTAGTCCTCGGTCTTCGTCAGCGTGCCGCTGGCCAGGCGCAGGCGCAGCACGTCGATGAGGAAGCGGTCGGCGAACCCGGCCTTGCGCGGCAGGCGGCCGAGGTAGAGGTTCCAGTAATCCTTCTTCGGGTAGTAGGCCAGCAGCTTTTCCAGCGTGGTGGCGTAGCCGTTCGGGTTGTTGGTGCGGTTCTGCGCGTCGGCCAGGCGGAGCAGGTCGCTCTCTTCAGGACGGCGCCCGCCCTGTTCGGCCGAAGACACGGCGGCGCCGGCGTCACGGGCAATCGCGTTGTAGTCGCCGCTGTTGTTCTGCAGGTAGCTCTGCAGCTGCTTCAGCGTGGCGCTGTTGTTGCCGGCCGCTGCGGCCTTGTTCGCCCACTCGCTGGCCTTGCCGTTGTTGCGCTGTTGCGCGTAGGCCGAGGCCAGTTGTTCCGCGTACTGGCCCAGTTGCGCACCGCTGGCGCGGCCAGCGAGCGACTCCAAGGCCGCAATCGCCGTCGGCATGTCATTGGCGCGCTGCGCCGCGGCGGCCTTCATGCCGTCGATGGTCTGGCGCTCGGAGGCGGTGATGCCGCCCACGCTTTCGGCTTCGCGCACCTTGGCCAGCGCCTCCTTGGCCTTGCCGGCCTTGAGGAAGTCGCCGGCCTGCTGCAGAGGTTTGCCGACCTCGGGGCGCAGGCCCTGCGCCGATGCGGCAGTCAGCCCGGCGGCCGCTGCCAGGGCCACGGTGAGAGCGCGCAAAGTCTTCATGGTTCTCGAAGGGGGAGTCAGGGAACAGTTCAGACCGTCAGAGGAACTGTTCGTTCCCGACGATGCCGATCTTGGTCACGCCCAGGCGCTGGGCGGTGGCCATGATCATGGCCACGTGCTTGTAGGTGACCAGCTTGTTCGGGCGCAGGTGCACCTCGGGCTGGTCAGCCATCGCGGCGATGGCCATCAGGCGCTGCTCCACCGCGCCGCGGTCTCCGACCTGGATGATCTCGCCGTTCCAGCCGATGGTGCCGTCGAAGTCGACGTCGATGCGCACGATCTCGGGCGGCTTCGGCGGTGGTGCCGCGTTGTTGGGCACCGGCATGTTCATCTTCACCGCGTGCGTCTGGATCGGGATGGTGATGATGAACATGATCAGCAACACCAGCATCACGTCGATCAGCGGCGTGGTGTTGATGTCGACCATGACATCGCCGTCATCATCGCCACCGGAATTTCCGACATTCATACCCATTTCAGGCTCTCCTACTGCAGCCGCGTGGCGCCACCGGCCGGCGGCTCGGTGATGAAGCCCACCTTGAAGATGCCGGCGCGCTGGCAGGCCACCACGACACGGCCCACCGATTCGTAACGCACTTCCTGGTCACCGCGGATATGCACTTCGGGCTGCGGCTCTTTCACCGCCTCGACCTTGAGGCGGTTCACCAGCGCCTCGTTGTCGGGCATGCGTTCCAGGCCCCAGTAAACCTCGCCGTCGCGGTTCACCGCGATGACGATGTTCTCGGGCTTGGTCAGCGTCGGCAGGTTGCGCTCGTTGGGCAGCTTCAGGTCGATGGACTGCGTCACCACCGGGATGGTGATCAGAAAGATGATCAGCAACACCAGCATCACGTCCACAAGCGGCGTGGTGTTGATGGTGTTGTTGAGTTGCTCCTCGTCGCCGTCGCCGGCGGAGCCCACGTTCATTCCCATATCGAATCACTCCAGCGTGCACGCGCACGCAATCGAGCTTGTGGGGCTCAACGCTTGCCCGCCAGCAGCACGTTGTGCAGGTCGCCGGCAAAGGCGCGGGTCTGGTCCATGATGGCCTTGTTGCGGCGGATCAGCCAGTTGTAGCCCATCACCGCAGGCACGGCCACGGCAAGGCCGATGGCGGTCATGATCAGAGCCTCACCCACAGGGCCGGCCACCTTGTCGATGGACGCCTGGCCGCTGATGCCGATCTTCACCAGGGCGTTGTAGATGCCCCAGACGGTGCCGAACAGGCCCACGAACGGCGCCGTGGAACCCACGGTGGCCAGCACGGCGAGGCCGTCGGTCAGGCGGCTCTGCACGCTGCCCACGGCGCGGTCGACGGACATGCTGATCCAGGTGTGCTTGTCGATGGTCTCGACCATCGTGCCCTCGTGGTGGTCGCTGGCCTTGATGCCCTGGTTGGCGATGAAGTGGAAGGCGCTGCCTTCTGTCAGCGTGCCCACGCCGGCCTTCACCGAGTTGGCCTTCCAGAAGGTCTCGGCCGACTCCTTGGCGCTCTTCATCATCTGGCGCTGCTCGAAGAGCTTGGTGAAGATCACGTACCAGCTGCCCATCGACATGATGGCCATGATGATCAGCGTGGCGTGGGCCACGAAGTCACCCTGCGTCCACAGTGCCTTCAGGCCGTAGGGGTTGTCCACCGCTTCGGTGGTCACTGCCGGCGTCGCTGCCGGGGCCGCCGCGGGGGCCGGCGTCGGGGCTGGCGCCGCCGCTGCGGCAGGCTCGGACGCGGCTTGGGCAAGGGCCGTCAGCGGCAGGCTGAACGCGAGAACGAAACCGGCCAGCAGGGCCGCCAGGGACTTGGCCGCCCGCGAGCGGGGGGTGGTGGTGTGTTGCATGGTCATGTGACTCCAGAGGAACAGATTCGCGCGGCGCTCGTGCCGCACTCGCGGGAAAAAAGGAAAAACCGAAAGCGAAGCTTCAGTCGAGCTTCCAGACGTACTCGACGTCGACGGTCGCGCCCACAGGGCGGCCGTTCTCGTCGGTGCCCGGTGTGAAACGACACTCGCTCAGCTTGCTGGCGGCCAGACGGTCGAGCGACTTGTGCTCGCGCGTGGCGCCCGCCGACCGGACGATCTGTGGCGCACCTGCCAGCTTGCCGTCCGGGCCGATGGAGAAGCGGATGACGCTGGTGCCGGTGGCTTCGGCGCGTTGCGCGGCGGGCGGATAGTCGGCCCCGGTCGGCGCGCAGGCGCCCACGTTGGTGATGGCCGGCCTGGCCGCCACGCGCGGCGGTGCGGGCGGTGCCGGCGGTGCGGCCGGGGTCGGTGCAGGCTGGATGAACACCGGCGGCGCCGGTGGTGGTGCCACCGTGGTGGTGGTGATGGTGGGCGCCGGCGTCGGCGGCGGGTTCACGTTCACCTCGGGTGGCGGCACGAAGGAAGGCGGCGGCGGTGCGAACTTCGGCGGCGGCGGCAGGTTCTCCGGCGGTGGCGGCTCGACCTTCTTCACCTCTTCGATGATCTTGGTCTCCAGCGGCTCCTTGATCACCTCGACCAGCCGTTGCGCCAGCCCGTTCAGCAGGGCCCAGCCCAAGATCAGATGCAGCACCAGCACGAAGCCGATGCCCACCACGTGTTTGCCTGGGTTGCGTTGTGTTTCGCCGAAATCCACTCATTCCTCCAGCCAGCCTCCGCACCTTTGTGAAGCGCGGAAGCCCGGTGTAATCAAACTACAGCCCAAGACCCGAATCTGGTCCGCCCCAAGGCGATGCGGCCAAGGCGCGGGACTATATCGCGAAGCAGCACGCCATCTCCCCGGGGCCTCACCCTAGACGCGGGGTCCGGAGTCCGGTATCCGCCCTAGCAAAGTAAGCACCGGTTGCAAGATCGAGGCCACCCGTGCGCAGCGGTGTTTCAATACCCCGCCAGGCTCAACAACTGCAGGATAGCCCGCTCCGACGCACCGGCTTGGTCGCAGGCCACGCGGGCCTGCACCGAGGTCGAGCGCAGCCAGGTCAGCTGGCGCTTGGCAAGTTGCCGTGTGGAGGCAATGGCAGCATCGCGCAAGCCGATGCCATGAACAAAGGTATCGCCCCGTTGCAGTGCCGCCCAGGCCTGGCGGTAACCCACGCAGCGCATGGCCGGCAGCTCGGCGTGCAGGTCGCCGCGTGCGCGCAAGGCCCGCACTTCATCGATGAAGCCCGCGCTCAGCATGGCGTCGTAGCGCTCTGCGATGCGCGCGTGCAGCCAGGCCCGCGACGCGGGCTCCAGGCTCAGCATCGGCAGGCTGGCGGCCCAGGCCGACGCGGCAGCGTCTGCGCCCGGGCCGCGCTGCCAATCCGACAGCGGCCGGCCACTGACGCGCCACACCTCCAGCGCGCGCTGCACCCGTTGGGCATCCGCTGGCGGCAGGCGCGCCGCCGTGACGGGGTCGACCCTGGCCAGCTCGGCGTGCAGCGCGGGCCAGCCACGGTCGGCGGCTTCCTGGTCCAAGGCCGCGCGCACGCCGGGGTCTGCCGGGGGCATTTCATCCAGGCCTTCGCGCAAAGCCTTGTAGTAAAGCATCGTGCCGCCCACCAGCAGAGGCAGGCGGCCGCGGGCGTGAATATCGTCGATGAGCCGGCGCGCGTCGGCCACGAAGCGCGCGGCGCTGTAGGCCTGCAGCGGGTCGAGGATGTCGATGAGGTGGTGCGGTACCGCCGCGCGCTCGGCAGCGCTGGGCTTGGCGGTGCCGATGTCCATGCCGCGATAGACCAGGGCCGAGTCGACGCTGATGATTTCCAGCGGCAGTCGCTCGGCCAGTTCCAGGGCCAACGCCGATTTGCCGCAGGCCGTGGGCCCCGCCAGGCACAGCGCGCGCAGCTTCATTGCGCCGCACCGGTGCGCGCGGTGAGCGCGGCCGCCTTCTGCGCCTGCGCCTGCGCTTCGGCGCGCGGCACCAGGGTCCACGCCAGCACGCAGGTCAGCGCGGACCAGAACCCCAGCCCGTAGGCGAGCGGGCGCACCGTGCCGTCCAGCGCCCCACCGAGCCAGCGCCCGATGCCGAAGGCCACCAGGGCCAGCAGCAGCCCGGCCAGTGCCGAGGCCGCACCGGCAGCTTGCGGAAACGGCCCAACCACACCGGCCTGCCCGCACGGCTGGTGGATGCCATGGCCGAAGGCGTACAGGCACTGCGCCAGCAGCACGGCCCACAAGGCCTGCACGCCGGCGGCGGTGGCCGCGACGATCAAGAGCCCGGCGGCCAGCGTGAACCACGCACCGCGCACCACCGCGCCGGCCATGCCGTGGGCGTTGATCCAGCGCCGGCACAGCAGCGTGCCGGCCAGGTAGCTGAGCGAGCCCAGCGCCATCGCGCCGCCATAAGCCGCGGGCGTGAGGCCCAGCACGTCCATGTAGATGAAGGACGAGGCCGCCAGCAGCGTGAACAGGCCGCCGTAGGTGCAGGCCACCAGCAACGCCCAGGCACGGAAGGCGCGGTGGCGGGCAATGGCCGCCCAGTTGCGCAGGAGGGGCAAAAGCCGCGTGGCCTGCGGTTCACCTTGCGCCAGCGTTTCGGGCAGGCGCCAGGCGATGAAGATCAGCGTCAGCGCCGAGATCAGGGTCACCAGCGTCAGCGGCCCGCGCCAGCCGAAGGCCGCGGCGCTGAGACCACCGGCCAGCGGCCCGATCAGCGCGATGACACCCAGGCCCGAGAGCGCCAGCGCCATCACCTGTGCGCCTTCGGCGGGTTCGTACAGGTCACGCACGATGGCGCGTGCACACACCACTGCCGCGGCCAGCGCCGCGCCCTGCATCACGCGCCACCCCACCAGGGCGTCGATGCTGCCGGCCAGCGCGCAGCCGGCGCTGGCCACGGCGTGCAGTGCCAGCCCGGCCAGCAGCACGGGGCGGCGGCCGATGCGGTCGGACACCGGCCCCCAGACCATCTGCGCCAGGCCGAAAGCCAGGATCAGCGCCGACATCGTGAGCTGCGCGCTGTGCATCGGCGCGCCCAAGGCCGCTGTCAGCATGGGCAGCGCGGGCAGGTAGACATCGGTGCTCACTGGCTGCAGGCCGAGCAGCAGCGACAGTGCGAAGGCCGCCAGCAGGGGCGTGACAGGCAGCGTGGGAGGGGTCGGTGCACTCTGCACGGCAGCGGGCTCGGGAGACATGCGCGTCGAGGTTATCAGGCGTCGCCTGCGTTTCATGTCTGCGCCTCGACAGTTCGTCGCAGCGGTCTGGTCAGCGCCGCGAACGGCGGCATCATCGCGCCGATTCAACAAGATTGCGGGAGTCGCGATGCGTGGTTCGAAGTACGGTTGGATGGTGTGGGCTGCCTGCAGCACGGTCGTTGCAGCGCCGGCGCTGGCGCAGCCCCAAGCCCAGGCCCAGACCCAGACCCAGACCCCCGGGCAGATGTTCAAGGACAGTGCGCTCCAGTCGCCCTACCAGGCCGAACGCTTTGACGAGCTGCTGCGCCTGGGCAACCAGCGGCTGGCTGCTCAGCCCGACGATGCCCAGGCAGTGCTGGGCGTGGCCATGGCCGCGCTGTCGCGGGACGACGCGGCGGCGCGCAAGCAGGCGCTGCAGCTGGCCGAGGCCTGCGTGGCCAAGCAGCCCAAGGCGGCGCCCTGCCACTATGCGCAAGGCGTCGTGCTGGGGGTGCAGGCGATGAGCGAAGGCATGCTCAAGGCCGCGCGCAGCGCCGGTGCGGTGCGCACCGCACTGAGCACCGCGCAAGAACTCGAACCCACCTGGTACCCGGCGCGCGCCTCGCTGGTGGAGTTCTACCTGCTGGCGCCCGGCATGATGGGCGGCAGCACTGCCAAGGCCTCTGAGCTGGCGCGCAGCGCACCCGCCCCCGAGCAGGTGAAGGCGCTGGAGGCGCGCGTCGCGATGAACGAGCGTCGCTTCGACGAAGCCTTGAAGCTCTTGATGGCCTTGCCCGCGGGGCTGCCGCCTGCGCTGGCCGACGACGTGCGCAGCTGGTCCGTGCAGTGCGCCTTGGGCCTGACCAACAACGGCCAGGCCGCCGCGGCGCAGGCGCCGCTGGAAAAGCTGGTGCGTGAGCATCCTGAACACGCCGGCCCCGTTTATGCGCTGGCCCGCGTGCGTGCCGAGGCGGGCGCGCACGAAGCCGCGTTGCAGCTCTACGAACAAGCCGCCAAGCTGCGCGGCGCCGAGGCGATGCCGCTGGCGTGGCGGGCTGGCATCTCGCAGCAGCAGCTGGGCCGCAACGACGCTGCCAAGGCATCTTTCCAACGTTTCGTGGCCGCCGGCAAAGGCCAGAAGTCGTCGTTGGACGACGCGAAAAAACGCCTCGCGCAGCTCGGCGCCTGACGCGCCGGGGCTGGCGCGTTGGCCCCCCCGCTACCAGCGCGCTAGAAGCGTTCGTCGTCGCGCAGGTAGCGCCACTGGCCCGGCGGCAGCGGGCCCAGCACCACGCTGCCGATGCGCACGCGTTTCAGGCCCAGCACCTGCAGGCCCACCAGCTCGCACATGCGGCGGATCTGGCGCTTTCGGCCTTCGCGCAGCACGAAGCGCAGCTGGTCTTCGTTCTGCCAGCTCACGCGCGCCGGACGCAACTGCACGCCGTCGAGCTCCAGGCCGTGGCGCAGGCGTTCCAGGTCGCGTTCATCCAGGCCGCCCTCGCCGGTGAAG
>JANMMD010000183.1:0-12729 GCA_031372905.1 Betaproteobacteria bacterium
GACCGCATGGAGTTCTACGTCTACGAGACGCGCGAACTCGTGAAGGCGAAACACCGGCCCATCGTCTTCATCACCAGCAACAACGAGAAGGAACTGCCGGATGCTTTTCTGCGCCGCTGCTTCTTCCACTACATCAAGTTCCCCGATGCCGACACCATGCGCGCCATCGTCGACGTGCACTTCCCCGGCCTGAAGAAGGAACTGCTGGCCGCCGCGTTGAAGACCTTCTATGACGTGCGCAACCTGCCCGGCGTGAAGAAGAAGCCGAGCACGAGTGAGTTGCTCGACTGGCTGAAGCTGCTGGTGGCCGAAGACATCCCGCTGGCCGCGCTGCAGAGCCAGGACGACAAGGTGGCCGTGCCCCCGCTGGTGGGCGCGCTGCTGAAGAACGAGCAGGACGTGACGCTGTTCGAGAAGCTCGTGTTCATGCAGCGCCACAACCGCTGACCCTCTTCGCCATGCCCTGGCCCGAACCGGTCGAACTGGCCGGCCTGCACGTGCGGCTGCTGCCACTCAGCGAGGACCACCACGACGCCCTGTGCGCGGCCACACGCGACGGCGAGCTGTGGAAGCTCTGGTACACCACCGTGCCGTCGCCCGAGACCATGGCCACCGAAATCGCACGCCGGCTGGCGCTGCAGGCCACGGGTTCGATGCTGCCCTTCACCGTATTCGATGTCAGCGGCGCTGCCGTGGGCATGACGACCTGCATGCACATCGACGCCGTGCACCGCCGACTTGAAATCGGCAGTACCTGGTATGCGCGCAGCGCACAACGCACGCCGCTGAACACCAACGCCAAGCGCCTGCTGCTCGGGCACGCCTTCGAGCAACTCGGCTGCATCGCCGTCGAATTCCGCACCCACCGCCTGAACACGCAGAGCCGGCGCGCCATCGAACGCCTGGGCGCGCAGCTCGACGGCATGCTGCGCGCGCACCAGCGCCTGGCCGATGGCAGCCTGCGCGATACCGCCGTCTACAGCATCACCGCCGCCGAATGGCCCGCGGTGCGCGCCCATCTCGACTGGCAACTCATCAAGCCGCGCGAGCACTGAGCGCCGCGGCACCCCATCCACACCACCGGGAGCCCCCGTGAGCAAGAAGAAAAACATCACCGTCGAAGAACTCTGGCAGGTCGAACGCCTGGGCGCGCCCAGCCTGGCGCCCGATGGCGCACAGGCCGTGGCCTCGCTGACTCGGTTTTCGATGGAAGAGAACAAGGGCAGCTCGTCGCTGTGGCTGTTGTCGACGCTGGGCGGCGAACCGCGCCGCCTGACGAGCGCTGGCGACAAGGACGGCACGCCGCGCTGGAGCCCGCGCGGCGACCTCATCGCCTTCACCGCCAAGCGTGAACAGGAAGGCAGCAAGGACGCCGAAGCGCAGCTCTATCTCATCGCCCCCGACGGCGGCGAGGCCCAACGCGCCGCCGACGTGGCCACTGGCGTGGAAGGCTTCCGCTGGGCGCCCGATGGCAAACGCCTGGTCTTCATCAGCTGGGTCTGGCCTGAACTGAAGGGCGGCAAGGCGCAGACGAAGAAGCTCAAGGAATTCAAGGATCGCAAGGAAAGCGGCTATGTCACCAGCGAGGCGCAGTACCGCTACTGGGACCGCAACCTGCCGATGGGCCGTGTGGCCCACCTGCACCTGCTGGAGCTGGGCAAGGACGGCCAGCCCGGCAAGGTGCGTGACCTCTTCGAAGGCACCGGCTATGAACTCAGCCGCAGCGACCCCGACGCCAACCACTTCGACATCTCGCCCGATGGCAAGCGACTGGTGTTTGCCTTCGACCCCGCCGCCGAAAAGCGCGTCGATGGCCGCTGCGCACTGGCCGAGATGGAGCTGAAGACCGGCAAGACGCAGGTCATCGTGCAGGACGCCGAATTCGACCTCGGCACACCGCGCTACAGCCCCGATGGCGACCGCATCGCCTTCACCGCCAGCCACCAGGCCATCAAGCACACCATGCCCGCGCAGCTGGCGGTATGGGCGCGCGATGAGAACAGCTGGGACCTGGTCAGCCACGAGTGGGACCACGAGGTGCACGCACCGCTGCAGTGGGAAGAAGACGGCCAGGCCGTGCTGTTCCCGGCCGAGCAGAAGGGCCGCACCCACTTGTGGCGCTTCGACCTGCCCGACCGCCGCGCCGAGATCGTTGTCGAAGGCGGCTGGGTCGGCGCTTACGACAAGGCCGCCGGCACGCTGGTGACGCTGGCTGACAGTTCACTGCACCCCGCGCGCCTGCACGCCCACCTGCCGGGCGAGGCGGCGCGGTGCATCGAACAGTTCAACGACCAGCTGCTGGCCACCCTGAACTTCGGCAAGGTCGAAGAAGTGTGGATACAGGGCGGCAAGGCCGACCCGAAGAGCACGGAAGGCGACCCGGTGCAGATGTGGGTGGTCTACCCGCCGGGCTTCGACCCCAAGAAGAAGTACCCGGTGATGCACAGCATCCACGGCGGCCCGCACACCGGCCCGGGCGACAACTGGCACTACCGCTGGAACCTGCAGGTCTTCGCCGCGCAAGGCTATGTGGTGGCAAGCGTGAACTACCACGGCAGCAGCGGCTTCGGTTATGCCTTCCTCGACAGCATCACGCACCGCTGGGGCGAGCTCGAGCTGCAGGACGTGGAAGCCGGCACCGACTGGCTGCTGCAGCACAGCTGGGCCGACCCGAAGCGCGTCTTCGCCACCGGCGGCAGCTATGGCGGCTACATGGTGGCGTGGATGAACGCCCATGTGCCTGCAGGCCGGTATCAGGCCTATGTCTGCCACGCAGGGTGTTTCGACTGGGTAGGCATGTTCGCCGACGACGCCTACACCTGGCATGCGAAGGAGCTGGGCGCCTGGTACTGGGACGACATGGCGCGCGTGCAAAGCCAGAGCCCACATGCCTATGCCGCGACGATGAGCACGCCCACGCTGGTGGTGCACGGCGCCCTCGACTACCGCGTGCCCGACGCCCAGGGCCTGGCCTACTACAACACGCTGAAGGCGCGCGGCGTCGATGCGCGCCTGCTCTGGTATCCGGACGAGAACCACTGGATCCTGAAGCCGCGCAACAGCCGGCTGTGGTTCACCGAGTTCTTCGACTGGCTCAAGCGCCATGACCCTAAAACCCGGAAGACGACCGCAGCCCGCCCCAAAAAACGGGCGAGCACCGGCTGACGCACGGACGGCAGGGGTGAAGTCGCCACAATAGGGCACCCCTTACACCCACTGCCGGCGCCCGCATGCTGATCGACTTCTTCTACACGCTGCGCGCCGCCAAGCTGAAGGTCAGCGTCAAGGAATACCTGACGCTGCTGGAAGCCCTGCAGATGGGCGTCATCGCCGATGACGGTGGGCCCACGGTCGACAAGTTCTACTACCTCGCCCGCACCAGCCTGGTAAAGGACGAAGCCCACTTCGACAAGTTCGACCGCGCCTTCGCGGCTTACTTCAAGGGCGTGGAGCTGCTCACCGACTTCACGCAGGACCTGCCGCTGGACTGGCTGCGCAAGACCCTGGAACTCGAGCTCAGCGCCGAAGACAAGGCCGCCATCGAGAAGATGGGCTGGGACGAGCTGATGCAGACGCTCAAGAAGAGGTTTGAAGAACAGAAAGAACGCCACGAAGGCGGCAACAAGATGATCGGCACCGGCGGCACCAGCCCGTTCGGTGCTTACGGCTACAACCCCCAGGGCATCCGCATGGGGCAGGACAAGAGCCGCAACAAGAGCGCGGTGAAGGTGTGGGACCAGCGCGCCTACAAGGACTACGACGACACCAAGGAACTGGGCACGCGCAACATCAAGGTGGCGCTGCGCCGGCTGCGGCGCTTTGCGCGCGAAGGTGCGGCCGACGAGCTCAACCTCGACGACACCATCCACTGCACCGCGGCCAACGCCGGCATGCTGGACATCAAGATGGTGCCCGAGCGCCACAACAAGGTGAAGGTGCTGCTGCTGATGGACGTGGGCGGCACGATGGACGAACACATCCACCGCGTCGAGGAACTCTTTTCAGCGGCGAAGACCGAATTCAAGCATCTCGAGTTCTATTACTTCCACAACTGCGTCTACGACTTCATGTGGAAGAACAACAAGCGCCGCTTCAGCGAGAAGCACGCCACCTTCGACCTCATCCGCAAGTACAACAAGGACTACAAGTTGATCTTCGTCGGCGACGCCACGATGAGCCCCTACGAAATCCTGCAGCCCGGCGGTAGCGTTGAATACAACAACGAAGAGCCGGGCGCGGTGTGGCTGCAGCGGTTGACGAGCGCGTTTCCGAAGTTCGCGTGGATCAACCCCGAGCCCCAGGGCGTGTGGCAGTACCGCCAGAGCATCAGCATCGTGCAGCAACTGATGAACCAGCGCATGCACCCGCTGTCGCTGTCGGGGCTGGAAGCTGCGATGCGGCAACTCAGCCAATGAAATGGTGGACTGAGGCGCCACGCTGTGCGGTGTCCGCGGCCTCGGCAGCGCTGCTGGCCCTGGCGGCCTTGACGAGCGGCTGCGCCGCGCTGCAGGACGCCACGGCCACGCCACCCCCGGCAGCGCCCGTGCCGGCGGCCGCACCGGCTGCGTTCTTGCTGGTGACGCCGCAAGAGGCGGAGCAGCAGTCCACCACCCTGGGCGTGACGATCGAGATCGTCGCGCCCGAGCCGCTGAAGGCGCTGCTGGAACGCCACCTCGACCTCGTGCGCCTGGGCCGCATCAGCCCCGAAGACGTGGAAGACAGCGAATGGGCGCGGCTGGTGGACGCGACGCCGCAACAGGTGCGTGAGCTGCTGCAGACCGAGGGCTACTTCGCGCCGCAGGTGAACATCCAGCGCAGTACCGGCCGCGCGGCACGCCAGCCCGACCGTGTGCGCGTGGAGGTGGAGCCGGGTGAACGCGCGCGCATCGGCCGTGTCACGCTGGAAGTGGAAGGCGCGCTGGAGCGCGGCAGCGCCGCCGGCGAGGCGCACGCGCGCACGACGCTGGAGGCCTGGCGCGACAGCTGGCCGCTGGACACCGGCAGCGAGTTCCGCAACGCGGCCTGGAGCGATGCCAAGGCCGGCGCGCTGGCGCGGCTGCGCGCGGCCGGCTATGCCACCGCCACCTGGGTGGGCACGGGCGCCGAGGTCGACCCGCAGAGCAACACCGTGCGCATGTTCCTGGTGGCCGACAGCGGGCCTTTGTTCCGCTACGGCCAGCTCGAGATCGAAGGCCTGGTGGTGCAGGATGCCGATACCGTGCGCAACATGGCCGGCGCCGCGCGCGGCGCGCCGGTCACCGAAGGCCTGGTGCTCGATTACCAGGAGCGGCTGCAGAAGTCGGGGCTGTTCGAGAACGTCAGCGTCACGCTCGACCCCGACCCCGAGCGCGCGGACAGCGCGCGCGTGCTCGTGCGCCTGCGCGAGGCGCCGCTGCAGGTGTACACGGTGGGCGCCGGCATCAGCGCCAACACCGGCCCGCGCGCGTCGGCAGAGCACATCTGGCGCCGCGTCTTCGGCTTTGCCGCATCGTCACGCAACAAGGTGGAATGGGGCCAGAAACGCCAGTTCTGGGAAGGCGAGATCAGCACGCACCCGGGTGAAGGCCAGTACCGCAACCTCATCGGCGGCACGGTGGAAAACCTCGAGTCCGATTCCGACACCGTGCTCTCGCAGCGGCTGCGCGTGGGCCGCACGCAGGACACGCAGCGCATCGAGCGGCTGTACTTCGTGGAGGCCGAACGTTCACGCCGCACGACGGTGACGGGCGAGCGCAGCAGCGCACTGGCGCTGTCGGTGAACTACCACGGCGTCTGGCGCGATCTGGACAGCGTGGTGCTGCCCACGCAAGGCATCACCTTCGCGGGCCAGGTGGGCGTGGGCCGCTCCAGCGGCACGAATGCCCGCGATGGCAACTTCAGCCGTGCCTACGCCCGCATCACCGGTTACCTGCCGCTGGGCCGCGCCTGGTACACGCAGGCCCGGCTGGAGGTCGGGCAGGTTTTCCTGGGTGCCAATGCGGTGGTGCCGGATTCGCAGAAGTTCCGCGCCGGCGGCGATGAATCGGTGCGCGGCTACGGCTTTCGCAGCCTGGGCCCGCAGGTCAACGGCGTGGTGGGCAGCGGCAACACGCTCTACACCGCCAGCTTCGAGGTCGCGCGGCCCATCCTCGCCAGCATGCCTTCGCTGTGGGGCGCGGCCTTCGTTGACGCCGGCAATGCTGCCGACAGCTTCAGCGATCTGAAGCCCGCCCTGGGCGCGGGGGTGGGTGTCCGCTGGCGCAGCCCGGTGGGCCCGCTGCGCCTGGACTGGGCCTACGGCCGCGAAACGCGCAAGGGGCGTTTCCACTTCAGCGTCGGCATCGCGTTCTGAGCAACCATGGAAGAGCCCCGCACCTCCACACCCCGCGCAGCGCCGGCGCCCTCGGTGCCCGTGGTTCCCGCCACCCCGGTGCGCAGCGGCCTGGGCCTGCTGCTGCCGCTGCTGTGGGTGCTGGGCGTGGTGCTGGTGCTGGCTGCCACCGTGGCCGGCGGGCTGCGCTGGCTGCTGTCCACCGAAGCCGGCGCCGCCTGGCTGGTGCTGCGCCTGCCGGGCACGGTGCAGCTGGAGGGGTTCCGCGGCTCGGTGCTGGGCTCGGAATGGGAAGCCAAGCGCCTGCGCGTGGAGTGGGACGGCGGCAAGCAATGGATCGTCGTCGAAGGCCTGCAGGGCCGCGGCCTGCGCTGGCAATGGCGCCCGCATGCGCAAGCCTGGGTGGCCTTGTCGGTGGACACGCTGGCCGCGCAGGCGGTGACGCTGCACACCCTCACCGCGCCGGCCACCGGCCCCACACCGATGCCGGCCACGCTGGCCCCGCCGGTGCAGCTGGACGTGGGTGCCCTGCAGGTGCAGCGCTTTGTGCTGGACGGCCAGACGGCCGTGGACGGCCTGCAGCTCAAGGGCCTGCAGCTGGACCCGCGCACCGGTGCCCAGCACCGCGTGCAGGCGTTTGCACTGCAGGGCGCGGGGGTCGACATCACCGGCAGCGCAGAACTCGCCAACGCCCCGCCTTACGCACTGGCGGCGCAAGCCGCCGCAAGGCCGGTGCTGGGCGGCGACGCGCCGGCCTGGGCTGCGGTGGCGCAGGCACAAGGCAGCCTGGCCGAGGTGCTGCTGACAGCCACCCTGCGCGGCCGGCCACCGGCCTTGGCCACCGCAGCCAGCGCCAGGGCCGTGCCAGCCGAAGCACCGGCGCTCGACATCAAGGCCAAGCTGCAGCCGCTGCAGCCCTGGCCACTGGCCAGCCTGGATCTGCAGACGCGTGCGCTGAACCTGGCTGCGCTGCTGCCCGGCGCCGCCTACGCGCCGGCCACACTCATCAACGGCCAGGCCACGCTGCAAGGCGGCGCTGGCGCCACACCGCTGCAGGCCCAGGTGGCGCTGGACAACCTGCAGCCCGGGCGCTGGAACGAAGGCCGGTTGCCGTTGCGCCGCCTGACACTGGAAGTGAGTGGAAGCCTGCAGCAGCGTGACCACCTCGCGCTGCCGCGTTTCGAGGTGCAGCTGGCGGACGCCAAAGGCAGCGCCGGGCGCTACAGCGGCAGCGCCGTCTGGCAGGCGCACACGCTGACACTCGACTCGGTGCTGAGCAGCGTGGCGCCGCAGAAACTGGACGGCCGCGCCGCGGCGATGATGCTCACCGGCCCGCTGGTGCTGACGCTGCGCGGCCTGCCCTCGCCCGACCCGCAGGCCAGCACCACGCCGCCGCCGCCAGCGGTGAGCTGGAAGATGGACCTGCAGGGCCAGCTGGCCGGCGCGCCGCAGGCCGTGCAGCTGCAGCTCGAAGGCAGCGCCGACGACCAGCGCCTGGAGCTGAAGCGCGCCACCGCACAGGCCGGCAACGCCGGAGCCGCGCTCACCGCCACCCTGCAGCGTGTGGCGCGCGGCGACTGGCAGCTCAACACCACCGGCAGCGTGCACGATTTCGACCCCGTGCCCTGGTGGCCCGGAGAAGCCGGCGGCGCCTGGCGCCAGGGCCCGCACCGTCTCTCGGGCGCCTGGCAGCTGGACGTGCGCCTGCCGCGTGGCGTCGAGACCATGAAGCCGGTCGTGCTGGCGCAGCGCGTGGCTGGCAACGGCACGCTGCGCTTGAACGACTCGCTGCTGGCAGGGGTCGCGCTGGCCGCCGATGTGAAGCTGGGTTACAGCCCGGCCGACGCAGCCGCACCCGCAACGCTGAACGCCGAGCTGCAGATCGGCGGCAACACGCTGCGCCTGGAAGGCCGCGGCAACCCCAACGGCGAGGGCCAGGGCGATCGTTGGCAATTCGCGCTCGACGCCCCCCGGCTGGCTGCGCTGGCCGCCTTGAGCCGTCTGCACCCAGCGCTGACGGCCTGGGAGCCGCGCGGTGGCAATGCGCAGGCCACGCTCACGGCCGATGGCCGCTGGCCCGCCATGCGCACCGAGGGCAAGGCCACGCTGGCGCAGCTGCAGCTGGGCACGCTGAGCATCGCCAGCGGCAACGCCAGCTGGCAGCTGGCCACTGCCGGCGGCCAGGCGCTGGAGCTGAAGGCCGAGGCCAGCGAGCTGCGCTGGGGCGCAGCCCCGACGCAGACGGTCGCGCCGGGCCAGGCCGGGGCGCCTGCGGCCGGGCCGCGCAAGAGCCCTGGCGGCCAGCGCGTGCAACAACTGCGCGCCGAGCTCAGCGGCACGCTGGCCGAGCACCGCATCGAGGTCTCGGCCGCGCTGCCGGTGTTACCGCCGCGTGCGGCAGAGCAGGTGCTGGGGCTGAAGTTGAAAACCGGCACCCGCGCGCTGCTTCGTGCCACCGGCCAGTGGCTGCCGGCCGATGCCGGCGGTGGCAAGTGGAAGGCCCGCATCGAACGCCTGGCCGTCGGCGCCTGGGACGGCACGGGCCCGGGCACGGGCACAGGCTCCGGTACTGGCACGGCCGACAGCGCCAGCTGGGCCGAGGCGCTGGACCTGCGCGCCGAAGTCGACATCGACGGCCAGGGCCAGCTGCAGGCCTTGCAGGCCAGCCCCGGCAGCCTGCGGCTGGGGGGCACGGTCGGCGCTGCCGACGCGCTGGCGGTGCGCTGGGACGAGGTGCGCGTGGACCTGCGCGGCGCGCAGCCCCAGCTGCAGATGCGGGCCAGGCTCGAGCCGTTCACGCTGGCGCCCTTGCTGGCGCGGCTGCAGCCCGAGATGGGATGGCAGGGCGACTTGCGCGTGACGGCGCGCCTGGACATCCGCGCCGCCGAGAAGATGGACGCCGACCTCGTCGTCGAACGCAGCGACGGCGACCTGCACCTGGCGGGTGCCGACGGCACGCAATTGCTGGGGTTGACCGAATTCAGCCTCGCGATGTCGGCTCACGAGGGCGTGTGGAACTTCGCGCCCACGCTGCGCGGCCGCAGCCTGGGCGAGCTGACGGGGCGCGTCACGGTGCAAAGCACGCCCGAGCGGCGCTGGCCGCAAGACGAGGCGCCGATGGCCGGCGAGGTGCGCGCGCGTGTGGCCGATCTCGGCATCTGGGGCGCCTGGGTGCCCCCGGGCTGGCGCCTGGCCGGCGCGCTGGACACCACGGCCAAGGTGAGCGGCACGGTCGGCAAGCCGCAGCTCGATGGCCAGCTGGTGGGCCAGGGCCTGGCGGTGCGCAACCTGCTCCAAGGCGTGAACATCAGCGAAGGCCAGGTGCTGGTGAAGCTGGCCGGCGACACGGCGCAGATCGAGCGCTTCACGCTGCGTGCCGGCGACGGCTCGGCCAGCATCACCGGCGGCGTCACCTTCGGAGCCTTGCTGCAGGTGGTGCAGGGGCGGCTGCAGCTGAAGGCCGACCGCCTGCGCGTGCTGGGTCGTGTCGACCGCACCGTGATCACCAGCGGCGAGGCCGTGGCGACAGTGCAGAACGAGCGCCTCCAGCTCGACGGCAAGTTCCGCATCGACGAAGGCCTGTTCGACGCCAGCAGCTCCAACGCGCCGTCTCTGGACGACGATGTCACGGTGCGGCGCGCCGGCGCGCCCGAAGAACGCCAGGCCGCGCCCGAGGCCCCGCCGAGCAAACGCAGCTTCGCGATGGCGGTGGACGTCGACCTCGGCGACCGGCTGCGCGTGCGCGGCCGCGGCCTGGACACCGGACTGCGCGGGCAGGTGCGCGTCAGCAACCCAGGCGGGCGGCTGGCCGTCAACGGCACCATCAGCAGCGACGGCGGCACCTATGCGGCCTACGGCCAGAAGCTGGACATCGAGCGCGGCATCATCGCCTTCAGCGGCCCTTACAACAACCCGCGCCTGGACGTGCTGGCACTGCGGCCCAACATCGACCAGCGCGTCGGCGTGGCCATCACCGGCAACGTGCTGACGCCGCGCGTGCGCCTGTATGCCGAGCCCGACCTCAGCGACTCGGAGAAGCTCTCCTGGCTGGTGCTGGGTCGCGCGCCCGACGGCCTGGGCCGCAACGACACCGCGCTGATCCAGCGCGCCGCGGTGGCCTTGCTGTCGGGCGAGGGCGAAGCGCCCACCGACGCCTTGATGCGCAGCCTGGGCATCGACGAGGTGAGCCTGCGCCAGAGCGACGGCGACGTGCGCGAGACCGTCATCACCGTGGGCAAGCAGCTCAGCCGGCGCTGGTATCTCGGCTACGAGCGCGGCGTCAACGCCACCACCGGCACCTGGCAGCTGATCTACCGCATCGCGCAGCGCTTCACGCTGCGCGCTCAGAGCGGCCAGGACAACGCGCTGGATCTGATCTGGACCTGGCGCCGGCAAGAAACGCCTGCCGATGCCGCCGTGAGAAAATCGACGCTGATTCCGCGCTGACCGCGCAGCGGCTGTAGCTCAGTGGATAGAGCATCTCCCTCCTAAGGAGAGGGTCGCAGGTTCGATTCCTGCCAGCCGCTCCAAGCCGAACCCGGCTGCCCGTGCATCGTCAGCCGACCTCAGTCCGCCGGCGCCCGCAGCGCGCGGCTCAACAGCACCACCGGAATCAGCCCCACGGCCACGATGGCCAGCGAGGGCAGCGCGGCTTCCGCCAGCCGTTCATCGCGTGCGAAGTTGTAGGCCACCACGGCCAGCGTGTCGCTGCCGAAGGGCCGCAGCACCAGCGTGGCAGGCAGCTCCTTCATCACGTCGACGAAGACCAGCAAGGCCGCGGCCAGCGCCGAGCGCTGCAGCAGCGGCAGGTGCAAGCGCACGAAGAGCCGCCCGGCGCCGCTGCCCAGCATGCGCGCCGTTTCGTCGATGGACGCCGGCACGCGTGCATAACCGGCCTCCACCGACTGCAGCGCCACCGCCGAAAAGCGCACGAGATAGGCGTAGAGCAAGCCGAAAACCGTGCCCGTCACCAGCGCGGCCGCGCCGGCCTCGGGCCAGGTGGCCTGCACCCAGCCCGCGGGGATGAGGATGCCCACCGCGATCACCGCGCCCGGCACCGCATAGCCCAGTGACAGCACGCGCGCCGCCGGCCGCAGCACGCCGGCGCCCCAGGTGCCGCCGGGCCCGCCGCGCTGGCGCAGCGCAAAACCCAGGGCCAGCGCCAGCAAGGTGGCGGCCAGCGCCGCGCCGCCGGCCAGGCGGAAGCTGGACCACGCCCATTCGGCAAAACGAGACAGCGGCAGGCCGAACTCGCTGTAGCTCGCCTCTTGCCACAGCATGCGCGCCAGCCACAACACCGGCAGCACGAAGCCTAGCAGCACCGGCAGGCCGCACACCGCCCAGGCGGCCACGGCGGCGCCACCGCGCAGCACGGCGGGGCGGGCCTCGGCGCTGGTGGCGCCGCCCCGGCTCGTGGCAAAGCGCAGCTTGCGCTGGGCCGTGCGCTCGGCCAGCAGCAGAGCGCCCACCACCAGCAGCAGCATCGCGGCAAGCTGCGCCGCGGCGATGCGGTCGTTCATCACCAACCAAGCCTTGTAGATGCCGGTGCTGAAGGTGGTGAGGCCGAAATAGGCGCCAACGCCATAGTCGGCCAGCGTTTCCATCAGCGCCAGCGCGGTGCCGGCGGCCAGCGCCGGCCGTGCCATCGGCAAGGCCACCTGCAGCACCCGGCGGCGCATCGGCGCGCCCAGGAGCCGCGCGGCTTCCATCAGCCGCACCGCGCGTTCGCCCAGCGCCGCGCGCACCAGCAAGTAGACATACGGGTAGAGGCACAACACGAACAGCACCACCGCGCCCCAGAAGCTGCGCACGTCGGGCCACAGGGCCCCGCGCCAGCCAAAGCCGTCGCGCAGCGCGGTCTGCAGCGGGCCGCTGAACTGCAGCGCGTCGGTCCAGGCATAGGCCAGCACATAGCCGGGCATCGCCAGCGGCAGCAGCAAGGCCCACTCCAAGTGGCGCCGGCCGCGGAAGTCGAACAGCGTCACCAGCGCGGCGGTCGCCGCGCCCAAGACCATCACGCCGAGGCCGACAAACAGCGCCAAGCCGGCGGACTGCAGCGCATAGCCCGGCATCACCGTCTGCCACTGGTGGCGCAGCACCGCCAGCGAGGCGGCATCCAGCGACGCCCACGCGCCCAGCACGCCCAGCACGGGCAGCGCCAACAGCAGGCACAGCGGCGTCAACAGCAGGTTCAAAACACCGCGCATGGGGTGATGGGAATGCGAACAATGCTCATTCAGGGGTGGCGATTATCATCAAACCATGTTCTTGAGCTTGGAATCGGTCAGCGTGCGCTACACCCGCGCCGCCAGCGGCCGCGCTGCGGTGGACGGCGTCACCCTGGGTCTCGCGGCCGGCCAGGTGGGCGTGCTGATCGGCCCTTCGGGCTGCGGCAAGACCTCGCTGCTGCGCGCCGTGGC
>JANMMD010000216.1:0-5854 GCA_031372905.1 Betaproteobacteria bacterium
GACTACAGCTTCGAGTGCATCGGCAACACCAAGACCATGCGCCAGGCCTTGGAGTGCTGCCACAAGGGCTGGGGCAAGAGCATCATCATCGGCGTCGCCGCGGCGGGGCAGGAGATCAGCACGCGGCCTTTCCAGCTCGTCACCGGGCGGGTGTGGATGGGCAGCGCCTTCGGTGGCGCGCGCGGCCGCACCGACGTGCCCAAGATCGTCGACTGGTACATGGACGGCAAGATCAGCATCGACCCGCTGATCACGCACACGCTGAAGCTGGAAGAGATCAACCACGGCTTCGAGCTCATGGAGCGCGGTGAGAGCATCCGCAGCGTGGTCGTGTTCTGAGCATGTTCTCGACAAAGGCAGCGCGATGACTTACGAGGTGATCAGCGAGCACGCCAGCTTCGGCGGGGTGCAGGGCTATTACAAACACTCGTCCACCGTCATCGGGCTGCCGATGCGCTTTGGCGTCTACCGCCCGCCGCAGGCTTGCGGGCCGAACGCGAAGCCGGTGCCGGTGCTGCTCTACCTGGCCGGCCTGACCTGCAACGAAGAGACCTTCGCCATCAAGGCCGGCGCGCAGCGCGTGGCCGCCGAGCTGGGGCTGATGCTGGTGACTCCCGACACCAGCCCGCGCAACACCGGCATCGCCGCCGCCGACGCAGCCTGGGATTTCGGCACCGCGGCGGGTTTCTACCTCGACGCGACGCAGGCGCCGTGGGCCCACCACTGGCGCATGGAAAGCTACATCACGGGCGAGCTGCCCGCGGTGCTGGCGCAGCACTTCCCGGTGCTGCAGCGCGACGGTCTGCACATGGGCGTCTTCGGGCATTCGATGGGCGGGCACGGTGCCTTGACGCTGGCACTGCGCCACCCCGGGCTGTTCCGCAGCTGCTCGGCGTTCGCGCCGATTGCCGCGCCGATGCGCTGCCCCTGGGGGGTGAAAGCCTTCACCGGTTACCTGGGCAACGACAAGGCGGCCTGGGCGGCACACGACGCCACGGCGCTGGTGCAGTCTGGTTCGCGCTGCCCGCCCCTGCTCATCGACCAGGGTGAGGCCGACAAGTTTCTGGCCGAGCAGCTGCTGCCGCATCGGTTCGAGGCGGCCTGCCGTGATGGCGGCCAGCCGCTGCGCCTGCGCCGCCATGCCGGCTACGACCACGGCTACTTCTTCATCGCCAGCTTCGTCGAAGACCACCTGCGCCACCACGCGCAGACGCTGGCCTGAACATGCAGCTCAGCGCCTTGCGTGAACGCCTGCGCACCCTGGGCGCGCTGCCCGTGCACGAAGACCGCGTGCTGCGGCGCTGGGCGCTGTGCCAGCCGCAGGAGGGGGGGCGCAAGCAGTTGCAGCATTTCCTGCCGCTGGCCTTGCGCGAGCAGTTGCCGCAGATCGTGAACGAGCTGCAGGGCCTGGCGCGCCTGCACAGCCAGCATCCGGCCGAAGATGGGTCGTCGCGCCTGCTCGTGAACCTGCACGACGGCCAGCAGGTGGAGGCCGTGCTGCTGCAGCCCGACCGCCCGAAGCGCCACACCCCGGCCTTGCCGGCAAGCGGCGTGTGCATCAGCACCCAGGTCGGCTGCGCAGTGGGCTGCGTGTTCTGCATGACGGGTACCGGGGGCCTGGTGCGCCAGCTCGGCAGCGCCGAGATCGTGGCGCAGGTGGTGCTGGCACGCAGCCTGCGGCCCATCAACAAGGTGGTGTTCATGGGCATGGGCGAGCCCGCGCACAACCTCGAAGCGGTGCTGGAAGCCATCGAGCTGCTGGGCACCGGTGGCGGCATCGGCCACAAGAACCTGGTCTTCAGCACCGTGGGCGACCCGCGTGTCTTCGAGGCCTTGCCGCGCCAGCGTGTAAAGCCAGCGCTGGCGCTGTCGCTGCACACCAGCTTCGCTGCGAAGCGCGCCGAACTGCTGCCGCGTGCGCCCCGCTTCGACCCCGAAGACCTCGTGGCCGCCGGCGAGGCCTACGCCCGCGCCACCGGCCACCCCATCCAGTACCAGTGGACGCTGATCGAAGGCGTGAACGACGGTGACGACGAGGTCGAAGGCATTGCGCGGTTGCTGGCTGGCAAGCACGCGATGATGAATCTCATCCCCTACAACCGTGTCGAGGGCATGCCCTGGCAACGCCCGTCGTGGGAGCGCGCAGCCGAAATGGCGCGCACGCTGCACCGCCGCGGCGTGCTGACCAAGCTGCGCCAGTCGGCGGGGCAGGATGTGGAAGGCGGCTGCGGCCAGTTGCGTGCCCGCGCCGAGGCGCCAGAGCGGCTGACGCGCCCGGCGCGGCCGATGCGGCATATCGCCGTCGTCGCTGCGCGCTGAAGCGCTTCAGCCGGACAGTGCGGCCGCCGGCGCCAGGCGGCGGTCCACCTCGGCCAGCAGCACGGCGGCAGCCAGCGGCTTGGTCAGGTAGCCATCGAAGCCGGCCGCCAGCGTCTGCGCGATTTCTTCGGGCATGGCATTGGCCGACACCGCGATGCAGGGCACATCGGCCAGACCGGGCGTCGCACGCAGCGCCGTCAGCACTTCGGCGCCCGACATGCCCGGCATCATCAGGTCGACGAGCACGAGACTGGGCCGCTGCTGCTGTGCCAGCGCCAGGCCCTGCGCGCCGTCTTCAGCCAGGTGCAGCGCGAGGCGCGGGCGCAGCGCGAGGAAGGCCTGCATGAGCAGGCGGTTGACCTCGTCGTCGTCGATGTAGAGCACGGTGCCGGTGATTTCGTCGCTCGCCAGCGGCCGCGCCTCGCGTTCCGGCAGCGCTGCGAGCAGCGGCGCGGCGTGGTTGGCGGCCTGCCAGTCGACGCTGAACGTGCTGCCCTGGCCGGGTGAGCTGCTCACCGCCACGCTGCCGCCCATCAGATCGACCAGGCTGCGCGCGATGACCAGGCCGATGCCTGTGCCTTCCACCCCGGTGGCTTCGCGGCCGAGGCGGTTGAAGGGCTGGAACAGCGCTTCGAGCTGGGCGGGGCTCATGCCGATGCCGGTGTCGCGCACCGTCAGCCGCACGTGCCGGTCTCGTGCCAGCAGCGATATCTCGACACGGCCGCCGGCGCGGTTGTACTTGATGGCGTTGGACAGCAGGTTCAGCACCACCTGCAGCACCCGCGTGCGGTCGCCGCGTATCGGCTGCGGCGGGCCGCCTTGCGCCTGCCATTCCAGCGCCACGCCTTGCGCCTCGGCGCTGCCTGCGACCTCATGCACGGCTTCGTCGACGATGGCCTGCAGGTCGACGTCCTGCCATTGCACCTTCAGGCTGCCGGCCTCGATGCGTGAGAGGTCGAGCACGTCGTTGATCAGCGCCAGCAGGTGGGCGCCAGAACGGCGCACATGGGCCAGGCGGTCGCGTTGCGCCGGCGCCAGCGGCTGGCGCGTGTCGAGCTGCATGACCTCCGAGAAGCCGAGGATGGCGTTCAGCGGCGTGCGCAGCTCGTGGCTCATGCGTGCGATGAAGGCGCTCTTGGCGCCGCTGGCCTGCTCGGCCAGTGCCTTCTCGCGCAGCGCACGCTCGGCCTGCTGCTGCGGGCTGGCATCGCGCAGCACCAGGCTGGCCAGGGGTTCGCCGGCAACGTCGAGGTAGGTGGTGGTCGAGAGCTCGGCTTCGAAGCGCGTGCCGTCCGCGCGCAGCGCGGTGGCCGCGCCCTGGGCCTGACCGTGGCGGGCGCGTGCGGCCAGCAGCGCCGCCACGCGCGGGTCGGCCGGGTCCAGCAGGGCGGCCAGGCCGCCTTCGCGCAGCGCCTGCTGGCTGTGGCCGAACATCGCGCTGGCCGCCGGGTTGGCGCCCAGCAGGCGGCCGTCTTCGCGCGTCAGGATCACGGCGTCCATGCTGCTTTCGAACAAGCGCCGGTAGCGGCCCTCGCTGCGCTCCAGCGTGGCCTCGGCCTCGCGGCGTTCGCGGCTCCAGCGCTGCTGGCGGCGCAGCGTGGCGCGGTAGACCAAGCCACCGCCAGCGCTGAACAGCAGCATGAGCACCAGCGGTACCTCGATGCGGCGCCACCAGGCCAGCGTGAACTCGCTGGTGGGCAGCGCGACGAAGAGCGTGGCCTTGAAGTGCGGCAGGCGCGCGTAGGCGTTGCCGAACACCTCGCCGCCCAGCTGGTTGTAGCCCTCGACGTAGCCGCGGTCGGGGAAATTCTTTGCCAGCAGGTGCTGGCGCAGGGCGCCGCCGCGCATCTTGCCGTAGGTCTCTTCGGCCGGCACGCGCGCGGGCACGGGGTAGCGGCCGCGCAGGAAGCCGTCGTCGCCGAGCAGGCCGATCGAGGCCCGCTCGACGATGGGCGCGCTCTGCCAGAACGACTGCAGGAACTCCGTCGGCAGGCCGGCAATGACCACGGCCACCGGCGCGCCGCGGGCGTCACGCAGCACATAGCGCAGCGGCACCATCCAGTAGCCACTGATCTTGTTGGCCACCGGCTGGCCCAGCGAAAGGCCGGTGTGGCGCGCGATGTCGGCGCGGAAGGCGCCGAACGAGCCCTGCGTGGCGGTGGGGGCTGCGGCCATCGGCAGCGCGCTGGCGATGAGGCCGCCGTCGAGCTGGCGCAGCGACACCGACACCAGACCCGGATGCGCCTTCTGGAAGCGCGCCAGCAGTGGCTGCGCCAGGCGGGCATCCACGGGCTGACCCTGGGCGTCGAGCAGGCCGGCCGCCAGGTCGGCCACCCCGGCCTCCATCTCGAGCAAGTAGCGGTCGATGGCCACGTTGACGACCGCCAGCACGTTGCCCAGCTGCTCCACGTGTTCGGCGCGTGCCGCGACCCACGACTGCCAGCCAAACACGGCCGCAAAAGCCGCCAGCAACAGCCCCAGCAACAGCGCCAGGCCGTGCATGAAGCGGACCGGCCCGGTCGTCGTCGCCGTTGAATTCGCAGGCTTGGGCGCTGTCGCTGCTGCCGGCAGGGTGGGTTCGGACATGCAAGGGGCTCGCGTGGTGGCCTGCGCTGCGGCAGGCTTGATCTCCCGCGGCCAGCTTACCCCTGCTCCGAGCCGGGTGATGCTCGGATATGCACGGTGAACGCGGCCTGTGGCGCACCAGCGCCACAGGCCGCGGGGTCAGGCGGCGATGCGGTAGCCCCGTGGAATGGCCGCCAGCAGCCGCTTGGTGTAGTCCTCTTTCGGCGCCGCCAGGATCTGCGCGGCACTCGCCTGCTCCACCACCACGCCGTCCTTCATCACCAGCACCTCGTCGCTGATGAAGCGCACCACCGCCAGGTCGTGGCTGATGAAGACATAGCTCAGGCCGAACTCGTCCTGCAGGTCTTTCAGCAGGTTCAGCACCTGGGCCTGCACGGATACATCCAGCGCGCTGACGGCCTCGTCCAGCACCAGCACTTCCGGGTTCAGCGTCAGGCAGCGCGCGATGGCCACGCGCTGGCGCTGGCCGCCGCTGAATTCGTGCGGGTACTTGCCGAAGGCGCGGCCGTCCAGGCCCACCTTTTCCAGCAGCGTGCGTGCGCGCTGTTCACGTTCGGCCAGGTCCTTGCCGATGCCGTGGATGACCATGGGCTCCACCAGCGTCTGTCCGATGGTGAAGCGCGGGTTCAGGCTGGCGTAGGGGTTCTGGAAGACGACCTGGATGCGGCGGCGCATCGGCAGGCGTTCGCTGTCACTCAGCTTCAGCAGGTTCTGGCCGTCGAAGATGACTTCGCCGCCGGTGGGCTCGTGCAGGCGCAGCAGCGTCAGGCCCATCGTCGTCTTGCCGCTGCCGCTTTCGCCCACCACGCCCAGCGTGTGGCCCTTCTTCAGCTTGAAGTTGACGTTCTGCACGGCCTTGAATTCACGCTTGCCGAACAGGCCCTGCCTGAGCCAGAAGCTCTTGGCCAGGCTGCGCACTTCCAGCACCACGGGGGCGTTGGCGTCCTTC
>JANMMD010000292.1:0-4410 GCA_031372905.1 Betaproteobacteria bacterium
CGCGAACTGCGGGCCGTCCACCGGCAGGCTCACATCCGGTCGGCCCATGTGGTCCACCACCACCGTCGTCGGCAAGGCAGTGAAGAAGTCCCACAGCTCGGGCAGGTCCACGGCCTCGAAATAGATGACGACATGCCAGCCCAGGGCCTTGATGCGGCCGGCGATCTCCAGCAGTTCGTCCTTGGGCGTGAAGTCGACGAGGCGCTTGACGAAGTTGAAGCGCACGCCTCGCACGCCGGCTTCGTGCAGGTCTTGCAGCTCGCGGTCGCTCACGCTGCGCTTGACGGTGGCCACACCGCGCGCCTTGCCGCCGCTGCTGCGGCAGGCGTCGGCCATGGCGCGGTTGTCCGCGCCGTGGCAGGTGGCCTGCACGACGACGTTGCGCGCGAAGCCCAGGTGGTCGCGCAGCGCGAAAAGCTGCGCCTTGCTGGCGTCGCAGGGCGTGTACTTGCGTTCCGGCGCGTACGGGAATTCGGCACCGGGGCCGAAGACATGGCAGTGCGCGTCCACGCTGCCGGCAGGCAGCTGGAAGCTCGGCTTCGACGGGCCGGCGTACCAGTCCAGCCAGCCGGGTGTCTTCTCGAATGCAGTCGCGCTCATCGTCTCAATCCACCCGTTCAAAAGGAAGGCCCGCATACTGCTCGGCGAGCGCGGCCTGGGCAAAGCGCGAGCTCTTCAAATAGTCGAGCTCGTACTCCTGCGCCTTCTGGTCGAACTCGCTGAAGTGCGGGAAGCGGTGCAGCAGGTTGGTGAGGTACCAGCTCGTGCGCACGCTGCTTCAGACACGGCGCAGCGCCATCGCGCTGTAGCTGTTCAGCAGCGCA
Organism: Betaproteobacteria bacterium; assembly: GCA_031372905.1. Lineage (GTDB taxonomy): Bacteria > Pseudomonadota > Gammaproteobacteria > Burkholderiales > Burkholderiaceae_C > Rubrivivax. The sequence goes on from JANMMD010000292.1 coordinate 825, forward strand.
TCGTCGCCCTTGCCGTACCAGCGGGACAGCGCACGCGACAGGTAGTAGACATCGCTCACCGCCAGGTTCAGGCCCTTCGCTCCCGTGGGCGGCACGATGTGCGCGGCGTCGCCGCACAGGTAGAGCGCGCCGTAGCGCATCGGCTCGCTGACGAAGCTGCGCAGCGGCGCGATGCTCTTCTCGATGGTCGGGCCTTCGTTGATCAGCGCCGCCAACTCCTCCGGGAAGCGCGCCTTCAGCTCGGGCCAGAAACGCTCATCCGGCCAGGCCTCGACCTGGTCGTCCAGCGGCACCTGGATGTAGAAGCGCGAGAGCTGTTCGTTGCGGTAGCTCGCCAGCGCAAAACCGCGCGGGTGGTTGACATAGGTGATGTCGGGCACGGGCTTCACGCGCGCCATCACGCCCAGCCAGCCGAAGGGATAGACCTTCTCGTATTCCTTGCGCACGCCTTCCGGGATGCTGCGGCGGCTCACGCCATGGAAACCGTCGCAGCCGGCGATGAATTCGCAGTCCACGCGGTGCGCCTCGCCATGGCACGTGAAGGTGGCCCAGGGCTTCGCGCCGGGGCTGCCGTCGAAATCGTGCAGCACCACGTCCTGCACTTCGGTCAGCACGGCCTGGCCGCGCTTGTCGGCGGCGGCGTACAGGTCTTCCTGGATCGCCGTCTGGCCGTAGACCATGAAGCGCCGGCCCAGCGTGCTGGCGGTGTCCACGAGAAAGCTGTCGCGGCCGGCCCAGGCGATGCGCATGCCGTCGTGCGCGTGGCCTTCGCGGTCCATGCGTTCACCCAGGCCGTTGGCGCGCAGCACATCCACGGTGGTGCTTTCCAGCACGCCGGCGCGGATGCGCGAGAGCACGTACTCGCGCGTCTGGCGCTCCAGCACGAGGCTTTCGATGCCCTGGCGGTGCAGGATCTCGGAGAGCAACAGGCCTGCAGGCCCGCTGCCGATGATGAGCACCTGGGTCTTCATGGCGGGGCCTTGTTCATGGCCGCGAGGATGCGGTCGGCCTCCGTTCGCCAGTCGGGGCTGCGCGCGAAGCCCGCTTCGCCGCGGGTGCCGAACACACCCGCATCGCCGAGGTCGGCGATGTGCGCCTGGCGCTCGGCGGTGCCCGCGGCGCTGTGGGGTACCAGCCCCGCTTCGCGCACGGTGACGGCCACCTCGCGCACTTCTTCCGACCGCCTGCGGCCGTGCTCGATGACGCGCTGGAAGAAATACGTGCCCTGCTTTTCCCAGTCGATGCCGGGAAAGGTTTCCTGCAGCGAAGCAATCACCGCGTCTTCCACGCCATAGCGGCGCGCGGTGGTGAAACTCTCGATGACCATCGCCTCCAGGCCCTTGATCATCACGCTGCGGCACATCTTGGTGGCGCTGGCCACGCCGAGCTGGTCGCTGTGCACCGTCGCCGCAAAGCCGAGTTCATCGAGCAGCGGCTTCAGCGCGGCGGCATCGGGGCCGCCCAGCAGCAGCGGCACGCGGATGCGGTGGGGCGGCACGCTGGTCATCACCGCGCCTTCGACGTAACGGCCGCCAGCGGCGTTCACCACCCTGGCTGCGCTCAATTTCCCGCCCGGGCTGGCGCTGTTGAAATCGAGGAAGAAAGCCTGCGCAGCCAGGCCAGGGGCGCACGCTCCGGCCACGGCCACCGTCTGGCTGGCGGTGACGGCGCTGATCACGAGTTCGGCGCCCTGCACCGCTTGGGTATGCGAGCTTGCCAGGGCCACGCCCTGGCCTGCCGCGTGCTCGCGCACGGCAGCGCCGGCTGCCGACTGCAGCTTCAGGTCGAAGGCACAAACGCTGTGCCCGGCCGCACGCAGGTCTTCGGCCAGGATGCGCCCGACCTCGCCGTAGCCGATGAGGGCGATGTGCATGGCGGCTTCAGTCGATGTAGCGCAGACCGGCCTGGGCCAGCGGCTCACGCATCTTGTACATGTCCAGCCCCAGCACGCCCGCCGCTAGCTTGGCTCGCTTCTCGCCTTCGTTGGCCTCGCGCTGGGTCGCCGCTTCCAGCGTCTTCTCGGCCATGGCGCGCGGCACGCACACCACGCCGTCGTCGTCGGCCACGATCACATCACCCGGGTGCACCAGCGCGCCGGCGCACACCACGGGGATGTTGACGCTGCCCACCGTCGCCTTGATGGTGCCCTTGGCACTGATGGCGCGGCTCCACACCGGGAAGCGCATCTCGGTGAGCGTCTTGACGTCGCGCACGCCGGCGTCGATGACCAGCGCGCGCGCGCCGCGCGCCTGGAACGACGTCGCCAGCAGGTCGCCGAAATAGCCGTCGGTGCAGGGCGCGGTGATGGCCGCGATGACGATGTCGCCGGGCTGTATCTGCTCGGCCACGACATGCATCATCCAGTTGTCGCCCGGGTGCAGCAGCACCGTGACGGCGGTGCCGCTGACCTGCGCACCGGCGTAGATGGGCCGCATCACGGTGTGCATCAGGCCCACGCGCCCCATGGCCTCGTGGACCGTGGCGCTGCCGAATTGGGCGAGTTGGTCGGCAATGTGGGCCGGGGTGCGGTTGATGTGGCGGTAGACGACGCCCAGTTCGTACATGGTCAGAGCCCCTTCTTCTTCAGTGCAGCATCCAGCCGCGGGTAGACACGCCGTGCGTTGCCTTCGTAGATCTGGTGCCTATGCGCCGCGCTGAGCTGCGTGCTGGCCTCGATGTAGCGCTTGGTGTCGTCGAAGTAGAAGCCGGTCTCGGGGTCGATGCCACGCACTGCGCCGATCATCTCGCTGGCGAAGAGCACGTTGTCCACCGGAATCACCTTCGTCAGCAGGTCGATGCCGGGCTGGTGGTACACGCAGGTGTCGAAGAAGATGTTCTTCATCAGGTGTTCGCTGAGCAGCGGCTTCTTCAATTCCTGCGCCAGGCCGCGGTAGCGCCCCCAGTGGTAGGGCACCGCGCCGCCGCCGTGGGGGATGACGAAGCGCAGCGTCGGGAAGTCCTTGAACAAATCGCCCTGCAGGCACTGCATGAAGGCCGTGGTGTCGGCGTTGATGTAGTGCGCGCCGGTGGCGTGGAAACACGCGTTGCAGCTGCTGCTGACATGGATCATCGCCGGCACGTCGTACTCCACCATCTTCTCGTAGATGGGGTACCAGTGGCGGTGCGTCAGCGGCGGGCTGGTCCAGTGGCCACCGCTGGGATCCGGGTTCAGATTGATGGCGACGTTGCCGTACTGCTCGATGCACTTCACGAACTCGGGGATGCAGCTGGCGGGGTCGACACCCGGGCTCTGCGGCAGCATGGCCGCGGGAATGAAGTGGTCGGGGAAGAGCTGGCTGACGCGGAAGCACAGTTCGTTGCAGATGGCGGCCCAGGTGCTGCTCACCTGGAAATCACCGATGTGGTGGGCCATGAAGCTGGCGCGCGGGCTGAAGATGGTCAAGTCGCTGCCGCGCTCGCGCATCTTGGCCAGCTGGTTGGTCTCGATGCTCTCGCGCAGCTCGTCGTCGCTGATCTTCAGGTCGGCGGCCTTGGGCATCTTCGTCGCGTCGGCGATGCCGGCGATCTGCGCGTTGCGCCAGTCTTCCAGCGCCTTCGGCGCGGTGGTGTAGTGGCCGTGGATGTC
>JANMMD010000329.1:0-3768 GCA_031372905.1 Betaproteobacteria bacterium
GCTTGCAGCCAGTGCAGCGTGGCGTCTTCCACCTGCTGGCGCAGCGCTGCGCTGGAAAAAGTGTGATCGGCCCGGGGCAGATCCACCCGGGTCACACCTGGCCGTTGCCACAGCGCGCGAAGCCGCGGGTGGTCCTTCGTGTAATCCAAGAACTCGGCACAGACGTGGTCGTTGCCGGCCAGGATGTAGAGCTGCGGGCCTGCAAAACCGAGCGCGCCGCCGGCCATGCGCTCGCGGTAGTCCGCAGGGGCCGCATCGTCGGCATGCGCAGCAGGGCGGGGTGAGACACCGACGCGCAAAACGCGCCACAGCTTGGCGCCGAATTCACCTGCCGACTGCCACACGTTGACCTGGCCTGCCCTCAGCTTGCGCCAGAACGCGGGGTCGAACACGCGCTTGGCGTAGTACTGTTTCACTTCGGTACGCACCTGGGTGTCGGCGTGGCGCGCCCAGGGGTTGAGCATCACCAGGCCATCAACGCCAGCCGGGCCAGCCAAGGCTGGCCGGTTGATCAACGCCGCCGTCGCCGCGTCGCACAAGCCCCACAGCACGACATGGCGCACGGCGGGCACCTGCTCGCGCAGCGTCGCCACGGCAGCGGCGAGGTCGGGGCCGAGCGCCTCGAAGCCCGGGAACTCGCCCGTGGCATCGCCCATGCCCCGCACGTCGAAGCGCAGCACCGCGTGGCCCGCCATGGCAAGCCGACGCGCCAGCAGCAGAAACTGGCGGTGGCTGCCCACCCGAACCTGCGGGCCACCCACGGCAATCACGACCCCAACAGCGGCGGCATCACCCTCGGGCAGCGACAGCACGCCGACCAGGCTTTCACCTTCGCAGTCAAAACGCAGGGCGCGTTCCGTGGGTGTCATGTCGACAGCGCCTGCACGCCCGCCTCCACCAGCGCCGGCACGGTTTCGATTTCCAGCGCCTGCCAGAAGCTCGAGCCCTGCACCACGGCAGCCGTCAGGCGGCCGGCGTCACGCAGGGGGGCCAGCACGCGGTCACTGGCCGGCGCCAGCGTGGCGTCGGCACGCGGCGACACCTCGAACCACGCCAGCCGCGCCAGATTCGCGGGCAGCGTCAGCGTGGCCGCGGCCATCGGCAAGGCCAGTGCCGGGTTCAGTGCATAACCGGCCACCTCCACGCTTTGGCCGGCAGCCAGTTGGTCCATGGGCTTGGCCTGGCCCTCCGTCTCGCGCCCCGCGGCCAGCCACTCTGCACCGGCCTTCACGCGCAAGAACTGCTGCAGATGCTGCTTGCCCGACAACACCGGCTGCCACAGCAGCAAACCCGGCGCAGCTTTCGATGCCAGGCTGGCACTGGCCAGCAGCGCCCCCAGGCGCAAGCCCCACAGCCAGGGTTCATGGCCTGCGGCTGCGGCCAGCCAGCGCCGGGCCTCGGCCACGTCGTCCAGCCAGTCGGCCCAGGTGGCATCGCCGAAGTCGCCTTCGCTGTCACCCGTGCCCAGCAAGTCCAGCTGCAACACGTGCCAGCCCACCGCGGCGAGGGCCCGCGACTGCAGGCTGACCATGCGTCGCGACTTGTTCATCTCTTCGGCAAACGCCGGCACGTGGACCACGGCGCCACGCACCGCACCCACCGGTGCGTGGTGCAGGCAGAAGAGTTGCCGCGAGCCGCGCTGCAGAAAAAACGGGCGCGCCGGCTCGGGCCTGGGCAGGCTCACTGCGCCATCATCTGTTCGACGAAAGCCTGCAAGCTGCCGAAGGTGGCGAAGACCGAGCCATCGATCTCGTCGTCGGCGATCTCGACGCTAAAACGCTCTTCCACCGCGGTGATCAGGCTCACGACGGCCATCGAATCCAGCTCGGGGATGGCGCCGAGCAGGGCCGTGTCGGCCGTGAAGCCCTTGGCGCGACCTTCCAGGCTGAGCACGTCGTCGAGGATGGTCTTCAGTTCGTCGGCAACTTGCATGCGTCGTCTTCGGTCGTTGGAGCGGCGGGATTGTAGGCAGGCCCATAGTCGTACCCACGTTCATTCCTGCACGGTTTCACGGCGGCGGGCGCAGATGCACACGCGGCGCCCGGGCATCGCTGAAGGACAGGTGCAGGAACGGGAACTGCGGCACCCATGACAGCTGGGCCGGGCCGATGCGCAGGAAGAGTGCGCTGCCGCAGCGCACGATGCCCAGCCGCGCATGCGAAGCCAGCGAAGCCGGGTTGAAGGCCGAAATGCGGCTGAAGCTCCAGCGCACGCCGGTGGCGGCCAGTTCGGCATCAACGTGGCTCCACAGCCGGGCCATGGTGCGGCCGACGCGGTACTTCGGCTCGACGTAGACGTCGTAGTCCCAGACGCTGCGCACCGGATCGTCCAGCACGTAGGTGCAACGCAGCTCGTCTTCTTCGTAGCGGCCGCGCTGGATCCAGATGAAACCGGCGAATTCGCCGCGCACCAGCGCTGCCGTGCAGGCCGCCCCGGCGGCGCGGCGCAGGGCCAGCACGGCCGGAGGGCGGGGAAACACAGCTTCCATCGCGTCGCCAGCAGGCACGTTGCGCAGCGTGGTGGCGGTGTCGGGCCGCATCGGCTTGCTGCCGGGCTGGCCGATGGGCTGCGCCACCAGGTAGTACTTGACCACGCGCACGTGGCCACCGCTCAGCGCCTCCAGCAGGCGCGTGCAGCCGTACCAGGCGCCATCGCGCAGGCCCATCTCCTTGAAAACTGTCTTGATTCCCATGTTGCCCGGGGTCGCCTGCGCGGGCCGCCACTATGCACCGGGCCTCCACGGCCTCATGCCGCGCGAAGTGTGCAAAGTTCCGCCGCAATGGCTACAGCCACGCGTCCGGGGCCCGTGCGGGCTAGCCCATAATGATTTGTACTGCTCCGTGCCCAGGCGCACACGCTGCGGCCCGCTATTGCTGGCCCCGGTTGCCAGGCCCGCCGAACCGGCTGAGGCCCCACCCACAGACCCGCCCCATGCCCGACGCGCACCTGCTGCCCGAACTCATCACCCTGTCAGCCGAGCGCTCACCCGAGGCGCCAGCGCTGACCTTCGGCACCCGCACGCTGAACTACGCCGAACTGCAGGCCGATGTCGCCGCATTCGCGGCCGGGCTGGGCGCCCTCGGGCTGGCCCGTGCCGACCGCGTTGGCATCTACCTCGACAAACGGCTCGAAACCGTCATCGCCAGTTTCGGCGCACCGGCCGCCGGCGATGTCTTCGTGCCCATCAACCCGCTGCTCAAGCCCGAGCAAGTGGGCTACATCCTGCGCGACTGCAACGTGCGCGTGCTGGTGACTTCGGCCGAACGCCTGCCGCAGCTGGCCGCCACGCTGGCCGAATGCCCCGACCTGCGGCACGTGGTGGTGTGCGGCGCGGCCGCGGCACCTTCGGCTGTTTCGGCATTGCCCGTGCACGCCTGGGACGCCCTGCTGGCCAGTGGCGCGAAGCCCGGCGCGCCAGCGCACCGCGTGGTGGACACCGACATGACCGCCATCCTCTACACCTCGGGCAGCACCGGCCGCCCCAAGGGTGTGGTGCTGAGCCACCGCAACATGGTGGCCGGTGCCAAGAGCGTGGCCGCCTACCTGGAAAACCGCCCCGGCGACACCCTGCTGGCCGCGCTGCCGCTGAGCTTCGACGCCGGCTTCAGCCAGCTGACCACGGCTTTCCACCGCGGTGCACGCACCGTGCTGCTGAACTACCTGATGCCGCGCGACGTGCTGAACGCAGTCATCAAGGAAAAGGTCACCGGCCTCACCGCCGTGCCGCCGCTGTGGATACAGCTGGCCCAGCTGGAATGGCCCGCCACC
>JANMMD010000349.1:0-2256 GCA_031372905.1 Betaproteobacteria bacterium
GTCGCACGCGCTGCTGCAGGCCCAGCCGAGTGATCTCTGCCTGCGCCCCGGCCGCGGCGCAGGGTTCTTCTTCGCCGCCGGCCAGTTCCAGCTGCCAGGCGTGTTGCGAAGATGCAGCCGCCTGCAGCAGCACGTGCACACCCTTGCGCCGACCCAGGTTGCCCATGAAGGCAAAACGCGCCGCACCGGGCGCATCCAACGCCACGGCCGAGAGCGGCATGGCCACACCGTTGGCTACCACTTGCAGCCGCGCGCCCGGCCAGCGCTGCGCCAGGCGCTGTTGCCATTCGGCCGACAGCACGATGACCACCGTGGCGCGCCGCGACAGCCAGCGCGCCAACGCCGCCATCGGTGGCGAGAGACCGTCGAGAAACGCGTCGAAGCGGGCGCCGTGCACATGCAGCACCACGGGCGCGCCGCGTGCGCGGCTCAGCAGCAACAGCAGGCCGTCGAGGAAGAAGGTCAAACCGCTGCAGGTGTGGATGTGCGCCACCGGCACCGGGCGCTGGCCGAACAGGCGCCACCAGGCGCGCATCAGCTGCAGGCGCGCCGCCACGCCTTGCCAGAAGGGACGCCCGGCCGGCGTCGTCTTGCCGGTCTCGAAAAGGCGCAGTTCCACCTGGCTCGCCAGGCTGGATGCGGCCAGCGCCTCCAGCACCGAGGCCATGCCGCCCACCGCAGGCGGCAGTGGCCCGGCCATCACGACACAGGGTGAGGTCACGGCGCCGAGCCCTTGGCCAGGCGCTGGTAGGCAGACACGTAGTTCGCCACCGACGCTTTCCAGTTGCGATGCTGTTCGACAAACCGGCGGCCAGCGACGCGGATGCTGGCCGCGAGTTCGGGGCTGCGCAGCGCCTCCACGAGCGCCTGCGCCAGCGCCGGGGCGCTGCCGGCCTGGAAAAGCAGGCCGGTCTCGCGGTGCTGGATCAATTCCTTGTGGCCGCCCACGTCAGACGCCACGAGCAGCCGGCCCTGCGCCATGGCTTCCAGCGGCTTCAGGGGCGTGACGAGTTCGGTCAGGCGCATCGAGTGGCGCGGGTAGGCCAGCACGTCCACCAGGTCGTAGTAGCGCTGCACTTCCTGGTGTGGCACACGGCCGGCGAACACCACCTTGTCGGCCAGGCCCAGGCGCGCCGCTTGCGCTTTCAACGCTTCGTCTTGCGGGCCGCCGCCCACCAGCAGCACGCGCACGTCGGGGCGCTGCTGCAGCACGGCAGGCAGCGCATCGAGCAAGAGATCCAGGCCCTCGTAGGCATAGAAGCTGCCGATGAAGCCGACCACAGCGCGGCCCGTCAAGCCCAGGCGCTCTTTCAGCGCGGCGTCGGGCTGGCCGCCGACGGCAAAGGCCTCGATGTCGACAGCGTTGGGAATGACGGTGATCTTCTCTTTGGCGATGCCGCGCGCGGCGATGTCGCTGCGCAGGCCTTCGCAGATGGTGAAGACATGGTCGGCGTTGCGCAGTGCGTAGGTTTCCAGCCGGCGTGTCAGCCGGTAGCGCAGGCTGCCTTCGGTGGTGGTGCCGTGGTCGACAGCGGCGTCTTCCCAGAAGGCGCGCACTTCATAGACCACCGGCAAACCCAGCTTGCGGCCGACACGCAGCGCCGGAATGGCGTTGAGCACCGGCGAATGCGCGTGCAGCAGCGTCGGCTTCACCTCCCGCGCCACGCTCTCCAGCCGCGTCGTCAGCTGCTTCATCAGCGCCACTTCACCCAGCCCGGGCAGCCGCGTCGCGCCCCCCGTGGCGGGCGTGCGGAAGAAGTGCCAGCCGTCGACGGTTTCATCCAGCGCCATCCCCGCCGTGTGTTTCGGGCTGGTGAGGTGGAAGGTGTCCCAGCCGAGCGCGCGCTGCTCGCGCAGCAATGAAAGCGTGCGGAAGGTGTAGCCGCTGTGCAGCGGGATCGAGTGGTCGAGGACGTGCAGCGGGCGCATGGGGTTCAACCTGCCACGGCCACGGCCGGGTGCGGGCTGGCCGCCTGTGGCGCACCGTCCACCACCTGCCGCAGGAAGGCCTCGAACATCATCACGCTCCACAGCGATGCGCTGTGGTCTTGGCGGCCGCTCTGGTGCTCGGTGAGCAGCCGTTCCAGCGTGGCGCGCTCGAACCAGCCGGTGTCGGCCAGGCGGCTGCCCAGCACGGCCTCGCGCACGCGGCCCTGCAGCGGCCCGCGGAACCAGCGCGCCAGCGGCACGGCAAAACCCATCTTCGGGCGGTAGAGCACGTCGTGCGGCAGGTGCGGCTCCATCGCCTTCTTCAGC
>JANMMD010000360.1:0-25588 GCA_031372905.1 Betaproteobacteria bacterium
AGGTCGTTGTCGTCCTTGCGGATGGTGGGCTTGTTCGGCGGGATGACCACCGTTTCCAGGCCGTAGATCTCCTGAAACTCATAGGCCTCGGTGTCGGCGGTGCCCGTCATGCCCGAGAGCTTGCCGTACATGCGGAAGTAGTTCTGGAACGTCACCGAGGCGAGCGTCTGGTTCTCGCTCTGGATCTGCACACCTTCCTTGGCTTCCACGGCCTGGTGCAGGCCGTCGCTCCAGCGCCGGCCCGTCATCAGGCGGCCGGTGAATTCGTCGACGATGACGACTTCACCGTTCTGCACCACGTAGTGCTGGTCGCGGTTGTAGAGGTGGTTGGCCCGCAGCGCCGCGTAGACGTGGTGCATCAGCGCGATGTTGGCCGGGTCGTACAGGCTCGCGCCCTCGGCCAGCAGCCCGGCCTGCAACAGCAGTTGCTCGGCCTTCTCGTGCCCGGTTTCGGTGAGGAAGACTTGGTGCGTCTTCTCGTCGACCGTGAAGTCACCGGCGTCGATGACGCCTTCGCCGGTGCGGATGTCGGCCTCGCCGATCTGCTTCTTCAGCCCCGGGACGATGGCGTTGATGCGCACATACATCTCGGTGTGGTCTTCGGCCTGGCCGCTGATGATCAGCGGTGTGCGCGCCTCGTCGATGAGGATGGAGTCGACCTCGTCGACGATGCCATAGTTCAGGCCGCGCGCAACACGGTCGCGCACGTCCTGCACCATGTTGTCGCGCAGGTAATCGAAGCCGAACTCGTTGTTGGTGCCGTAGGTGACGTCGGCGGCATAGGCGGCCTGTTTCTCTTCGCGGCCCATGCCCGGCACGTTCACACCCACCGTCAACCCGAGGAAGGTGTAGAGGCGTCCCATCCATTCGGCGTCGCGGCGCGCCAGATAGTCGTTCACCGTCACCACGTGAACGCCCTTGCCCGCCAGCGCGTTCAGGTAGACGGGCAGCGTGGCCATCAGCGTCTTGCCCTCGCCGGTGCGCATCTCGGCGATCTTGCCCTGGTGCAGCGTGATGCCTCCGATGAGCTGCACGTCGAAGTGGCGCATCTTCAGCGCGCGCTTGCCGCCTTCGCGCACCACGGCAAAAGCCTCCGGCAGGATGTGGTCGAGCGAGGTGCCGGCGGCCACACGCTGGCGGAACTCGTCGGTCTTTGCGCGCAGCTCGGTGTCGGTCAGCCTCTCGAACTGGCTTTCCAAGGCGTTGACGGCCTCCACGATGCGCCGGTACGTCTTCAGCAGGCGCTCGTTCCGGCTGCCGAAAATCTGGGTCAGGATCTTGGGGAACATGCGGCGTCGGGGGTCTCGTGGTTCGGCTGCCGGCGTTGTGGCCGGGTCGGTGGTGGCCGGTTCCGGCGTGCGGACGGGGCAATGGAAGGCGCGTTCGGGTGCATCTGGGGGCGGGCAGGCGGCTCACAAGCCATGTACGCGCCACCAAGTGCACCAAGTCGGTTGAATCCCCGCGCAAAGCCGCCGAGTTTATCACCCACCCCCTGCGACACGGGCCGTGGCCACGGCTGGCGCACAGCGTGAAGACTGCAGCACGGAGACCCGGGTTGCGTCAGCGGATGGACCTTTAGACTTCAGCGCGTGACGAACCCTCCAGCGCCGCCCGCCCTCGGTCTGGCCCGTGCGCTCAGCAATAGCGAGCCGCTGGTCGGATTGCTGCAGCGCGTGCGCTTGAGCCAGGCGCGCCTGGCTGCCATTGCGCCGCTGTTGCCGGTGGGCCTGCGCACCGAAGTGCGTGCGGGGCCGCTGGACGATGCAGCGTGGGTGTTGCTGGTGTCGAACGCTGCCGCGGCTGCAAAACTTCGCCAGTTGCTGCCAGCCGTCACAAGTGCACTGGAACAACAGGGCTACGCGGGACCGGCGGTGAAGATCAAAGTGCTGCCACGCGGCTGAAGGTTGGCAACGGTCCTTCGGGGGGGCCCCGGTGCTGTGGCTCTGGTGCCGGCTTTCGGAATCGAACCGAAGACCTTCCGCTTACAAGGCGGGTGCTCTACCAACTGAGCTAAGCCGGCTTTCGGGAAATTGTAGGTGCGAGCCGGCGCCTGGCACCGCAGCGCTCACTTCACGCGCTTCAGCGCCGGACGGCCACCCGGCGCGGGCGCTGGGCCCGCGGGCTCGGGCGGGGCATCCGTGGGCGTATCGGTGAGTGCGCCGGTCGGCGCATCGCGAGGCGGGATGCCCACCGGCGTCGGCGGTGCGCCACTGGTCACGCTTGACTGCCCTTCACCCTCGCTGCTCGCCAAACGCAAGCCCCGCAAGGGCGCGCCTTCAGCCGGTGCGTCGTGGCGTGCTCCGCTTTCAGTGGGCACAGGAAAAGCCATGCCCTGACCGTTCTCACGCGCGTAGATCGCCACGACGTGATCGATCGGCACGCGAATCTCGCGTGCCACCCCGCCGAAGCGCGCCTTGAACTCGATGAACTCGTTGCCCAGCTGCAGACTGGAGGTGGCCTCGAAGCCGACGTTGAGCACGATCTCGTTGTTCTTCACGTACTCCATCGGCACCTGCACACCGGGGCCGACGAAGACCGCGATGTAGGGCGTGAAGCCGTTGTCCGTGCACCAGTCGTGCAGCGCCCGCAGCAGATAGGGCCGCGTCGGGGTGCCTTGGTTGTCTGGTGTTTCGACCATAGGTTGGAAGCCCCAGGCTGCGCGTCAGGCGCGCATTACTTGCGCATCACCTTTTCCGAAGGCGTCAGGGCCTCGATGTAGGCCGGCCGCGAAAAGATGCGCTCGGCGTACTTCAAAAGCGGCACTGCGTTCTTGCTGAGGTCGATGCCGTAGTAGTCCAGGCGCCACAGCAACGGAGCGATGGCCACGTCCAGCATGCTGAAGTCATCCCCCAGCATGTACTTGTTCTTCAGGAAGATCGGCGCCAGCTGCGTAAGGCGGTCGCGGATCTGGTCGCGCGCCTTTTCCAGCTGCTTCTCGTTGGCCTTGACGCCGCGGCCTTCGAGCAGGTTGACGTTGCTGAAAAGCTCCTTCTCGAAATTGAAGAGGAAGAGCCGCACGCGCGCGCGCGCCACGGGGTCGCCGGGCATCAGCTGCGGATGCGGAAAGCGCTCGTCGATGTACTCGTTGATGATGTGCGATTCGTACAGGATGAGGTCGCGCTCCACCAGGATGGGCACCTCGTTGTACGGGTTCATCAATGCGATGTCTTCGGGCTTGGCGAAGATGTCGACATCACGGATTTCGAAGTCCATGCCCTTCTCGAACAGCACGAAGCGGCAGCGGTGCGAATAAGGGCAGGTCGTTCCGGAGTACAGCACCATCATGGCGTGGGGCCTTTCTTTGGCTCTTCAAAAAACAAAAACGCAGTGGGCGCATTTTGCCCCCACTGCGCGGCAGGTCCGACCAACTGGCCGAACCCGGCTTCGAACGACTACTTGATGTCTTTCCAGTACGCTGCGTTCAGGCGCCAGGCAATGACCGTGAACACGGCGAGGAAGAGCAACACCCAGACACCCAAGCGCACACGGCTGTTCTGTTGGGGCTCACCCATCCATTGCAAGTAGGCCACGAGGTCGGCCACGGCCTCGTTGTACTGAGCCTGCGACATCTTGCCCGCGGTGATGGGCTCGAACCCCTTCAACACATGCACGGTCTTGCTGGCGTCGTGCGGGTCTTTCTGGTCCTCGTACACCGCACGCTGCTGGCCCTGCAACTCCCACAGCACGTGAGGCATGCCCACGCCCGGATAGGCAGCGTTGTTCCAGCCGGTGGCCTTGGTCTCGTCGCGGTAGTAGGTGCGCAGGTAGGTGTAGATGTAGTCCGCGCCGCTGCCCTGGCCCGCTGCCGAGCGTGACCGGGCGATCAAGGTCAGGTCGGGCGGCACGCCGCCGAACCACTCCTTGGCATCCTTGGGGCTGAGCGCCACCTGCATGACGTCGCCGACCTTGGCGCCGGTGAAGATCAGGTTGTCCTTGATCTGCTGCTCGGTCAGCCCGATGTCGCGCAGCCGGTTGTAGCGCATGAACGCTGCAGCGTGGCAGTTCAGGCAGTAGTTGGTGAAGAGCTTGGCGCCGTTCTGCAGCGCCGCCATGTCGTTGATGCGCTTCTCTGGGAACTTGTCCCAGGCAATACCACCACCGGCGGCCTGCGCCGCGCCCAGCAGCATGAGAGATGCCGCGGTGGCCACGCCCAGAGCGCGCAGCGACGTTTGAATGAGGTTCTTGATCATGGATGTGCTTGGCAAGACTTCGGCGCTCAGTGGGCGTGGAACACCACGCGGTCCGGCACGGGCTTGAACTCGCCAATGCGGCTCCACCAAGGCATGAGCAGGAAGAAGCCGAAGTAGAAGATCGTGCCAACCTGCGAGATCAGCGTGCCGATCGCAGACGGCGGCTTGATGCCCAGGTAACCGAGGATGAAGAAGTTGATCACGAAGATGCCGTAGAGCCACTTGTTCCAGCTCGGACGGTAGCGGATGGACTTCACCGGGCTGCGGTCCAGCCAGGGCAGCGGGAACATGACCAGCACGGCCACACCCATCACGACCACGCCCCAGAACTTGGCGTCGAAGGTCTTCAGCAGCGCTGCGATGACGAAGGCGACGACCAGCGGCACCCACTTCCAGATGCCTGTGAAGCCGCCCTTCAGGAAGGCCAGCACGCCAGCAACCGCAACCAGGCCGACGAAGACGTTGACCATGTCATCGGTGACAGCGCGCAGCATGCTGTAGTAAGGCGTGAAGTACCACACCGGCGCGATGTGCGCGGGCGTCTTCAGCGGGTCGGCGGGGATGAAGTTGTTGTACTCGAGGAAGTAGCCGCCCATCTCAGGCGCGAGGAAAACCGCGGCCGAGAACAGCATCAGGAAGACCGACACGCCCAGGATGTCGTGCACCGTGTAGTAGGGGTGGAAGGGAATGCCGTCGAGCGGGATGCCCGTCTTTGCGTCCTTCTTGGCCTTGATCTCCACGCCGTCGGGGTTGTTGGAACCGACGTCGTGAAGCGCCAGCAGGTGGGCCACCACGAGGCCCAGCAGCACCAGCGGCACGGCGATGACGTGGAAGGCAAAGAAGCGGTTCAGCGTCGCATCACCGACGACGAAGTCGCCGCGGATCAACAGCGACAGATCCTCCCCGACGAAGGGAATGGCGGCGAACAGGTTGATGATGACCTGCGCACCCCAGTAGCTCATCTGGCCCCAGGGGAGCAGGTAGCCCATGAAAGCTTCGGCCATCAGGCACAGGAAGATGGCGCAACCGAAGACCCAGACGAGTTCGCGCGGCTTCTTGTAACTGCCGTAGATCAGCCCGCGGAACATGTGCAGGTAGACGCAGATGAAGAATGCGCTGGCGCCCGTGCTGTGCATGTAGCGCACGAGCCAGCCCCAGGGCACGTCACGCATGATGTACTCGACCGACTCGAAGGCTTTTGCCGCGTCGGTCTTGTAGTGCATGACGAGAAAAATGCCCGTCACGATCTGGATCACCAGAACCAGCAAGGACAGTGCGCCGAAAAAGTACCAAAAGTTGAAGTTCTTGGGCGCGTAGTACTCGGAGAGATGCTGCCGGTAGCCGGCAAAGGCACTCGGGAAACGGTTCTCGAGCCACACCGTCGCATGCGTCAACGCCGGCGCACCGGCAGGTGCTTCCTTGAATTCAGCCATCTTGACCTCGGTCGTCTGGGTTACTGCTGGAAAACTACTGGACAAGCCGGCCGCGTCAGGCCTTCTTGTCTTCGCCGATCAACAGCGTGGTGTCCGACACGTACATGTGCGGCGGCACTTCGAGGTTGTCTGGGGCGGGCTTGTTCTTGAATACGCGTCCGGCCAGGTCGAATGTGGAGCCGTGACACGGGCAGAGGAAACCGCCGGCCCAACTGTCGGGTAGCGACGGCTGGGCGCCGGGCTGGAACTTGTCCGACGGGGAACAGCCCAGGTGCGAGCAGATGCCCACGCCGACGAAGAACTCCGGCTTGATGGAGCGGTGCTGGTTCTTGGCGTAGGCCGGCGTGGGGTAGGCCTTGCGGTCGCTCTTGGGGTCGGCCAATTCAGGCTCGACCTTGGCGAGCGACGCCAATTGCTCGGGCGTACGGCGGATGATCCAAACCGGCTTGCCCCGCCATTCCACGGTGAGTTTTTCACCGGGCTTGATGGCGCTGATGTCCACCTGCACCGGCGCACCGGCGGCGCGCGCTCGCTCGGAGGGCGCAAAAGTGCTGACGAAAGGCACCGCAACCGCTGCGCCACCCACAGCGCCGGCGCCGCAGGTGATGGCGATCCAGGTCCGGCGCCCTTGATCCACGGAGTCTTTGTGGAAAGACTCTCCTTCAGTGTTCCCGACGGTGGCGTCGCTCATGGAGTTCCTCAAGTGCAGCAAAGTTCAGATCAACTGCGAATTCTAGCCGAGCGGCTTTGTGCGAGCAGGGGCGCTACCAAGGCCGACACGGCACCGCTGGCATTGACTGTCTGCGTCCGGCCCACTACCGTCCATCGGCCGCGGCGGGCTTGGCCGGTGCGCGGCGGCACAAATCAACAACAGGGGTCCTGCACATGAGCTTCAGCTCCGAATTCAAAGAGTTTGCCCTCAAGGGCAATGTCATGGATCTTGCCGTGGGCGTCATCATCGGGGGCGCTTTCGGCAAGATCGTCGACTCCTTGGTGGGCGACCTCATCATGCCCATCGTCGGCAAGATCTTCGGCGGTCTGGACTTCAGCAATTACTTCCTGCCGCTGGCCGGGCAGACGGCCACCACGTTGGTGGAGGCCAAGAAGGCCGGCGCCGTGTTCGCTTACGGCAACTTCATCACCATCGCCATCAACTTCATCATCCTGGCTTTCATCATCTTCCTGATGGTCAAGCAGATGAACCGGCTCAAGCGCGAGGCGCCACCGCCACCACCCGCCCCACCGGCACCCACGCCAGAAGACGTGATTCTGCTGCGCGAGATCCGCGATTCGCTGAAGAAGTGAGCCTGTTGTGACTGGGTGTTGCGGCGACCGGCTTCAGGGCCATGCCGCATACTTGGCTGATGCCCGGTGGCTTGTCCGCGGGCACCCCGCAAGCACCCATGAAGCCCAACCCCGTCCATCGCCTGCCCGCACCGCTGGAGGCGGCCGTGCAGCGCCTGAAGCTGGCAGCGCGCGAGGCCGCAGAGCGCACCATCGAAAGCCTGGGATTGGCGGCACTGGCCGCCACCAGCGCCTATCAACGTGACGGTCTGCTTGGCGCGCAGTTCGAGCTGAACCGCAAGTCGGCCATCTTCGCGCTGCATTTCAACGACGCACTGGACGAGCGGGTACTGCGCGAACTGGGGCCGCTGGGTGGGCCCGTGGCCAGTGTCCTTGGCAACGCCGATCCGGGTTCGCGCGGGCAAACCTCCTCGGCCCATGGGCTGACCGACTGGGCCTCGCTGAGCCTGGTGGAAGACAAGGACGTCGAGGCGCAGATCTCGGCCGAGCGGTTCGGTATGGACATCGCGTCGGCCTGCGAGTGGGAGCTGCGCGAACTGGACGGCTATGTCAGCGCCATGCTCGGCGACGCCGGCGGCGAGCGCGACCGCAACCCGCTGAAGCCCGACCTCGTTGGCCACGCCATGCTGCGCGGCATCGAAACCGTCTCCGAGCGCGCCGATGTGCGCAAGGTGCTGACCACAGAGATCAGCCGCTCGCTGGGTGGCTTGCTGCGCAATTGCTATGCCGACATCCTCGTCGACCTGCGCCATGCCGGCGTGCAACCCCTCGGGCTGACGGTGCGCAACCGGCCGGGACGTGGCGGCGGTGGCGGCGGCCCGGGCTTTGCAGCTTCCGGCCACGGCACCGATGGCGAAGCCAGCGGCAACTCGGGGCACAGCCACCTCGGCCGCGGCAGCGTCGGGCAAGGCGGGCAGGAAGGGCCGGGCGGGCCCGGTGCTTCGATGGACAGCGCGCGGCGCACCGGTGGCTTCGGCTCATCGACGCGTGCCGGCACCTACCCCGGCCGCGGTGCCATCGCAGGCCACCCCGGTGCATCGTTCGGCCATGTCGACCCGGCCATGATGACGCTCATCCGCCGCCTGGCCTATGTGGACGGAGGCAGCAGCGGCGCCAGTGCGGGCAACGCGTACGCCAGCGGCTACAGCGACGAAGGCGGCAGTGACAGCGGCATCGGGGGCGGCATGCCCATGCTGCCGCCCAACGTCATCCGCGCCCACCGCGACGAACTTCGCCAGGCCTCCAAGGGCTCGCTCGATCACATGGTGATCGACGTCATCGGCTTCCTTTTCGACCAGATCCTGGCCGATCCCAAGGTGCCGCCGCAGATGGCGCGCCAGATTGCGCGCCTGCAGTTGCCGGTGCTGCGCGCGGCCTTGGGCGACCCCAGCTTCTTCTCGTCGCGCAAACACCCGGTGCGCCGTTTCATCAACCGCATCGCCTCGCTCGGCGCCGCGTTCGAAGACTTCGGCGATGAAGGCGCACAGCAGTTCCTGGCCAAGGTGAAGGCGCTGATCCACGAAGTGGTGGAAGGCGACTTCGACCAGATCGAGGTCTACGAGCAGAAGCTCGCGGCGCTGGAAGCCCTGACCGGCGAGCTCGCCGACATCCATGGTCCCGAGCAGGCCACTGCCGCGCTGCTGTCGGAAAAGGAAGACCAGCTGCGCCTGCGCCAGCTCTACGCGCAGCGCCTGCAGGGCGAGCTGAAGGACGTGCAGGCGCCGCCTTTCCTGCGCGACTTCATCAGCAAGGTCTGGAGCCAGGTGCTGATGCGCGCGGCCGAGCAAAGCGGCGCCGACAGCGACACCGCGCAGCGCATGCGCACGGTGGCGCGAGATCTGTTCCTGAGCGTGCAGCCCAAGGCCACACCCGCACTGCGCAAGATCTTCCTGACCCAGCTGCCCAAGTTGATGCAGGACCTGACCGAGGGCATGAACCTCATCGCCTGGCCGGAGGAAGCGCGCCGCCATTTTTTCGGCCAGCTGATGCCGGCCCACGCCGAGGCCTTGAAGCACGCACCAGCGCGCCAGCTCGACATCAACCTGATGGCCAACGAGGTGGAGATGGCGCTGAAGCGCCCGCTGCCCTCGCGTGCCGAACTGAGGGTCAACTCGCAGCTGCCAGTGCTGACCGAAGAGCTGCCGGCGCCGCAGTTCAGCGCCGAAGAAGCCCAGCAGGTCGGACTGGTGCAGGAATCGGCGGTGGACTGGGCCGGCCACATCGACATCGACCTCAGCGCAGAAGCCCAGGCCCAGGCCGAGGCCACGCCCGACAACAGCCCCATCGCACCCGGCCTGCCGGCCTCCACCGAGCCCGCCGAGCCGACCCAGGGCGCCGCGCTGGCGCAGCACCTGGAGATCGGCTTCGCCTACCAGATGCACCTCGACGGCGACTGGAAGAAGGTGCGCCTGTCACACGTGAGCCCGGCCAAGAGCTTCTACATCTTCAGCCACGGTGGCCGCCACCGGAAGACGATTTCGCTGACGCAGCGCATGCTCGCTCGGCTGTGCGAAACCGGGCGCCTGAAGGCCTTCGAGAGTGCCTACCTGATCGAGCGGGCCACGGCGCGGGCCCGGCGCCAGCTGTCGTCGCTGGGCGGTGGCGGTGGTAGCGGGGCCGCGGCGGCAGCCGCGCGCTGAAGTCTCAGCCAGCCGCCCGCGCCGCTACCAGGCGGCGCGCCATGCGCAAGGCCGCCACCAGGCTGGCGGGGTCGGCACGGTTCTGGCCGGCGATGTCGAAAGCGGTGCCATGGTCGGGGCTGGTGCGCACGAAAGGCAGGCCCAGCGTGACGTTGACGCCCTGCTCGACGCCCAGGTACTTCACCGGGATCAGCCCGTGGTCGTGCGTCATCGCGACGACGAGATCGAACTCGCCGCCGCGGGCCCGCATGAACACCGTGTCGGGCGCATGGGGCCCGCTGGCCCGGATGCCTTCGGCGATGGCAGCCTGCACGGCGGGGCCGATGATGGTGATCTCCTCATCGCCGAAGAGCCCGCCTTCGCCAGCGTGCGGATTCAAGCCCGCCACCGCGATGCGCGGGTGGGTCTGGCCCCAGGCCGCAGCGGCGCGATTTGCGATGCGCAGCGTGCCGAGCACCGCGTCGAAAGTCACCGCATCCAGCGCTCGGCGCAGCGAGAGGTGGATGGTGACCAGCACCACGCGCAGCTCGTCGTTGGCCAGCATCATGCGCACCGGCGGCAGCGGCTGGCCAGGCCTGGCGGCCAGCGCCTGCAGCATTTCGGTGTGGCCCGGGTGCGGCACGCCAGCGGCGGCCAGCGCTTCCTTGTGGATGGGTGCGGTGACGATGCCTGCCGCCTGCCCTGCCATCACCAGCGCCACGGCGTGTTCGATGCAGCGCGCCGCGGCGGCACCGTTGTCGGCGTGCACCTGGCCCAGCGGCAGGCTCGCCAGGTTGGCGGGCAGACCGGGCGGCACCAGCACCGGCAGGCAGCCCTGCGGCACTGCGGCCAAGTCTTCGGGCGCGGTGATTACCGCGGTCATCACACTGCCGGCCCGGCGCAGTACCGCGGGGTCGCCCAGCACCACGGCGTCGGCCAGTTCACCAGCCTGGAAGGCCTTGACGACGATTTCCGGGCCGATGCCGGCGGCGTCGCCCATCGTGACGAGCAGCGGCTTCATGCTGGCCCTCCCGGAACTCGGGCCCGGCATGCAGCGCGCCACTGCGCGCAGGCGCACTGGCGCGTCCTCATGCCGGATTCTGGATTTCGATGAACTGGTGCTCCAGCCCGAAGTGCGCCGCCAGATGTGCGGCCACTGCGGGCGCGCCATAACGCTCGGTGGCGTGGTGGCCGCAGGCCAGGAAGGCGACGCCGGTTTCGCGCGCCAGGTGCGCCTGGGGCTCGGAGATTTCGCCCGTGAGGAAAGCATCGGCACCGGCCGCAATGGCGTCTTCGAAGTAGCCCTGCGCGCCTCCCGTGCACCACGCGATGCGGCGCAGCGGCCGGCCATCGCCCGGCACCAGCACCGGGTCACGCCCCAGCTGCGCCTGCACCGTGTGCGTCAGGGCCGGCAGGCTCTGCACGCCCGCCGTTGCCCAGCCGATAAAACCCAGCGCCTGCTCGCCGAAACGCGCATCGGCCGCCAAGCCCAGACGCTGCCCGAGCTGGGCGTTGTTCCCAAGCTCGGCGTGCGCGTCCAGCGGCAGGTGGTAGGCATAGAGGTTGACACCGGCATTCATCAGGCGCCGCACGCGTGCGCCCAGCCATCCCGTCAGCCGCCCGTCCTGCCCGCGCCAGAACAGGCCGTGGTGCACGAGCAAGGTGTCGGCGCCCGCGGCGATGGCGGCGTCGATGAAGGCCAGGCTGGCCGTGACGCCCGAGACGACACGGCGCACCTCGGCCCCACCCTCGACCTGAAGACCGTTCGGCCCATAATCCTTGAAGGCTTGTGGCTGCAGCAGCTGCTGCAGGAAATCGTCGACCTGAACCCGATCTGCCATGGCGCGCATTGTCGGGCACGCGTAAAGAAAACTCCCCGATGTGGCGTAGAACCTGGCTGGTCTTTTCGCAGGCCGTGACGGTGGCGGTGGCCGTGCTGTTCGTGGTGCTGACCTTCAAGCCCGAATGGCTGCCCGGCGGCCAGGGCGGCGTGGCTTCGCGCCTGCTGCCAGCGCCCACGCTGCTGCAGATGTCGCTGCCGCCGGGTGCCGCCGCCAGCGGTGCAGCCCACGGCTATGGCTACGCCACCGCGGCCAGGCGCGCAGCGCCCGCGGTGGTGAGCATCAGCGCCACCAAGATGGCGCGCAACAACCCGCACACCGACCCGCGCTTCCGCTTCTTCTTCGGCGATGGCCCGGCCACGCCGCAGGTCGGCCTGGGCTCGGGCGTGATCGTCTCGCCCGAGGGCTATCTGCTCACCAACCACCACGTGGTGGAAGACGCCACCGAGATCGAAGTGCAGTTGTCCGATGGGCGCCAGACGCGCGCCCGCCTTGTGGGCAGCGACCCCGAGACCGACATCGCGGTGCTGAAGATCGACCTCGACCAATTGCCCGTCGTGGCCCTGGGCGATGTGCGCGCGCTGCAGGTGGGCGATGCCGTGCTCGCCATTGGCAACCCCTTCAACGTGGGCCAGACCGTCACCGCCGGCATCGTCAGCGCGCTCGACCGCAGCGACGCCGGCAACTCGCGCTTCCAGAACTTCATCCAGACCGACGCCGCCATCAACCCGGGCAATTCCGGCGGGGCCCTCGTGGATGCCAACGGCGCCTTGGTTGGCATCAACACCGCCATCTTCAGCCGCAGCGGCGGCAGCCTGGGCATCGGTTTCGCCGTGCCGGCCGACACCGCGCGCCAGGTGATGGAACAGCTGCTGCGCGACGGCAAGGTGCGACGTGGCTGGATAGGCGTGGAGCCGCGCGACCTCAGCGCTGAGCTCGCCGAAAGCCTGAACCTGAAGGTGCGGCAAGGCGTGCTGATCACCGGCGTATTGCAGAACGGCCCCGCGGCCCAGGGCGGTCTGCGCCCGGGCGACGTGGTGGTGCAGGTGGGCGGCAAGCCCGTGCGCAATGTCGGCGAACTCTTCGGTGCCGTGGCCGCATTGCCGCCCGACCAGGAGGCCCTGGTGGTGGCCCAGCGCGGCGACGAACAACTCCGCCTGAAACTGAAGGTCGGCGAACGGCGCCAGGCCGCGCAGCCCGACGGGCGTTAAGCCCAGGCGCGGCGCCTACAGCAGCAAGGCCACGCGTTCGAGGATCAGCACCGCAAAGAAGCCCAGGGCGGCCAGCACCGTCCACTTCACGATGATCAGGCCGCGCTGGCCCCACATCGCCTGGCCGGTGCCGACGTACATCGCGAAGCACAGCAGCCCGCACACCAGCAGCAGGCCGAAGACGAGGCGGAAGACCAGCATCCCGCCGCCTACCAGGCCGGCGCCAGCTCGGCAAAGCCGCGCGGCGCTTCCGCGTCGCGCTCGAACGTCACCACCTCGTAGGCGGTCTCGTCGGCCAGCAGCGCGCGCAGCAGCTTGTTGTTCAGCGCGTGGCCGCTCTTGTAGGCCACGTAGCTGGCCAGCAGCGGCTTGCCGGCGATGTGCAGGTCGCCAATGGCGTCGAGGATCTTGTGCTTCACGAACTCGTCGTCGTAGCGCAGGCCCTCGCTGTTCAGCACCTTGTAGTCGTCGATGACGATGACGTTGTCCATGTTGCCGCCCAGGCCCAGGCCGCGCGACCGCATCATCTCCACGTCTTTCGTGAAGCCGAAGGTGCGCGCGCGCGCGATGTCGCGCTTGTACTGGCCACCGCCGAAATCGAACTCCACGCGCCGGCCGGTGGCGTCCACCGCGGGGTGGTTGAACTCGATCTCGAAGCTGAGCTTGTAGCCGTGGAAGGGCTCCAGCCGCGCCCACTTCAGAGCCGGCCCCGCGCCTTCACGGATCTCCACCGGCTTGAGCACGCGCAGGAAACGCTTGGGGGCACTCTGCAGCTGGATGCCGGCGCTCTGCAGCAGGAAGACGAAGCTGGCGGCGCTGCCGTCGAGGATGGGCACTTCTTCGGCGGTGATGTCGACGACGAGGTTGTCCAGCCCCAGGCCGGCGCAGGCCGACATCAGATGTTCGATGGTCTGCACCTTGGGCGCGTCGGGGTTGCCGCCGGGGCTGATGGTGCTGGCCATGCGCGTGTCGCTGACGGCATAGGCGTTCACCGGGATGTCCACGGGCTCGGGCAGGTCGACGCGGCGGAAGACCACGCCAGTGTCGGGCGCCGCCGGGCGCAGCGTCAGTTCTACCTTCTGGCCGCTGTGCACGCCCACGCCGACTGCGCGGGTCAGGGCCTGGATCGTGCGCTGCTGAATCATGGGCAGATTGTCCGTCATGCCGTCGAGTCACACGCTCGGCACGCCGCGCCGCGGAGGGCAGCGCCCAACTGTGGCCTAATCGCGGGTTCGACCCCAATTTCCTTGAAAGCCGATCATGGCCCAGAAGATCCGTACCGAAGCCGACAAGCGCGCCACCCCCCGCCCCCCTGCCCCCGCCGGCGTGACCGTGACCGTGCATCGCGGCCAGAAAAGCAGCCTGGAGCGCGGTTCGCACACGCGCAGCAAGAAGAACCCCGGCAAGCGCCCGAAGAAGGGCGGCTGATCCCCGCGGCCCGGGCGGCCCTGCCAGCATGGCACCGGGCGCCCGGCCTGCAGCGCAGGGGCTGCGTCCATGCTCCGGATCACTGAACTTCGATTGCCGCTGGACCACGCGGAGGCTGCACTGCGTGCGGCCGTTCTCGCACGTCTGGGCATTTCCAGCGCTGCGCTGAAGGGCTTCACCGTCTTTCGCCGCGCCTGGGATGCGCGCAAGAAGACGGCCATCGTGCTGAGCTACACCGTCGATTGCGAGGTCGAGGGCGAAGCGGCCACGCTGGCGCGTTTCGAAGGTGATCCGCATGTGCGTCTGGCGCCGGACATGCGCTACAAGCCCGTCGGCCACGCGCCTGCCGACTTCGCCGCCAGCCGCCGGCCCCGTCCGGTGGTCATCGGCTTCGGGCCCTGCGGCATCTTTGCCGCGCTGGTCCTGGCGCAGATGGGCCTGCGGCCCATCGTGCTGGAACGCGGCAAGCGCGTGCGTGAGCGCACCAAGGACACCTGGGGCCTGTGGCGCAAGGGCGTGCTGCATCCCGAATCGAACGTGCAGTTCGGCGAAGGCGGCGCCGGCACCTTCAGCGACGGCAAGCTCTGGAGCCAGATCTCCGACCCGCGCCACCTCACGCGCAAGGTGCTCACCGAGTTCGTGAAGGCGGGCGCGCCGGAAGAGATTCTCTATGTCGCCAAGCCACACATCGGCACCTTCCGCCTGGTGGGCGTGGTGGAGAAACTGCGCGCCGACATCGAGGCGCTGGGCGGCGAAGTGCGCTTCGAACAGCATGTCACCGACGTGCTGATCGAAGGCGGGGCGATGCGCGGCCAGCAGCCATCGTCTAGCCGCATTCGCGGCGTAGTGCTCGCCAGCGGGGAACAGCTGGACGCCGAGCACGTGGTGCTGGCCTTGGGCCACAGCGCCCGCGACACCTTTGCGATGCTGCAGCGGCGCGGCGTCTACCTGGAAGCCAAGCCGTTTTCGGTGGGCTTTCGCATCGAACACCCGCAAGGCCTGATCGACCGCGCACGCTTCGGCCCCAACGCCGGCAACCCCATCCTCGGTGCGGCCGACTACAAGCTGGTGCACCACGCCAGCAACGGCCGCGGCGTCTACAGCTTCTGCATGTGCCCGGGCGGCACGGTGGTGGCGGCCACGTCCGAGCCAGGCCGCGTCGTCACCAACGGCATGAGCCAGTACAGCCGCAACGAACGCAACGCCAACGCCGGCATCGTCGTGGGCATCAACCCGCAGGACTACCGGCAGGACGGCAAGTCAGAAGGCACTGTGAACCCGCTCGACGGCGTGGCCTTCCAGCGGCAGTGGGAAAGCCGCGCCTACGAACTCGGCGGCGGCGATTACCAGGCGCCGGGCCAGCTGGTGGGCGACTTCATCAAGCGCCAGAAGAGTGCCGTTTTCGGCAACGTGCTGCCGAGCTACAAGCCCGGCGTGCACCTCACCGACCTGGCCGACCCCGAGCGGCCCAGCCTGCCCGTGTACGCGCTGGACGCGATACGCGAGGCGCTGCCGGCCTTCGAGCGCCAGATCAAGGGCTTTGCGATGCCCGATGCCATGCTGACCGGCGTGGAAACACGCACGAGCTCGCCGCTGCGCATCACGCGCGGCCGCGACCTCCAGAGCCTGAATGTCCAGGGCCTGTACCCGGCCGGTGAAGGCGCGGGCTATGCCGGCGGCATCATGTCGGCGGGTGTCGACGGCATCGAGGTGGCCGAAGCGCTGGGCCGCGCGATGCTGGCCGCGCAACAGCGCTAGTCGCTCACCGGCTCGCTGTCGTGCCAGCCGGACAAGGCCCAGCGCGACAAACCCGCCATCAGCGCGAACAGCGCCACGCCCGCCAGGGCGATCAGCGTCAAGGCCGCGAACATGCGCGGGATGTTCAACTGGTAGCCCGCAAACAGGATCTGGTAAGCCAGCCCCGTGCCGGTGCCGCCCGTGCCCGCCACGAACTCGGCCACGACCGCGCCGATGAGCGCCAGACCGCTGCTGATGCGCAGGCCGCCGAAGAAGTAAGGCAGCGCTGAAGGGATGCGCAGGCGGCGCAAGGTCTGCCAGCGCGTGGCGCCCTGCAGGCGGAAATAGGCGAGCAGGCCGGGGTCGACACTGCGCAGGCCCAGCGTGGTGTTGGCGATGATGGGGAACAGCGCCACCAATGCCGCACACACCACCAGCGAGGCCGTCGGGTCTTTGACCCAGATGATGATGAGCGGCGCGATGGCGACGATGGGCGTCACCTGCAACAGCACCGCGTAGGGGAACAACGCGGTTTCGATGGCGCGGCTCTGCACGAAGGCAAAGGCAATGGCCGTGCCCAGCAGCACCGCCACGGCAAAGGCCAGCAGCGTGATCTTCAGCGTGTTCAGCAGCGCGTCGAAGAGCAGGCCGGCGTCTGCCACCAGCGCCTGGGCCACGCGCAGCGGCGAGGGCACCAGGAACACCGGCACTTCGAAGGCCACCACCAGGCCTTGCCACAGAGCCAGCAGCAGCACCGCCACCGCGGCGGGCCAGACGATCTTCTGCCAGCCGTGCCTCATGCCGCGCTGGCCGTCAGCAGGCTGTCCTGCAGGCGCGCGGCATGCCGTGCGAAGGCGGTGCTGACGCGGAAATCCGCCGCACGCGGATAGGGCTCGTCGATGGTCACTTCTTCCACCACGCGGCCCGGGCGCGCGGCCATCACCAGCACGCGCTGGCTGAGGAACACGGCCTCGTGGATGGAGTGGGTGACAAAGATCACCGTCAGCCCCTGCGTCTTTCCCTGCGTCCGCCCCTCCTGCCAGAGCGTCAGCAGATCCATGTCGAGCCGCAGGCGCGTGATCTCGTCCAGCGCACCGAAGGGCTCGTCCATCAGCAGCAGCAGCGGCTGCGTGACCAGGCAGCGCGCGATGGACACGCGCATCTTCATGCCACCACTCAGTTCACGCGGCAGGCTGCGCTCGAAACCTTGCAGGCCGACTTGCAACAAGGCCGCCTGCACGCGCGGCTGCGCTGCTTCATGCGGCACGCCGGCCAGGTCCAGCGGCAGCCGCACGTTGTCGCCCACGCTGGCCCAGGGCATCAGCGTCGCTTCCTGGAACACGAAGCCCAGGCCAGCACCGGCCGCCGCACCCGGCACGACGGGTTCGCCCCAGCGCTGCACGCTGCCGCTGCTGGGCGCCAGCAACCCGGCCGCCATCTTCAGCAGCGTGCTCTTGCCGCACCCGCTGGGGCCGAGCAGCGTGATGAACTCGCCCGGCGCCACGCGCAGATCCACCGGCCGCAGCGCCTGCGTGCCGCTGGCATAGGTCTTGGCCGCCGCGCGCAGCTCGAGCGCCGCCGCGCTCACGGCAGGATCTTCAGGTCCTTCACGAACTGCGTCGTGTAGGTGCGCTTCAGGTCCACCTTGGCGGGGTTCAGCAGCTTCAGCCGCACCATCATGTCGTAGGTGGTCTTCATGCGCGCATCGGTGATGACGCCGGCGCCCAGCGTCGCGGCGTCGCCGCCGAAGACCATGCCGCTCTCGTTCATCGCACGGACACCGGCGGCCAGCAGGTCATCGGTCATTGCCGGGTTGTCGCGCTTGATCAGCCCGTTGGCGGCCTTGGGGTCGCCCTGCAGGTAGGCCTTGTAGCCCAGCATGCTGGCCTTCACGAAGGCGGCCACGGCCGCGGGCCGCTCTTTCACCGTCTTCTCCATGCAGACGATGGTCTGGCTGTAGGGCGGCCAGCCGTGGTCGGACAACAAAATGGCCGTGGGCTTGAACTTGGCTTCCCTTTCGATCGCAAAAGGCTCGCTGCTGAGGTAGCCCTGCTGCACCACGTTCTTGTCGGCGATGAAGGGCTGGATGCTGAAGTTGTAGGGGCGGCGCTGGCGGTCATCAAGGCCGTACTTCTCCTTCAGCCACGGCCACTGCACCGTGAAGCCAGCCGGCGAGATGAGGATGGACTTGCCCTTCAGGTCGTTCAGGCTCTTGAAGACCTCGGGGTGGCCGATGAGCACCAGCGGGTCTTTCTGAAAGGCCGTGGCCACGGTGACGGCGGGCACGCCCTGCTCCCAGCCACTCAGGGTCTGCATGTCATAGCCCATCACGCAATCGGTCTGGCCGGCGGCCAGCAACTGCATGATGATGACCTGCGGGCCGCCCATCTTCAGCGTGACGTCCAGGCCTTCCTTCTTGTAAAGGCCGGCAGCCAGGGCCTGGTAGAAGCCACCGTGCTCGGCCTGGGCGTACCAGTTGGTGGTGAAGCTGAATTTCTGCTGCGCCGCGGCGGGCGTCGCCAGCGCCAACAACGCCGCACCCAGCAACGCCGCCATCGCGGTGCTGCGCGCGAAGGCAAGGAAGGCATGGGGTTGGCGTGCGACGCACATGCGGTGGGCTCCTGGAAGGCGGTTGGGCGGGTTGCCGCCGATGGTAGCGACGCCCGCGCGGGCGCGTCGGGCGCACGGTGCGGGTCCGGCGGCCCCCCCGAACCTGCTCGAGCCTCAGCGGCTGCGCCCCGCTGGCGCAATCGCCGTGGCGAAGACCGTGAAGATTCCTTCTGATACACAAACGCCGTGCCCTCGCACCGCGGGCGCGGGATTGCCAGCGATGGGCTGCCGACGAAAATCGGGCATCGCCTATCGCCAGCCCCCTGGAGCACTCATGAACACCTTCCGCCCCTTCGCCAAAGTCGCCGCTGCGCTGGCCGCGTTTTCGCCATTGCTGGCATTTGCGGGCACCCCGGGCGCGCAGGTTCCCGAGCCCGGCACCTGGGCGCTGGTGGCGCTGGCCGGCGCCATCGGCGTGGTGGTGGCGCGCAACAAGCGCAAATAAGGCCCGCCGTGCCCGACCTGCTGCCCCACACGGGGCTGATCTTCGTCGGGCTGACGGTGCTGGCTTTCTTCGGGGCCGCCGCGTGGGAATCGCGGCGGCCCTTGTTCTTGGCCTCTGCACAGTTGCCGCGGCGCTGGGCTGGCAACTTCGGGCTTTTCGTCGCCAGCCATTTGACCGGCTACCTCACCGTGCCCGCGCTGGCCGTCCTGACGGCCTGGCATGCGCAGTGGTTCGGCACCCAGGGCCTGGCCGCCGCGGGCGCTGCGCTGGGCTGGCAGTTTCTGGCCACGCTGCTGGTGCTGGACCTGGTGCGCTGGGCAGCCCACTGGCTGTTGCACCGTGCGCCCTGGTTGTGGCGGCTGCACCAGGTGCACCACTGCGACACCGAATTCGATTGCACGGTCGGCGTGCGCTTTCACCCCGTCGAAACGCTGCTGCTCGCGCTGTGCTCCTCGGCCGCGGTGCTGCTGCTCGGCGTGTCGCCGTTGGCGGTGGTGCTGGCCGAAGCGGTGTTCATCGCGCACAACTTCTTCTGCCACGCCAACGCCGCGCTGCCGCCGCGCGCCGAAGCGCTGCTGGCCCGATTCGTCATCACACCCGACCTGCACCGCGTGCACCACGCTGCCGAACCCGCGTTGGCCAACCTGAACTTCGGTACCGTGCTGACGCTCTGGGACCGCCTTGCAGGCACCTTGCACACCGTGCCCCGTGAAGCGCAGCCGGGGCTGCGCTTTGGCGTCCGTGGCGTCGCAGGCCACTGGACGTGGTCGCTGTGGCGCCTGCTGGCGCTGCCATTGCGACGCCCCGAAGCCTGAGGGCCGGCGGCGCGGCGCCGCGCTGCACCGTCAAATTTCCGTCACACCGCCCGTTTATCATTTCGACGTTTCTCGAAGTATCAGACACATCCACAGGGCAAGGCGGGCAGCCATGAGAGTAGGCATCAACGGCATGGGCCGCATCGGGCGTCTGGCCTTGCGCGCGGCAATGGGGGCGGCAGAACGGCCGGCTGGCGACCCGCGCGGCGCCAACCGCCTGGAGGTGGTGCACCTCAACGAACTGAAAGGCGGCGCCGCCGCCACCGCGCACCTGCTGCAGTTCGACAGCGTGCAGGGCCGCTGGCGCGCCGACATCACGGCCGATGGCGACGCCGCCCTCCACATCGACGGCCGGCGACTCGGCTTTTCATCGCACGCCGCCGCCGCCGACATCCCGTGGGGCGACCTCGGCGTGGACCTCGTGCTGGAATGCACCGGCAAATTCCTCACGCCGGAAACCCTTCAAGGCCACCTCGACCGCGGCGCGAAGCGCGTCATCGTGGCCGCACCGGTGAAGACCGGCGGCGTGCTGAACATCGTGGTGGGCGTCAACCACGGGCTCTACGAACCTGCCCAGCACCGCATCGTCACGGCCGCTTCCTGCACCACCAACTGCCTGGCACCGGTGGTGAAGGTGGTGCATGAAGCCCTCGGCATCCGCCACGGGCAGATCACCACGATCCACGACCCAACCAACACCAACCTGGTGGTCGATGCGCCGCACAAGGACCTGCGCCGTGCACGCAGCGCGATGTTGAGCCTGGCGCCCACCACCACCGGCAGCGCCACCGCCATCGCGTTGATCTATCCCGAGCTGAAGGGCAAGCTCAACGGCCACGCGGTGCGTGCACCGGTCTTGAACGCCTCGCTCACCGACTGCGTGTTCGAACTGAAGCGCGAGACCAGCGCCGAAGAAGTGAACCGGCTCTTTGCGCAGGCCGCAACGGGCCCGCTGGCGGGCATCCTGGGTTTTGAGGAGCGCCCGCTGGTCAGTGCCGATTACGCAGGCGACACGCGCAGCGCCGTCGTCGACGCACTGTCCACGCTGGTCACCGACGGCACGATGCTGAAGGTCTACGCTTGGTACGACAACGAGATGGGCTATGCCTGCCGCATGGTCGACCTCGCCTGCCACATGAACGCGCAGGGCCTCTGAGCACCGAAGACGGCATGGGCGCACGATGAACAGCGGCACGCGCAACTACGCCATCGTCACGGCGGCCTACTGGGGCTTCACGCTCAGCGATGGCGCCCTGCGCATGCTGGTGCTGCTGCACTTCTACCGCCTGGGCTACTCACCGTTCACGCTGGCGTTTCTCTTCCTGCTCTACGAGGCCATGGGCGTGGTGGCCAACCTCGTGGGCGGCTGGCTCGCCACGCGCTACGGCATCGCGCGCATGCTGGCCGTGGGCCTGGCCACGCAAATACTCGGCTTCCTGCTGCTCTCCGCCCTGTCGCCCTCATGGACCGTGGCGCTTTCGGTGGCGTGGGTGGTGGGCGCGCAGGGCATCTGCGGCGTGGCCAAGGACCTGACCAAGACCGCCAGCAAATCGGCCATCAAGCTGACGGCCGGTGAGGCGTCCGGACAACTCTTCAAGTGGGTGGCTTTCTTCACCGGCAGCAAGAACGCGATGAAGGGCGTGGGCTTCTTCCTCGGTGGCCTGCTGCTGCAGAGCGTGGGCTTTCAAGCCGCGCTGTGGATCATGGCGGGGCTGCTGGCGCTGGTATTCGTCGGCGTGGTGAGCTTCGTGCCGCCGCTGATGGGCAAGGCCCGGGCCTCGAAATCGGCGAAGGAGTTTTTCGCCAAGAACCGCGGCATCAACCTGCTGGCAGCCGCGCGCGTGGCGCTGTTCGGCGCGCGTGACGTGTGGTTCGTCGTCGGCGTGCCGGTGTTCCTTTACGCCTCGGGCTGGACCTTCACGATGGTCGGCGCCTTCCTCGCACTGTGGACCATCGGCTACGGCGCGGTGCAGGCGGCCGCGCCCGCGCTGGTGAAGCGCAGCGACGATGGCCTCAGTGCCGAGGTGCCGGCGGCGCGCTTGTGGTCGGGCTTGCTGGCGGTGGTGCCGGCGCTGCTGGCCGTGCTGGTGGCGATGCAGTTGCCCCACCTGGACTGGGTCGTGGTGGCGGGGCTCGGTGTCTTCGGCATTGCATTCGCTATCAATTCCTCGGTGCACTCCTACCTGGTGCTGGCCTACGCCGGCAGCGAGAAAGCCGCCGAGGACGTGGGCTTCTATTACGCAGCCAACGCGCTGGGCCGCTTCTTCGGCACGCTGATGTCGGGCCTGCTCTACCAGTGGGGCGGTTTGATGTTCTCGCTGCTCGGCTCGGCATTGATGCTGGCCACCTGCTGGGCCGTGACGCTGGCCCTGCCCACGCGCCGCGCCCTCACGGCACCTGCGCGATGACGGCACGCACAGGCCCGGCAGCCATGGACGAGGGCGCCGCCGTCGCAGCGCTCGCTGCGCTGGCCCAGGGCATGCGCCTGCGCGTGTTCCGCGCACTGGTGGGCGCAGGGCCGCGAGGGCTGACGCCCGGCGCGCTCTCGGCCACTCTGGAGGTGCCGGCCTCGACGCTGTCCTTTCACCTGAGGGAGCTGATGCACGCCGGCCTCGTGACGCAAGAACGCGACGGCCGCCACCTCATCTACCGCCCCACGCTGGCGCAGATGAATGAACTGCTGGCCTACCTCACGGCGCATTGTTGCCAGGGCACCGACGAGGGCGGAAGCCACGGCGGCTGCGGGCTGCGCATAGGGCCGGGCTGCAGCGACTGCTGACCGTGCACGAGGCCAGCGCACAACGGTGGCGCCGGCCTCAGCCTGCGGGTGCGGCGAGAGCCGGCAGGAACGCGGCGACAAAGGCGTCGCTCGCGCTCAGCGTCAGCGTGACGCCATGCCAGGTGTGGCCGCCGGGCGCGCTGTCCACCGTCACCTGCAGGTCGTGCTGCCACTCGTACCCGTCGTCCACGGGGCCGTGACGGTGCGGAAAGTGGTGATGCGCCCAGGCCAGCACCTGCTGCACCTCGGCCATCACCGCGGCATGCTGCTGGGCGTCGGTGGCGGCCATGGCCTCCAGCGTGGTGACGCCGTCGCCAGACTCGCTGAGGTCGAAGCTGAGATAGCGCATGGGGCCGACGGGCCAAGGCTCACGGCAAGGCTCGGCAGGTTGGTGCGGGTAGCGGGATGCCACGGTCGGGCCGCCTCACCGCGAGCCGGCGATGACGTGAAGCCGCGGACGCGAGGAAACGTCGACGAAACGCGCCGACGGCCGGCTGAAGTGAAAGCCCTGCACCAGATCGACACCCATGCCGCGCAGCATCTCGAGCGTCGCGGCATCTTCAACGTGTTCGGCCACCACCGTCTTGTTCAGGTGGTGCGCGATGTCGATGATGGCCGCCACGAACAGCCGCGTGCTGGCATCGGACAGCACGCTGCGCACGAAGCTGCCATCGATCTTGATCGCGTCGACCTCCAGCAGCCTGAGCTGGGCGAAGGTGTTGCTGCCGCGGCCGAAGTCGTCCAGGTGCACGGCGCAGCCGAGCTGGCGCAGCGCGTCGATGGGATGCCGCACAGCCAGGGGGTCGAGGGAGGCCACCGACGCGGTCAGTTCGATGAGCAGGCGGCGCGGGTCGACATCGTGGCGCTGCAAGACGTCGCGCAGGAAGCCGGCAAAGCTGGCGTCTTCTAGCGAGCGCGCCGACAGGTTGGCGGACATGCACAGCGATGCGTCTTCGGCAGCCAGCCGAGCGACAGTGTTCTCGAAGACCCAGCGGTCGATCTGCCGGACCTGGCCACTGCGTTCGGCATGGGCGATGAAGTCGGCAGGCGAGATCAGCCGCCCGGGGTCGTGTTCATCGACCAGCCGTACCAGCGCTTCGTGGTGGGACACCTGCAGGTCTGACGCGCGGTGCACAGGCTGGAAATGCAGCACCAAACCCGGGCCCTGCAAGGCGCGATGCAGGCGTGCGTCCAGGCTCGGGCGGTCGGTTTCGGCCTGCGTGGGCGGGTGGCCCTGAAACCGGGCCCAGCCGTTCTTGCCGCCCTGCTTGGCCTGGTACATCGCGGCGTCGGCGCAGGCCACCAGCTCGTCACCGGAACGCGCGTCGGCGGGATAAGCCGCGATGCCGATGCTGCAGCCCACGCGCAGCGTCTGCGCCGCGGCCTCGAAGCGCAATGCGGCCACGGCGTCGACCAGGCGCGCCGCCAGGCCGCCGGCGTCGACCGTGCCCAGGCCAGGGCAGAGCACCGCGAACTCGTCACCGCCCAGGCGCGCCACCACCTCGCCCTTGCGCAGCTGGCCGGACAGCGCGCGCGCCACTGCCACCAGGATCTCGTCGCCCGTGCGGTGCCCGCCCACGTCATTGGCGTGCTTGAAGTCGTCCAGGTCGATGAACAGCAGCGTGAGCTCGCCGCGCGGCAAGGCGCTGGCTTGCGCGATGGCGGCCTGCAGCGCTTCGAGCAGGCCGCGACGGTTGAGCAGCGCCGTCAGCGGGTCGTAGAGGGCCTGGTGGGCACGCTGTTGCGTCTGGCGCTCGAGCGTGATGTCGTCGTGGAACCAGATGCGGCCCTGCACCGTGGCCGCCGCCGCCACGGGCTGCATGCGCTGCACCAGCGTGCGGCCGTCCACCGTGCGCAGTTCGCGCTGGCCGGCGGGCTCGGCCTCGCCGTGCTGAAGCATGGCCTGCAGATGGGGTGCGTCGCCGGGCTCGACCTGGGTCAGCAGCAGCGGCACGATGTCTGCCAGGCGCTGGCCGGCTGCGGGCTCCGGCAGGCGCCAGATGCGCGCGAAGGCGCTGTTGGCATAGATCACGCGGTCGGCCGCATCGACGAAGAGGATGCCGCCCTGCATGGCGCCCAGCAGCGTCGTCAAGCGCGCCTGCTCGGCGCGTGCCGTATCCAGGTGCACGCGTTGCTGGGCCTCGCTGACTTCCAGCGCCGCGACACGCTCCTTCAGGGCCAGCGCCATGGCGTTGAAGCCGGCGCCGAGTTGGCCGATCTCGTCGCCGGTGGTCACCACCACCTGAACGTCGAAGTCGCCTCGGGCCACGCGCTGCGTGGCCTGTGCCAGCCGCGCAAGGTGGCGCGTGATGGCCAGTGCGATGACCGCCAGCGCCAGGCCCGACAGCAGCAGCGCCACCACGCCGATGTGCAGGCTGCGCAGGAAGAAGGTGGCTTGGGCCTGGTGCAGCCTGTCGGTCGACAGGCCCACGTCGACACGGCCGAGCGGCTGACCGGCCAGCTGGATGGGCGCGCCGAGGTGCAGGGTGCTGTCGGCGCGCCGCAGGTCGATCTCGCCCGTGTCACGCGGCGGCAACGGACGCGCGGCGTCCCAGCCCGCGCTGGCCACCGGCTGGCCGCGGTGGTCGGTGACCACCAGATAGTGGATGGCGGCATCGCTGCGCACGAGGTCGAGTGTCTGCTGCAGCGTGGCGTAGTCGCGTTGGGCCAGCGGCGCGGCGATCGCCTGGTCGAGCAACGCCAGCACCTGACGCGTTTCGACCGCAGCCTGCTCGACCAGCGTACCCTGGAGCAGCCGCATGCTGCTGAGCTGCAGGGCCGCACCCGCGGCCAGCTGCACCACCACACCAGCGGCGATCAGCTTGTGCCGCAGTGACCAGCGGCGCCAGACCACGGCGGTCAACTCGCCGGCGCGAGCGCGCGCCGGGTGGCGTCCACGAAGGGGTCCATGGCCTCCATCACGCCCGCAGCCGGCTCGCGCATGCCACTGAAGCCTGTGCTGCCGAAGAACGCCTTGCCTTCGTCGGACCCCGCGGCGAAGCGCTGCAGCTGGGCCTTCACGGCGCGCGCGTCGTCGGCGGCCATGCGTGGGCTGGTCAGCACGATGAAGCCCGGCACTTCGGCGAAGGTGGTCAGAACCTGCAGCTGCGGCTTCAGGGCCTCGGGGATGGCCCTGTACTCGCCACCGCTGAGCAAGGCCGCATGGGCGTCGCCAC
>JANMMD010000401.1:0-14161 GCA_031372905.1 Betaproteobacteria bacterium
CACCAGGATGACGCGGTAACCCTCTTCGCGCAGCGCCTTGCAGGCCTGGGCGCCGGAGTAGTCGAACTCGCAGGCCTGGCCGATGACGATGGGGCCGGCGCCAATGATGAGGATGCTCTTGAGGTCGGTGCGCTTAGGCATGGTTCTTCTCCGCCAGTTTCCGATCGGCCATCAGCGTCGTGAATCGGTCGAACAGGTAGGCGATGTCGTGCGGCCCGGGGCTGGCCTCGGGGTGGCCCTGGAAGCAGAAGGCCGGCTTGTCGGTGCGCGCCAGGCCTTGCAGCGTGCCGTCGAAGAGGCTGATGTGCGTGGGGCGCAGGTTTGCGGGCAGGCTTTTCTCGTCCACCGCAAAACCGTGGTTCTGGCTCGTGATGCTGACGCGACCGGTGTCGAGGTCTTTCACCGGGTGGTTGGCGCCATGGTGGCCGAACTTCATCTTGAAGGTCTTCGCACCGCTGGCCAGCGCCAGGATCTGGTGGCCCAGGCAGATGCCGAAGGTGGGGATGCCGGTTTCGATCAGCTCGCGCGTGGCGGCGATTGCGTAGTCGCAGGGCTCGGGGTCGCCGGGCCCGTTGCTCAAGAAGACGCCATCGGGCTTGAGTTTCAGCGCCTCGGCGGCCGGCGTCTTGGCCGGCACCACCGTCACGCGGCAGCCGCGGCTGGCCAGCATGCGCAGGATGTTGAACTTCACGCCGAAGTCGTAGGCCACGACATGGAAGCGGGCGTCGGCAAGAGTGCCGTAGCCGCCTTCCAGCTGCCACTCGGTCTGCGTCCACGCGTAGGGCTGGGTGGCTGACACCACCTGGGCCAGGTCCAGCCCGGCCATCGACGGTGCTGCCTGGGCCTTGCCGATGGCCTCCTGCACGTCGGCGGCGCTGACCGTGTGGCCCACGGGGAAACTCGTGATGCAGCCGTTCTGCGCACCCGTGCTGCGCAGTACGCGCGTGAGGCGGCGCGTGTCGATGCCGGCGATGGCCACCGTGCCTTCTTTGGCCAGGTAGTCCGGCAGGCTCATCGTCGAGCGGTAGTTCGAGACGCGCAGCGACACGTCCTTGACGATGAGGCCGGCAGCGTGAACCTTGTTCGCCTCGACGTCTTCGGCGTTGACGCCGACATTGCCGATGTGCGGGTAGGTCAGCGTGACGATCTGGCGGCAGTAGCTGGGGTCGGTAAGGATTTCCTGGTAGCCGGTGAGTGCGGTGTTGAAGACCACCTCACCCGCCGTGGAACCAGGGGCACCGACGCTCGTGCCGTGAAAGGTGGTGCCGTCTGCGAGAGCGAGCAGTGCAGGCGGCAACGAGGGAACCAGTGACGGCGGCAAAGGCAAAGCTCCGGGGTTCTTGCGCACCCAGCGCCTCGTCTCCTTCCCGGGGAGAGCCGAGGAGAAAACAAGGGTCCGAGAGGAAACCGACTGCGGAGTTTCGCTTGGGGCTGCGTTGTTAGCGGGTAAACCGCCGGAGTATAGCCGCCGAGCTCACACGCCCAGCGCGGCGATGCCGGCACGCGCGATCTGCGCGTCTTCGGTCGACTTCACACCGCTGACCCCCACGGCGCCCACGAACTGACCCTCAACGACGATGGGCACGCCACCTTCCAGCATGCCGTGCAGCACGGGCGCGCTGAGGAAGGAGACGCGGCCGCCGTTGATCATGTCTTCATAGACCTTGCTCTCGCGCCGGCCCAGCGCTGCGGTGCGCGCCTTCGCGGTGGCAATCTCGGCTGAAATCGGCGCGGCGCCGTCCAGCCGCTGCAGCCACAGCAAGTGCCCGCCGTCATCGACGACAGCCAACGTGACGGCCCAATTGTTCTTGACGGCTTCGGCTTCGGCAGCAGCGGCAATCGCGCGCGCGTCGTCCACGGTGAGGGAGGGTTTGGTCTTCATGCCCATGACGATAACGCCCGACGGCACGGCATAACGGCTGAGACGCTAGGGGCATGCCCGGGGCTGCCCGTGCGTCCTAGAATCTGGGCTGCGTCGATTTCGGCGCGTCACTCAGCCTCGGGAGCTTGTCCTTATGAACGAAAGCGTGCAGAACTATCCTGGCGTGGCCGGTGGCGGCGCGCTGGAGGCACAGCGCAACCGCGTGTTGCGCAACACCTACTGGCTGCTGGCCCTGTCGATGGTGCCCACCGTGCTGGGCGCCTGGATCGGCGTTCAGACGGGCTTGGTGCGCGGCCTGGGCATGGGCATGAGCGCCATCGTCTTCCTGGGCGGGGCCTTCGGCTTCATGTTTGCGATCGAGAAATTCAAGAACTCGGCAGCGGGCGTGCCCATCCTGCTGGGCTTCACCTTCTTCATGGGCCTGATGCTGTCGCGCCTGGTGGGCTCGGTGCTGGGCCTGGCCAACGGCGGCAGTTTGATCATGACGGCCTTCGCCGGCACCGGTGCTGTGTTCCTGGGCATGGCCAGCCTGAGCACAGTGATCAAGCGCGACCTGTCGAGCATGGGCAAGTTCATGTTCATCGGCGTCATCCTTATGCTGGTCGCAGGCATTGCCAACATCTTCATCCAGAGCAGCGCCCTGATGATCACGCTGTCGGTGCTGGCGATCGGCGTGTTCTCCTTTTTCATCCTCTACGACCTGAAGCGTGTGCAGGACGGCGAAGAAACCAACTACATCAGCGCCACGCTGGGCGTCTATCTCAGCATCTACAACGTGTTCAGCAACCTGCTGGCCCTGTTGGGCATCTTCGGCGGCGAACGCGAGTAAAAAGCGTTCTCCTGCCCGATGAAGAACGGGGCCCGCGGGCCCCGTTTTCTTTTGCGGCTCAGGCGCGATCGAAGACCGCCATGCTCTCGACATGCGCGGTGTGCGGAAACATGTTCACCACGCCAGCCAGGCTGCAGCGATAACCACCCTGGTGCACCAGCAGGCCAGCGTCTCGCGCCAGGGTGGCCGGGTTGCAGCTGACGTAGACGATGCGCTGCGGCAACGCAAAGCCGCCCTCGGCATGCAGATCGGCCACGGCCTTGGCCAGTGCAAAGGCGCCTTCGCGCGGCGGGTCGATGAGCCAGCGCTGCGCCGTGCCCGCCGCACGCAGGTCGGCGGGCGTGATCTCGAACAGATTGCGCGCCTCGAAACGCGCCTTGTGCGCCAGGCCATTCAGCTTGGCGTTGTCACGCGCGCGCGCCACCAGCGTCTCGCTGCCTTCGATGCCCAGCACACTCGCCGCGCGTGTGGTGCGCGTCGCCAGGGGCAGCGTGAAGTTGCCGAGGCCGCAGAACCAGTCGATGACCTGGTCTTGCGGCTGCACGTCAAGCAGCTTCAGCGCGCGGTCCACCAGCACACGGTTGATGTGCGGGTTGACCTGCGTGAAGTCGGTCGGCTTGAAGGGCATGGTGATGCCAAATTCGGGCAGGCTGTAGCTCAGCACCGGCCCGCCTTCATCGAGCAGATGCACCGTGTCCGGCCCCTTGGGCTGCAACCACCACTGCACGCCGTGCACAGCCGCAAAATCGCGCAGGCGCTGTGCGTCGCCAGGTGTCAGAGGCGCCAGATTGCGCAGCACCAGCGCGATCACCGGGCCGCGGATGCCGTCACCGGCTGCCAGCTCGATTTGCGGCATCTGCTCGCGCAGGTCCATGGCAAATATCAAATCGCGTAGCGGCATCAACATGCCACTCACTTTGGCAGGCAGCACGGGGCAGACCTGCATGTCGGCCACGTAGCGCGACTTGCGCTCATGGAAGCCGATCAGCACCGTGCCCTTCTTGTGCACATAGCGCACCGAAAGGCGCGCACGGTCGCGGTAGCCCCAGGCCGGGCCCTCGATGGGACGCAGCAGCTGGTCGGCCTTCACCTTGGCCAGGTGCCAGAGGTTGTCTTCCAGCACACGCTGCTTGACGGCCACCTGTGCGGCGGGGTGCAGATGCTGCATCTTGCAGCCGCCGCAGGCGCCGGTGTGCAGGCCGAAGTGCGGGCAACCCGGGCGCACGCGCTGCGCGCTTTCGCGCGAGAGGGCCGACATCTGGCCCTGCTCCCAGTTGTTCTTCTTGCGCGAGACATTCACCTGCACGCGCTCACCGGGCAGCGCGCCTTCGATGAAGACCACCTTGCCGGCGCCCTGCTCGTCCTCTGCGCCTTCAGGCTTGGGCCGGTGGGCAATGCCCTGGGCGTCGAGGTCGAGCGACTCGACCACGAGCCAATCAAATCCGCTGGTCATGCGTGGGGGTTCGCGGCGACGCCGGGCTCAGCGGGCTGGCAACAGCCGCGCGGGGTCGATGGGCTTGCCCTGGCGGCGGATCTCGAAGTGCAGCTGCACCCGTTCGGCGTCGCTGTTGCCCATCTCGGCAATCTTCTGGCCGCGGCGCACAGCCTGGTCTTCCTTCACCAGCAAGGTCTGGTTGTGCGCGTAGGCCGTGAGGTAGGTGGCGTTGTGTTTGACGATCACCAGGTTGCCGTAGCCGCGCAGGCCGGCGCCGGCATAGACCACGCGCCCGTCGGCCGCGGCCAGCACGGGGTCACCGGCCTTGCCGGTGATGGCCAGGCCTTTGCTCTTCACTTCGTCGAAGCCCGTGGCCACGGGGCCAGCGGCCGGCCACATCCAGTTCGGTTCACCCTCGGGGTCACGCGGGCCCGTGGTCGCCGCGACGGGCGCGGGCGCCGCTTGGGGCGGCGCGACCACGACGGCGCTGGCCGCCGAAGCTGCTGCCGCGGCTGCGGCTGCAGCCGCCGCGTCCAGAGGCCGGTTCTCGACGCGCCCGGCTGCCGCCACCGGCCGCGCCACCACGGCAGAGGCATCAACAGCCGGTGTCACCACGCGCAGCACCTGGCCCACTTCGATGATGTTGGGGTTGTCCAGGCCGTTCCAGCGTGCGATGTCGCGCCAGTTCTGACCGTTCTCCAGACCCACTCGGATCAAGGTGTCGCCCGGCTTCACCGTGTAGTAGCCGGGCTTGCCGGCGTTCTCGATGCCCGGCGGTGGCGGCTTCGTTGCCGTGGTGTCGGCAGCAGGCATGGTGGCAGGGGTGCTGCCAGGCGCGGGCGCAGGTGCCGAGGCGCGAGGCGAACTGGCCTGGCGGTCCTCCACCGGCGCGCGGTGGCCGGGCGAGGCGCAGGCGGCGAGGCCAAGCACGAGGCACCCTGCGCCGAGCCTGAGGCCGATGCGCAAGGCGAGAGTAGGGTAGGTCGGATTCATCTTCATGCCGCCCCGGATTTTAGTGGGACGAAATGCACGGCATCGAGCCACTGCCGCTGCAAGCCGTCGGGCCGACGATCGATGACCAGCAAACCCTGCTGGCCGCCGCGGGCGGCGTCATGCATCGGTGCCACCAGACGGCCGCCGACAGCCAGCTGTTCCAGCCAGGCCGGCGGCAGGTCTTCGCCGCCC
Source organism: Betaproteobacteria bacterium (assembly GCA_031372905.1). Taxonomy (GTDB): domain Bacteria; phylum Pseudomonadota; class Gammaproteobacteria; order Burkholderiales; family Burkholderiaceae_C; genus Rubrivivax. The sequence goes on from JANMMD010000401.1 coordinate 5,332, forward strand.
GCGGCGGCCACGATGCTGTCGTAGGGCGCGCGTGGCGCATGGCCCAGGCGGCCATCACCGTAGACCAGGCGCAGATCACCGGCGCGGTGACCCGCCAGGTTGTCGCGGGCCTTGTCGTGCAGGGCCTTCAAGCGCTCGATGGAAACCACGCTGCGCGCCAGCAGCGCCAGCAGCGCCGCCTGGTAACCGCAGCCGGTGCCGATTTCCAGCACCCGGCCGAGATGGCCTTGGGCCCGTGCCGTGCTGCCTTCGAAGAGCAGCGCGAGCATCCGCGCCACCACCGAAGGCTTGCTGATGGTCTGCGACAGGCCGATGGGCAGCGAGGTGTCTTCGTAGGCCTGCGTGGCCAGCGCGCTGTCGACGAAGCGATGGCGCTCCACCGCCCCGAAAGCCTGCAACACCGCATCTACGCGAATCCCGTCGGCGTTCAGCCGCTGCACCATGCGCTGGCGTACCGCCGCAGAATCCAGGCCCAGGCCGCTGGGTTGGTGGCGGGCACCTGCCAATTGGGCTGCCGCTTCGGCGGCGTGCTTCAACGGCGCCTGCGGGCGCAGCAGCTCACCGGCTGGCGCGGTGCGGGTGGTGCCATGGACGCGATCCAGGGCCAAGGGGAAGCGCAATGAACGTGGCGGACCTGACGAGCCCGGCGGACCTGACGCCGGCGGCGGGGCTTGCGTCATGCAACTGCAGGCGCCTGGCCCTGACCCTGACCCTGACCGAGACGTTCGGCCCACGAGCCGCGTGATGCGTGGTCGGTGAGATCCACCTGCAGCGGCGTGATGGACACCAGCCCCTGCGCCACGGCATGGAAGTCGGTGCCCTCGCCGCACTCGCGCGCATCGCCTGCAGGACCTATCCAGTAGATCGGCTCGCCGCGCGGGTTGGTCTGGCGGATCAGCGGTTCGCTGGCGTGGCGCCGCCCCAGGCGCGTCACCACGCGCGGCAACTGCAGGGCGTCGGCGCGGTTTGGGATGTTCACATTCAAGAGCCAAGGCAAACCTTGCAGCGAGGCCTGGGCCAGCACCTGCTCCACCACCGCCCGCGCGGTGACCGCGGCTGCGTCGATTTCGCCCCAGCCCTTCTCCGCTTGTGAGAAGGCGATTGCCGGCACACCAAACAGGAAGCCTTCCATCGCTGCGGCCACGGTGCCCGAATACAGCGTGTCGTCGCCCATGTTGGCGCCGTTGTTGATGCCGGAGAGCACGAGATCGGGCCGGTGGCCCAGGACACCGGTCAAGGCCAGATGCACGCAGTCGGACGGCGTGCCGTTGACGACATTGACGGCATGGCCGCGCGCGCCCTTGGCCTGGAAGATGTTCAAGGGCCGCCCCAGCGTGAGTGCGTTGCTGGTGCCGCTGGCGTTTTGTTCCGGCGCGAACACGGTGATCTCGCCCAGGCCCTCGCAAGCCTGCACCAGGGCCGCGAGGCCAGGCGCGAGATAACCGTCGTCGTTGGCGATGAGGATGTGCATGCGCAGATTGTAGGGAGCTGGGGCCCATAAAAAAGGCGGGCCGAAGCCCGCCTTGCCTGCACGGCCGCAAGGGCCGAACGATCAGAACTTCAACGTCGCGCCAACGGTGTAGGCGCGGCCCACCACGTCGTAGTACGACGGGAAGGTGTTGCCGCTGTTCGTCGCCGTGGTACCGATGGTGCTGCCCACTTCCGGCGGCTTCTTGTCAAAGGCATTGGCCACCGACAATTGCAGCTTCAGGTTCTTGGTGACGTTCCAGTCGGCACGCAGGTCGACGTAGCTGTAGGCCTTGACACTCGAGAACTGCGGCAGGTAGTTCGTACCACCCGGCTCCTCGACGACCTTGCCCACATAACGCCAGTTGTAGGCAAAGTTCCAGTCACCCACGTTCCAGCTGCCACGCTGGCTGAACTTGGTCTTGTAGTTCGGACCACCGCAGCTCGTACCGTACTGGCCCAGGCAATCCAGCAGCGGCACGCCCGGGATGGTCTGGAACTCGTACTTGGTCGTCTGGTTCGCGCTCAGCGACAAGTCCACGCGGCCCCACTTCGGGTCGAGGCCGAGGTTGCGCAGCGGCAGGCGATAACGCACTTCGATGTCGTAGCCCGAGGTCCAGTCGGTACCCAGATTCGACGTCGAGGTGTTCACGCCCGGCGCGGTGCCACCGTTGAACGTGCCGTCCACCGGGCTGCGCCCGATCAGGCCGCACAGCGAGTTGAAGCCCAGCCCGGGGTTCAGCGTGGCGCTGTAGCACCCGTTGAGGACCTGCGGAGCCGTCGCCGCGCTCACCGACTTGTTGATCTGGATCTGGTAGAAGTCCAAAGACATCGTCAGGCCAGGCGCAAACTCAGGCTCGAACACCAGACCGATGGTCGAGGTGTCGGCTTCTTCCGGCCCGAGGTTCGGGTTGCCACCCGCGACGACGTTGATCTGGCCAGCAGAGGGCTGCGGCAGGCTGTCGATGGCGCCGGCCGGCACGCCGGTCTGCAAGCACAGTGCGCGAAGCGCACCGGTCACAGGCACAGCGGGCTGCGACGGGCCATTCGGGAACGCCGAGCACTGGTCCACCGTCTGGTTGGCCAGGCCCGACACCACAGGCGCGTAGAGCTCGTTGACGTTCGGAGCACGCGTGGCGCGCTGCTTCATGGCGCGGAAACGCAGGCCCTTGATGGGCGTCCACTCGCCGCCGAATTTCCAGCTGTCATAGTTCTTGCTGCTGGCGCCGGAGGTGAACTCGGTGGTGCGGAAGCCGGTCTCGAGGTTCAGCGAACGCACGCCAGGCAAGTCGGAGAGCAGCGGGATGATGGCTTCGAAGAAGCCTTCATTCAGCTTCAGCGTGCCGCGGCGGTCAGGCAGCGGTGCACCGGTACCCAGCACTTCACCCTGGATTTGCGACGGGCCGTCGGACGCGTTGCTGCCCGTCGTGGTGCGCTGTTCAGCACCCACGGCCAGCGAAATGGGAGCCTTGGCCCACGGGCTCTTAACTGCGCCCAGGTCGCCAGAGAAGCTGGCCGAGTAGACCTTCTGCGTCACGGTCTGCTGCTGGATGGCGCTGACGTTGAAGAAGGCCAGTTGCGCTGGCGTGATGCTGCCCTCCGCACCGAACACGTTCAGTGGCACGCAGCCGTTGGATGTGTCGCGGCACGCGGTGGTGCTGATCGCGTTCAGCGCCTGGCGCGAACGCGCCAGCGAGCCCCAGTTGATGCGCTGGCTGACCTGGAAGGCCCGGCCGCTGCTCATGTAAGCGTCGTAACCCCAGTTGCTCAGGAAAGGCAAGGTGCCCTTCAAGCCCACGGTGTACTGCGACGTCTCGTTGTCGAAGGTGTTGATGCGCGGGCCGTTCTCGGTGATGCGGCGGTTGACCTGCAACTGCACCGTCTCCGTGCTGCCCACCGCGCAGTTCGTGATCGCGCGGTTCGTGCCGGCCAGAGCCGTGCAGATCTGCTGACGCATCGCTGCCGGCAGGTAGGGGTTGCCGATGGGCACGTCGTACGTGTTATTGAACGTGCCGGTTGCGGCCAGGTTCAGGTCAACCTTCGAACGTGTGTAGAACAGATCGGCGTAGACCTGCGCGTTGTCATTGATCGTGTACTCGGCCAGTGCCGTCATCTGCGTGCGGTCAAGCGGCGTGATGAAGTAGTTCGGCGGGTTGAAGTTGAACAGAGATACCGACGAGCCCAGCGCACCCGTCGTCGGGTTGATCTGGCGGGTGCCCGACAAGCCGCGCCCCGTCCAACTCAGGGGGTTGGGCGGCGTGCCGGCAGGATCCGTCGCCGCGTTGGCGGGAGGCAGCGGCGTACCGTTGGCGAACTGGGTAGGTGCCACCACGGTGAATGCCGACGGCACCGTCGTGCCGGAGCCGCCCGCGGCGCCGTTGGTCGACGTGATCGAGAAGATGCTGAACGGGCGCTCGCCCTGCGTCAGCGGGTTGGTCTTGGCCTGGCCGACGCTCAGTGCGACGTTGCCCTTGCCTTCGGCAAAGCCGGCACCCAGGGTCAGGTCGGTGCGGTAGCGCTTGGCATCGCCTTCTTCAGAGACGCCGTACGAGGTGGAGGCCTCGACGCCCTGGAAGTTCTTTCGCAGCACGAAGTTCACGACACCAGCGACGGCGTCGGCACCGTACACGGCGGACGCGCCACCCGTGACGATGTCAACCCGCTCGAGCAGCGAGACGGGGATGGAGTTGGTGTCCACGACACCGGCCAGATTGAAAGGCACCATGCGGCGGCCGTTCACCAGCACCAAGGTGCGGTTGGTGCCCAGGCCACGCAACTGGATGGTGGCGCCGCCACCAGACCCGTTGTTGGTGTTGGCACCGATGGCCGGCGTGGTGGCCGGCAGGCTGCGCACCACCTCTTCAACGGCCACCGGCTGGGTGGTGTTGAGGTCAGCAGCGCTGACGCTGGAGATGGGGCTGTTCGACACAGCACCGAGGGTGCGGATGCGCGAGCCCGTGATCTCGATGCGCTCTGCCGTCTGTGCCGCGACGGGCATCGAGCCCGCCAGCAGCACACCGCCCAACGCCACGAGGACGCCAGAGGTGATTTTTGTCTTCTTGAACATGTGAATCGAACTCCTGATGTAGAGATGGCCCAGTCAATTCACTCGCCGCCGCGTCGCTTCAGGCACCCCTGCGGGCAAGCCTGTCCCTCGCGCTGGCTACGTGTGAAGAGATTGTTACGGGAAGCACGTAGCGTGCCTCCGCGACCAGGCCCGTGAATGGGTGCCACAGCGGCATCAAGACCTCGAAGGTGACAGCTCCCGTCACATCACCGTTCGCCATAAGTCCTGCAAATTCAGGGACTTGCGAATTTCAGGCGCGGCTTCTCCGTCATGGCAGGCGCGCGCAGCCGCGGGTTAGCACCAGGGAAAAGCAGGGAACTTGCTGTTGGAGTGATGCAACAAAACGCGCGCCGCAGATCACCGAAAGCCACTGCTGTCGGTGCGTCAATGCACCAAGAGGCGCGGCACGGCGGCCAGCAAGCTTTGTGTGTAGGGGCGCGTGGGGCGCGCCAGGATCTCTGCACAGGGCCCCTGCTCTTCGATACGGCCGCTGCGCATCACCGCCACGAAGTCGGCGATGTACTCGACGACGCCGATGTTGTGCGTGATGAACAGGTAGCTCACGCCCAGCTCGCGCTGCAGCTCGCGCAGCAGATTCAGGATCTGCGCCTGCACCGAGACATCCAGCGCCGAGGTCGGCTCGTCACAAACGATCAGCCGCGGCTGCACCGCCAGTGCCCGCGCGATGGCGATGCGCTGGCGCTGGCCGCCGCTGAACTCATGCGGGTAGCGGCCCAGGGCCTCGCGACGCAAGCCGACCTGGTCGGTCAGGCGCTCGATGCGCGCACGGCGCGTGTTGGCGTCGAGGTCGGGCTGCAGCGCGGCCAGGCCCTCGTCGAGGATCTCGGCCACGCGCAGGCGCGGGTTCAAGGACGCGAAAGGGTCCTGGAAGATGATCTGCACCTGGGCCCGCGCGGCCTGCAGCTCGGCGCCCTGCAGCTCCAGCAGGTTGCGGCCGTTCAGCAGCGCCCTGCCCTGCACCGTGGCCACGCGCCGCAGCAGCTGCACGATGGCCTTGCCGGTGGTGGTCTTGCCGCAGCCGCTTTCGCCCACCAGCGCCAGCGTGCGGCCCTGCGGCACCTGGAAGGACACACCGCCCACCGCGTTGAAGTGGCCCACCACGCGCTGCAGCAAACCGCCGCGCACGGGGTAGCGCACGCGCAGGTCTTGAACGTCCAGCAGTAGGGTGCCAGTTTCAGTCTCGACAGCTTTGGCGGCCGCAGCCCTGGCACCCTCCGGCACAGCCATGGACTCGACGCGTGAATCTGCCGGCATGGCTTCTGCGCCTGGCACGTAGCGCAGACAGCGCACGCTGTGCGCCGGTGCCACTTCGTCCAGCGTGGGCAAGGTGCTGGCGCAATGCGGCATCACCACGGCGCAACGCGGGGCAAAACGGCACCCCGTGAAGGTCTGCGTCAGCGGCGGCACGGTGCCGGCAATGGCTTCCAGTGGCGCACCACGCTGCGCACCGCCGGGCAAGGCGCGCAGCAGGGCCTGCGCATACGGGTGGCGCGGCGCGGCGAAGAACTGCGCGGCCGGCGCCACCTCGATGATCTGCCCGGCGTACATCAGCGCCACGCGGTGCGCCATGCCGGACACCACGGCCAGGTCGTGCGTGATCAGCAGCAGCCCCATGCGGCGTTCACGCTGCAGGTCTTTCAGCAGATCGAGGATCTGCGCCTGGATGGTGACGTCCAGCGCCGTCGTCGGCTCGTCGGCGACGAGGAAATCGGGCTCGGCGGCCAGCGCGATGGCGATCATCACGCGCTGTTTCTGGCCGCCGCTCATGCGGAAGGGGTAGTCGTCGAAACGGCGCTCGGGCTCGGGGATGCCGACGCGCTTCAGCCAGTCCAGCGCCTTCGCACGCGCCGCGGCGCCACGCAGCGGTGTGTGCGCCTCGATGGCCTCCACCACCTGCTGGCCCACGCGCATCACCGGGTTCAGGCTCGTCGAGGGTTCCTGGAAGATCATGCCGATGCGGCCGCCGCGCACCGCGCGCATCTGCGATTCGGGCAGGGCCAGCACGTCGATGTCGTCGGTGCCTTGGCCTTTGTCGTCGCCGAGGAGATGCAGGTCGCCGCCGGCCACCACGCCGGCCTCGGGCAGCAGGCGCATCAGCGCCAGCGCCGTCATGCTCTTGCCGCAGCCGCTTTCGCCCACCAGCGCAAAGGTCTCGCCGCGCTGGATGCTCAAGGTGAGGCCGGCGATGGCGCGCACCACGCCGGCTTCGGCGTCGATCTCCACTTGCAGGTCTTGGATGCGGATCATGGCTTCAGCCTGCTTTCACGGCGGCTGCCGCACGGCGCTTGCGTTGGCTGCGAAAGACCGCAGCACGCGGGTCGAAAGCATCACGCACGCCGTCGGCAAACAGGTTGGCGGCCAGCACCAGCGCCACCATGAAACCGAAGGCCGAGGCGAAGCTCCACCACACCACGGGGTCGCGGCTCATCTCGCTGCGCGCCAGGTTGATCATGCCGCCGAAGCTGTTCATCGAAGGATCGACACCCACACCGACGTACGACAGCACGGCCTCGTAGAGGATGAGCGAGCTGAACTCGAGCACGGTGACGATGAGCATCAGGTGGGCCACGTTGGGGAAGATGTGCCGCGACATGATGCGACCGTGGCTCACGCCGAAGGCACTGGCGGCCTGCACGTAGTCGAGCTCGCGCAGCTTCAGCGTCTCGGCGCGCAGCAGGCGGCACAGACCGGCCCAGCCCGTCAGGCCCAGCACCGCGCAGAGCAGGAAGAGCTTCAGGTCGGCACGCTCGGCGCCGGTTTCGAAGAGGCCCGGGTTCTTGTCGAGAAACACCTGCACGATGAGCACGCAGGCTGCGATCAGCAGCACGTTGGGCACCGAGCTCAGCACCGTGTAGAGGTACTGGATGAGCTCGTCGACCCAGCCGCGGAAGTAGCCCGCCAGGATGCCCAGCACCACCGCCAGCGGCAGCGTGGCCACCGTGGCCAGCGTGCCGATGACGAAGGCCGTGCGGATGCTCTTCAGCGACTGGTAGAGCACGTCGTTGCCGGTGAGGTCGGTGCCCAGCAGGTGGTAGGGGCCAGACAGCGCCGCGGCTGGGCCAGCCACCAGGCACACCAGGCCCAGCGTCTGCAGCGCTACGTGCCAGGGCACGGCGGTTTGCTTGCGCCAGATGCGGCCCCAGGTGGCGCCCACGGGCTGACGGGAACCCCAAGCCACTGCGGCCACGAGCAGCACACCGGCCACCAGCGCCGCCAGCGCGCCCCAGAGCAGGCCCGTGCCGCCGCGTGCCGCGATGTCGGGCAGCCAGGCGTTGGCCGGGTCTTGCAGGTGCGCGCCGCCGAATTGCAGGCGTGGGGCCACGCGCTGCACTTGACCGTTGACCAGCATCGACTCCTTGGTGAAGCTGACGTAGGCCAGGGGCCGCGAATACGTGGTTTCGCGCGCGTCCACCAGGTCGTCCAGCAGCGCATCCAGCAGCGACCGGGTGCGCGTGTCGTAAGCCACGGTGGTCTGCCCGGCCACGGCGGGCAGCGGCGCGCGGTAGTGCACGCTGTCCAGCAGCGTCACCGCCAGGCACAGCACCAGCACCACGGAAGACGCCAGCGCCGGCGCATCGCGGAACACGCGGCCCCAGGTGGCGGCCAGCTGCGGCTTGCGCAGCACCATCACCGCATAGGCCGCCAGCGCAGCCAGCAGCAGCCAGATGGCGCCGTCGGTCCACAGCAGCACGAACTTCGGCAGGCCGCTCATGAAAGCGCTCATGACAACCTCACGACAGTCTCACTCGGGGGTCGACCCAGGTGTAGACCACGTCGATCAAAACGTAGGTGGCGATGTAGAGCAAGGAACCGACAAACACCATGGTGCGCACGATCGCAAAGTCCTGCCGGCTGATGGCCTCGATGACGTAGGCGCCCAGGCCGGGCAGGCCAAAGAAACTCTCGAAAACCAGGCTGCCGAGAAAGACATACGGCAGGTAGCTGCCGGCGCTGGTGACGATGGGGATGAGCGCATTGCGCAGCACGTGCCTCACCAGCACCGCCTGCTCGGCCAGGCCCTTGGCACGTGCGGTGCGCACGTAGTCCTTGCCCAGTTCTTCCAGGAACATCGCGCGGTACAGGCGCGCCTCGCCACCCAGCCGCGCCAGCAGGCTCAGCAGCACCGGCAGCACCAGGAACTTCGCGGCATCCAGGCCCGGCTCGAAGCCCGAGATCGGGGCCAGCTTCAGCACGCGCGAGAACAGGAACTGGCCGACGATGATGTAGAACAGGCTGCTGATCGACAGCATCAGCACGCAGCTGACCACGCCCCAG
>JANMMD010000007.1:0-8873 GCA_031372905.1 Betaproteobacteria bacterium
AAGCTGGCCGGTGATGGCGTGCGCATCCGCATCGTCGGCGACCGCGAGGCCGTGTCCGAGAAACTGCGCAAGGCCTGGGACCATGCCGAAGAGATCACCAAGCACAACACGCGCATCAACCTCAGCGTGGCCTTCAATTACGGCGGCCGCTGGGACGTCATGCAGGCCTGCCGCCAGGCGCTGGCCGAGGGGCTGAAGCCCGAACAGTTGGACGAAGACTGGTTGTCCAGCCGCATGGCGATGGCGTTTGCGCCCGACCCCGACCTCTTCATCCGCACCGGTGGCGAGATGCGCATCAGCAACTTCCTGCTGTGGCAAACGGCCTACTCCGAGCTGTTCTTCACCGAGTGCCTGTGGCCCGATTTCGGCATCGCCGAGATCGACGCCGCCTTTGCCGCCTACGCGCGCCGCGAGCGCCGCTTTGGCACCCTGCGTTCCAGCGCCGCTGCGTCTGAAGCGTCCTGACGCGGCCATGCTGAGGCAGCGTGTCATCACCGCGCTGGTGCTTGTGGCCATCCTCCTCGCATCCTTGGCCGCCAGCAGCCCATGGCCCTTCGCCGGGCTCACGCTGGTGCTGATGGCCGCAGCGGGCTGGGAGTGGGGCCGGCTGAACCAGGCCGCGCCGGCGCTGGCCATTGCCATGGGCGCCGTGGTCGCCCTCGGCGGTGCTGCAGCCTGGGCCGCGGGCTGGGCTCTCCAGGCGCCCGCGGGGCTGTGGGCGGCGGCCCTGGCCTTGTGGCTGGGTGGCGGCGCGCTGGCCCTGCGTTCCGGCCCTGCTGCCTGGCCGCGGTTGCCGCGCATTGCGCGCTGGGCCCTGGGTTTGCTGGGCATCTGGCTCGCCTGGCTGGCCCTGGCGCAGGCCCGCACCGTGGGCATCAACTTCATGCTCTCGGTCTTGTGCCTGGTGTGGATGGCCGACGTGGCGGCCTATTTCGGTGGGCGGGCCTTCGGCCGCCGCAAGCTGGCGCCGAGCATCAGCCCCGGCAAGAGCTGGGAAGGCGTGTGGTCAGGTGGGATGGGCGTGGTGCTGCTCGCGGTGTTCTGGATCTGGCTGGATGGCCGGATGAACGCGGATGGCCCCAGTGTCTACAGCCGCATCTTTCAGCAATGGGGCGCGGGTGGGCTGTTGGCAGCCTTGGCGCTGCTGGCGGCCTTGAGCGTGGTGGGCGATCTCGTGGAGTCTCTGGTCAAGCGCGCCGCGGGCGCCAAGGACAGCAGCCAACTGCTGCCCGGCCACGGCGGGGTGCTCGACCGCGTCGATGCCCTGCTGCCTGTGCTGCCCGCTGCGATGGCGCTGGTGGCTCTGGGGCGTCTTGCATGAACCTGCCTCGCCAACGCCTTGCCATCCTGGGCTCCACCGGTTCGGTGGGCACGAGCACGCTCGATGTCGTGGCACGCCATCCCGAACGTTTCGAGATTGCGGGCCTCACGTCCTACCAGCGCACCGATCTGCTGGTGCAGCAGTGTCTGCAATTCCACCCGCGTGTGGCCGTGTTGCCGACCGCGGAACGCGCTGCCGAAGTGCGTGCCGCGCTGAAAGCAGCGGGCTCGGCCACTGAGGTTCAGCACGGCGCGCCGGCGCTGTGTGAACTGGCCGCTGCCAGCGATGTCGACAGCGTGATGGCCAGCATCGTCGGTGCTGCCGGCCTGCCGCCGTGCATGGCTGCGGCGCGTGCCGGCAAGCGCCTGCTGCTGGCCAACAAGGAAGCGCTGGTCGTGGGCGGTGCACTCTTCATGCAGGCCGTGAAGGACGGCGGCGCGACGCTGCTGCCCATCGACAGCGAACACTCGGCCATCTTCCAATGCCTGCCGGAAGACCGCAGCGCCTGGGCGCGCCGCATCGACCACATCATCCTCACCGCCAGCGGCGGCCCTTTCCGCCATCGCGACCCCGCCACGCTGCACGAAGTGACGCCGGCCCAGGCCGTGGCGCACCCGAACTGGGTGATGGGGCGCAAGATTTCCGTGGACAGCGCCACGATGATGAACAAGGCGTTGGAGGTCATCGAAGCGCGCTGGCTCTTCGATCTCGCGCCCGAGAACATCCGCGTCGTCATCCACCCGCAAAGCATCATCCACTCGATGGTGGTCTGCCGCGACGGCAGTGTGCTCGCGCAGCTGGGCTCGCCCGACATGAAGGTGCCGATTGCCTACGGCCTGTCGTTCCCGGAGCGCATCGAATCGGGGGCGCCGCGGCTCGACTTCCTGCAGATGCAGGCGCTGAACTTCGAAGCGCCGGACCCCGAGCGTTTCCCCGGTCTGCAGCTGGCCTGGGAGGCGCTGCGCGGCCCGGACGGCAGCACCGCGGTGTTGAACGCGGCCAACGAAGTGGCGGTGGCCGCCTTCCTCGACGGAACGATAGCCTTTACGGCGATTCATACGCTGAACGCCCGCACCATCGAATACCTGGAGCCCCGCCTGAGCCCTGACCACACGCTGGAAGACCTGATCGACCTCGACACCCGCGCCCGCGCCGCAGCCCGCGAACTGATGCGGGGGCTGACGCTGTGATCACCACCGTTCTTGCCTTCCTGCTCACCCTGGGCATCCTCGTGGTCATCCACGAGTACGGCCACTACCGCGTGGCCGTGGCTTGCGGTGTGAAGGTGCTGCGGTTCTCCGTCGGCTTCGGCCGCGTGCTGTGGCGCCGCCAGAGCAGCCCCGATGCCACCGAGTTCGTGCTGTGCGCGCTGCCGCTGGGCGGCTACGTGCGCATGCTGGATGAGCGCGAGGCGCCCGTCGCGCCGGGGCAGCTGGACCAGGCCTTCAACCGCAAGAAGCTGTGGCAGCGTGCCGCCATCGTCTCTGCCGGCCCGTTGGCCAACCTGGCCCTCGCCGTGCTGCTGTATGCGGCTGCCCACTGGATAGGCGTGCAAGAGCCCAAGGCGCTGATCGGCCCGCCGGCCGCCGGCAGCCTGGCCGAGCGTGCTGGCCTGCGCGCCGGCGATTGGGTGCGCTCGATTGCCAAGGCCGACGAGGACTGGCGCGATCTGCGCTCGCTCACCGACCTGCGCTGGGAAGTGACCCAGGCCGCGCTTCAGCAGCAAATCTTGCGCCTGCAGGTGAGTGACCGCGACGGCCGCGGCGCGCGCACCGTGAACATCGACATGGTGGGCGTCGACGCCCGCGAGGTCGATGCCGCGCTGAGCGCACGCATCGGCCTGGGCCAGGCTTGGCGCGAGCCCGTGCTGGGCGAGGTCAAGACCGGCGGCCCAGCGGCCACTGCCGGCCTACAGCGCGGTGACCGCGTGCTCAGCATCGATGAACAACCGGTGGCCGACGCGCAGCACATCGTCGAGCGCGTGCGCGCCAGTGTGCGCGACGGCCAGCCCATGGCGCAGCAATGGCGCGTCGAGCGCGACGGTCGCACGCTGGCACTGACGGTGCTGCCACGTGTCATCAGCGAAGGGGGCAAGACCTTCGGCCGCGTCGAGGCCGTGCCGGGTGCCGCGCCGGTGATGCAGACCGTGCAGCACGGCATCTTCGAAGGCCTGCAGCTGGGCGTGGTGCGCACCTGGGACATCTCGGTGCTGACGGTGAAGATGCTGGGCCGCATGCTCATCGGCGAGGCCTCGCTGAAGAACCTGAGCGGGCCACTGACCATCGCTGATTACGCCGGCCAGTCCGTCAACCAGGGTCTGGCCTACTACCTCGGCTTCCTGGCTTTGGTGAGCGTGAGCCTCGGTGTGCTGAACCTGCTGCCCCTGCCCATGCTCGATGGTGGCCACCTGATGTATTACATTTTCGAGGGCGTCACCGGCCGCCCCGTCTCTGACCGCTGGCTGGCCCGGCTGCAACGCGGCGGTATCGCAGTGCTGCTGATGATGATGTCAGTCGCCCTTTTCAACGACGTAGCCCGCCTCCTGGGCCTGCACTGAATCCCATGTTCCCTGTGTTCCCGATCGGGCCGAACGGCCAGTTTGGCCCTGTCGCCGTGCTCACCGTGGCGGTGGCCGCGGCGCTGGCCGCACCTGCGGCATTGGCCGTCACACCCTTCGTGCTGAAGGACATCCGCGTTGAAGGCCTGCAGCGTACCGACCCCGGCACGGTGTTCGCCGCGCTGCCCTTCCGCATCGGCGACACCTACAGCGACGACAAGGGCTCGGCAGCCTTGCGCGCGCTCTTCGCCACGGGCCTGTTCAAGGACGTGCGCATCGAGCTTGAAGGCGAAGTCGCCGTCATCATCGTTGACGAGCGTTCCATCATCGGCGCCGTCAGCTTTGTGGGCTTGAAAGAATTCGACAAGGAACCGCTGACGAAGAGCCTGCGCGACGCCGGCATCGGTGAAGGCCTGCCTTTCGACCGTGCGCTCATCGACCGCGCAGAGCAAGAAATCAAGCGCCAGTACCTCGGCCGCAGCCTCTACGGCGCCGAGGTGGTGACGACCATCACGCCGCTGGAACGCAACCGCGTCAACGTCACCTTCACGATGACCGAAGGCGATGCCGCGCGCATCGCGGACATCCGCATCGTCGGTGCCACGGTGTTCAGCGAAGGCACGCTGAAGGATCTTTTCGAGCTCACGCCCACGGGCTGGTTCACCTGGTACAGCAAGAGCGACCGCTACTCGCGCACCAAGCTCAATGCCGACCTGGAAAAGTTGCGCGCCTACTACGTGAACCGCGGTTATCTCGAGTTCAACATCGAGAGCACGCAGGTCACGATCTCGCCGGACAAACAGACCATCTCGGTGGCCATCTCCATCAAGGAAGGCCAGCCCTACACCGTGACCTCGGTGCGCTTGGAAGGCGACTACCTCGGTAAGGAAGACGAGTTCCGTGCCTTCGTCCTGCTGCGCCCGGGCCAGCCCTACCGCGGCGACGCCGTCACGGCCACCACCAAGCGCTTCACCGACCTCTTCGGCCTCTACGGCTATGCATTTGCGCGCATCGAATCGCGGCCCGAGATCGACCGTGCCACGGGCCAGGTGGCTGTGGTCTTTGCCGCCGAGCCGAGCCGGCGTGTCTACGTGCGTCGGGTCGACGTGGCTGGCAATTCGCGCACGCGTGATGAAGTGGTGCGGCGTGAATTCCGCCAGCTCGAAGGCGCCTGGTACGACGGCGGCCTGATCAAGCTGAGCAAGGAGCGTGTCGAACGCCTGGGCTACTTCAAGGAAGACATTGCCATCGACACCAACGAGGTGGCGGGCGCCCCCGACCAGGTCGATCTGGTGGTCAACGTCGTCGAGAAGCCCACCGGCAACCTGCTGGTCGGTGCGGGTTATTCCAACGCCGAGCGCCTGACCTTCACGGCCTCCGTCAAGCAGGACAACGCCTTCGGTTCGGGCAACTACCTCGGCATCGAACTCAACACCAGCAAGTACAACCGCGCCGTGGTGGTGAGCACCGTCGACCCCTACTGGACGGTGGACGGCATCTCGCGCGCGATCGACGTTTTCTACCGCACCAGCCGTCCCATCAACAGCCTGGGCGACACCTACGACCTGAAGACGCCCGGCGCCTCGGTGCGCTTCGGTGTGCCGTTCTCGGAGTACGACACGGTCTTTCTCGGCATCGGTGTCGAGCGCACGGAAATCGGCACCTCGGCGGGCATCCCGCTGTCCTACCTGAACTACCGCACGCTGTACGGCGACAAGACCACGTCGTTTCCGCTGACGCTGGGCTGGTCGCGTGACGCGCGCGACAGCGTGCTGGTGCCCACCGCCGGCCGCTACCAGCGTGTGAACCTGGAATGGACCATCGCCGGCGACGTGCGCTACCTGCGCGCCAACGCGCAGTACCAGGAGTATTGGCAACTGCCGCTGCGCATGTCGGTGGGTGTCAACACCGAGATCGGCTGGGGCAAGGGCCTGGGCGGCAAGCCGTTCCCGGTGTTCAAGAACTTCTACGGCGGCGGACTGGGCACCGTGCGCGCATTCGAACAAAGCTCGCTCGGTGTGGTCGACCCCACCGGGGCCTACATCGGCGGCGCCAAGCGCATCAACATCAATACCGAGCTGTACTTCCCGGTGCCAGGCACGGGCAGCGACAAGTCGCTGCGCATCTTTGCGTTTGCCGATGCCGGCAACGTGTGGCGGGAGGACGAAACCATCACGGCTGAATCGGTGCGCTCCTCGGCCGGCGTCGGTCTGTCGTGGATCTCGCCGGTGGGCCCTTTGAAGCTGAGCTACGGCAAGCCCTTGCGACTGCAGCGCAACGATAGAATCCAACGCTTCCAATTCCAGATCGGGACTGCCTTCTGATGAAGATGTTCGCCACCCAGCGTTCCAACCACGCCCCCGTCAGCCCCGTGGCGACGGCCGCTTTCGCGCGCTGGTTCGCCATCGCGGCGGTGTCGGTCACGGCCGTCACCGCGGCCGTGCCGGCATTGGCGCAAGAACTGAAGATCGGTTACGTCAACAGCGAGCGCGTGCTGCGCGAGTCGAACGCGGCCAAGGCCGCGCAGACCAAGCTGGAGGTTGAGTTCGGCAAGCGCGAGCGTGAGCTGAACGACGCCACCACGAAGTTGAAGACCGCCGCCGACAAGCTGGAGAAGGACGGCCCCACCGTGGCGCCAGCCGACCTGCAGCGTCGCCAGCGTGAGCTGGTCGATCAAGACCGCGACCTGCAGCGCAAGCGCCGCGAGTTCCAGGAAGACCTGAACCAGCGCCGCAACGAAGAACTCGCTGCCGTGGTGGAGCGCGCCAACCGCGTCATCCGCCAGATCTACGAATCGGAAAAGTACGACCTCATCCTGCAGGAAGTCGTCTTCGCCAGCGCCCGCATCGACATCACCGACAAGGTGATCCGCACCCTGAACGCGCCCGCCGCTGCCGGCAAGTAAAGACTGCGCAGCGCGGCGGCGATGGCAGGCGCGCGTCTGGGTGACTTGAGCCGCCACCTCGGCGGCGAGCTTATCGGAGACGCCGACGTCACGGTCAGCCGTATCGGCCCGCTGGAGTCTGCCGACGGGCAGACCATCAGCTTTCTCTCCAACCCGCGCTACCACCCGCAGCTGGCCGCAAGCCAGGCTGGATGCGTCATTGTTGGCCCCGCGATGCGTGAGGCCGCTGCCGCGCGCGGTGCGGCCATCGTCTGCGCCGATCCCTACCTGGCCTTCGCCAAGCTCACGCAGTGGTGGGCCGCGCAACAGCGCCGTGCGCCGACCCTGGGCGTGCACGCCAGCGCCGTGGTGGAGGAGGGCGCGCGCATCGATCCCCGCGCGTCCATCGGGGCGCTGGCTGTCGTGGCCGCCGGCGCAGACATCGCTGCCGGTGCGGTGGTCGGCGCGCAGTGCCATATCGGCACCGACGCCGTTGTGGGCGAGGGCACCTGGCTCAAGCCGCGCGTGGTGTTGGGTGAGGCTTGTCGCATCGGGGCGCGCGGCATCGTGCACAGTGGCGCGGTCATCGGCGCCGACGGCTTCGGCTTCGCGCCGGCACGCGGCGACGGCGGCGCTGAGTTGGGGAACCACTGGGAAAAGATCGAGCAGCTGGGCGGCGTACGCATCGGAGACGATGTCGAGATCGGCGCCAACACCTGCATCGACCGCGGCGCGCTGGAAGACACCGTGCTCGAGGACGGCGTGAAGCTCGACAACCTCGTGCAGATCGGCCACAACGTGCGCATCGGCGCGCACAGCGCGTTTGCGGGTTGCGTGGGCGTGGCCGGCAGCGCGCGCATCGGCCGGCATTGCACGGCTGGCGGCGGCGCCATCATCCTCGGGCACCTGGAAATCTGCGACCACGTGCACATCACCGCGGCGACTGTCATCAGCCGGTCGATCCGCAAGCCGGGCCAGTACAGCGGCATGTTCCCCTTCGATGACAATGCCAGTTGGGAGAAGAACGCCGCCACCTTGAGACAACTGCACACGCTGCGCGAACGGCTGCGAATGCTGGAAAAGACGCTGGAAAAGACGCTGGAGAAGAAGACGTGACCACGCTAGACATTCAATACATCCTGCGCAAGCTGCCGCACCGCTACCCCATCCTGCTGGTGGACCGCGTGCTCGAGCTCGAGAAGGACGTGCGCATCAAGGCGCTGAAAAACGTCAGCATCAACGAGCCGTTTTTCATGGGCCACTTTCCGGCGCGGCCGGTGATGCCCGGCGTGCTGATGCTGGAGGCCTTGGCCCAGGCCGCAGCCATCCTTTCGTTCGAGAGCGCCGGCGCCGAGCCGGGTGACGACACGGTGGTCTATTTCGCCGGCATCGACAACGCCCGCTTCAAGAAGCCCGTGGGCCCCGGCGACCAGCTGATCCTGGAAGCGCGCATCGACCGCGTGAAATCGGGCATCTACCGCTACCACGCCGTGGCCACGGTGGAAGGCGCCACGGTGGCCGAAGCCGACCTCATGTGCACGATGCGGCGCGTGGCCGTGCCCTGAGATGGCCGAGGTTCACGCCACCGCCATCGTCGACCCCGGCGCCGAGCTGGCGGCCTCGGTGCGCATCGGCCCGTACGCCGTGATCGGTGCCGGCGTGCAGATCGGTGAAGGCACCTCGATAGGCGCGCATTGCACGCTCGATGGCCCGATGACGCTGGGCCGCGACAACGTCGTTCACGCCCACACCGCTTTGGGTTGCGCACCGCAGGACAAGAAGTACGCCGGCGAGCCGACCCAGCTGGTCATCGGCGAGCGCAATACCATCTTCCAGTTCTGCACCTTCAGCCGCGGCACGGCGCAAGACGGTGGCGTCACCCGTGTCGGCGACGACAACTGGGTAATGGCCTACGTGCATTTGGCGCACGACGTGCAACTCGGCAGCCACACCATCCTGGCCAACAACGCCACGCTGGCCGGCCACGTGCACGTCGGCGACTGGGCCATCATCGGCGGGCTCTCGGGCGTGCACCAGTTCTGCAAGATCGGCGCCCATGTGATGCTGGGCTTCCAGAGCCATGTCTCGCAGGACGTGCCGCCGTTCATGAC
>JANMMD010000028.1:0-22112 GCA_031372905.1 Betaproteobacteria bacterium
CCCGAGAAGCTGGTGCCGCACTTCAAGCCGGGCAAGGCGCTGCGTGAAGCAGTGGACGCCCAGGTGCCGGCCGACGCCGACCGGTTCTGACATCCCCGGGCGCCAGCGCCGCCCCAGCGGGCCCCGCCTAGAATCTGCGCCGCATGCGCTTCTTCGTTCGGCTGATCTGGGCCTTCGTCTTCTTCACGCTGTTCGCCTTCGCGCTGAACAACCAGCAGCTGGCCACCGTGCGCTGGTTCTTCGGTGTGGAGTGGCGCACGCCCATGGTCATCGTGGTACTGGCCGCCTTTGCGGCCGGCTGCACCATCGGCGTGATGGCGATGTTGCCCAGCTGGTGGCACCAGCGCCGCGTGGCCAAGCGCCAGGCGCCGCCACCGGCGCCCGTGAACAGCGCGCCACTGAGCAGCCTGATGCCCAGCGAGTTCGGGCCTGAGCATCCGCCACGCGAAGGTCTCTAGGCTGCACTGCTGATGGAATTCGACCTGCAGTGGCTGCTCATCGGCCTGCCCGTGGCCTTTGCCCTGGGCTGGATGGCCTCACGCTTCGATCTCAGGCAGCTCAAGCGCGAACGCGAAGACGCGCCGCGCGCCTACTTCAAGGGCCTGAACCTGCTGCTCAACGAACAGCAGGACAAGGCCATTGACGCCTTCATCGAGGCGGTGCAGAACGACCCCGACACCACCGAACTGCACTTCGCCCTGGGCAACCTCTTCCGCCGCCGTGGCGAGTTCGAGCGTGCCGTGCGCGTGCACCAGCACCTGCTGGGCCGCAGCGACCTGAAAGCCGGCGACCGCGACCGAGCCCAGCGCGCGCTGGCGCAGGACTACATGAAGGCCGGCCTCTTCGACCGCGCCGAGGCCGCCTGGCACGCGCTGGAAGGCAGCAGCTTCGACGGCGAAGCACGGCTGGCGCTGCTGTCGCTCTACGAACGCAGCCGCGACTGGCAACGCGCTGCCGAGGTAGCGCGCCAGCTTGAAGCCGCGGGCACGGGCTCCTTCGCCTCACGCATTGCGCACTACGAATGTGAACTCGCCGAGGCTGCTGACGCTGCCGGCCTGCCGCACGATGCCGAAGCTGCCCTGCAGCGCGCCCGGCAAGCCGCTCCGAAGGCCTCGCGCCCGGCGCTGCTGGCCGGCCACCGCCTGCTGAAGGCCGGCGAGGCCGCACGCGCCATGCAGGCCTGGGACGCGTTGCGCGAGCAGAACCCGGCGCCCTTCCTGCTGGTGGCGGCCGACTACGCGCAGGCGGCGCTGGCCGCCGGCCAAGTGCAAGCCGCGCACGCTGCATTGGCCGCCACGCTGCAACAGCTGCCAGCGCTGGAACTGCTGCAGGCCCTCGAAGCGCTGGAAGCCCCCGACGACCCGGCGCGCCTGCCGCGCCTGCTGGCGCTGCTGAAACTCCAGCCCAACCTCTCGGGCGCACAGCGCCTGCTGGCGCTTCCGCCCGAGGCCCTGACGCCCGAGGCCTGGGATCTGCTGAAGGCTGCCGTGAAGCGCAGCGTCAGCCCGCTGCAGCGCTACCGCTGCGCTGCCTGCGGATTCGAGGCCCAGCACTACTTCTGGCAATGCCCCGGCTGCCTCAGCTGGGACAGCTACCCCACGCAAAAACTGGACGCGCTGTGATCGGCAGCGCGGCAGGCGGTCTCAGCCGCTGATCTGCTGCTCCAGCAGCGCCAGCACCTCGTTGCGGCCGGGCACCTGTCCCTTGCCGCCGATGCTGGCCACGCGGCCGGGGCCGGTGATGCCGGCCAGGCCCGGTTCGTGGTCGCAATAGATGCCCAGCGTGGGCCGGCCGAGTGCCGCGGCCAGATGCGTGAAGCCGGTGTCCAGGCCCACCACCTGGTGCGCGCCGGCCAGCACGGCGGCCGTCTCGCCCACGCGCAGGAAGGGTGGCACATCGCCATCACAACCGGCAGCAATGCGCTCGGCCAGCGTCTGTTCCTCCGGGCGGCCCCACAACACCACCGGCATCCAGCCCCGCTCCTTCAAACGCTTGCCAACTTCGATCCACTGGCGCTCGGGCCAGAGCTTTTCGCGGCGGCTGGCATTCGGAATCAGCACCGCGTAGGCCGCGCGCGGCGTCCAGGTGGCGGCTGGCGCGCGCAAGCCGAAATCGGGCGGGCCATCGATGAGGTAGCCCAGGTGCGCTGCGGCCAGCAGCCGGCAGCGCTGCACCGCCTGCAGTGGGCGCGGCACCGCCACCTTGTGCTGGTAGAACCAGGCGGCCGCGGGCTCGCGGATGCTGTTCTTGTCATAGCCCAGCACCGGCGAGCCTGTCTGGCGCGCCCACAGGGCGCTCTTCAACAGGCCCTGCAGATCAAGCACACCTTCGTAACGGCCACCGCGCAGTTCGCCGCGCAAGCGGCCCATGGCCTGCCAGGTTGCGCGTTGCGTGAGCTGGCCGCGCCACTTGCGCCAGGCCATCGGCAGCACGCGTTGCACGCCGGGGTGCATCTGCGGAATGGCGGCAAACGGTGCTTCCACCAGCCAGTCGATCTGTGCCTGGGGGTGATGGCGCCGGATGTCGTTGACGACAGGCATGGCATGCACCACGTCGCCCATCGACGAGGTCTTGACGATCAGGAGCTTCACTGACCGTGCCGCTCTTTGACCAGCTCGGGGTTGAAGCGCGGGTCGTTGTACATCTTGAACTGGCGGTAGACCTTGAAGTACGCGCGGCCGGCCTGCGCATCGGCCAGCAGTGCATCGAGGCAGCCGGCCAGATCTTCGCGCTGCTGCAGCAGGCGCTGCAGCTTCACGGTGCTGGTGGCGCGGTGGGCGTCATCCACATCCTGGCGCTGCGTTTGCTGGCGCATCGCGTGGGCCTTCAGCGCCATGATGGACAGGCGGTCGATCATGCTGCCGGCGGTTTCGCTGTTCAGGCGCGCGCCGGCAGGCACCGTGGACACCGGCGCATCGGTGCGCGCCGACGCCGCATCCACCAGCCCCAGGGCCACGAGCAGGATCTCGTCGACCCGCTCGGTGGCGTCGTTGCGCGCCTGGTTGTGGCCGTCGATGGCGCGCTTGTTCGCGGCGATGGCCTCAGCCGCCACCGTGGTGCGGCGCGCCAGGTCTTCTTCGGCCCAGAGCAGGCTGTTGTGGCGGTGGTTGGTCTGCACCCAGTGCCACAGGCTCTGGCCATCGTTGGTGGTGGTCGTGGCCGGCGCCTCCTGCGGCCAGCTGGGCGCGGCCAGCAAGCGGTCGTGCAGCGCGAGCACTTCGCTGGCAGTCAGAAGGCTCGTCGAGCGTGTCGAGGTCATCGTTGTCGGCTGGCAGAATCGTCGCGGATTATGTGCCGCCCATGCCCGCGCCGACCCTTCCGCTGATCGTGCGCCTGCGCAACTGGGTCGGCGACGTGACGCTGGGCCTGCCCATGCTGCAGCGCCTGGCCGACGAGGGCTACGCGCTGCAACTGGTGGGCAAGGGCTGGGCGCGTGATCTGCTGGCCGGCCACGGCTGGCCGGTGCACACGCTGCCCAAGACGTGGCGCGAGCGCGTCGCGCTGCTGCGGCGCCTGCGCGGCGAGGCTGTGGCTATCGACCCCGGTTTCACGCAGCGCCTGAACGCGCTGTGCCTGCCCTACTCCTTCTCCAGTGCCCTGGAATTTCGCCTCGCCGGCCTGCGCGCCCTGGGCCATGCCCACGAAGGCCGCAGCCCGCTGCTGGGACGGGCCGTGGCGCGCCCGCGCGGTGTGCACGAACTGCTGGTGTACTGGCAGCTGGGCGACGTGCTGCTGGGCCGGGATGCAGTGCCGCCGGAACGCATCGGCCTGCGTGTGAGCGACAACCATCGCGAACAGGCCCAAGCGCTGCGCGAAGCGCACGGCATCGAGCCCGGCTGCATCCTCATCTGCCCTTTCGCCGGCGGCACCTGGTCCGGGCAGGACAAGACCTGGCCCCACTTCGCCGAATTCGCCGCACAGGTGCTGCCCAGCCACGGCCGCAGCGTGGTGGTGTGCCCGGGGCCGGGTGAAGAGGCGGTGGCGCACAGCCAGTTCGGCCGCGCGAAGGTGCTCACCGGGGTCGGCCTGGGCACCTACGCCGCGTTATTGCAGGACGCGGCGCTGATGGTCTCCAACGACACCGGCCCGGGCCATATCGCCGCGGCGGTGGGCTCGCCGCTGGTCTCGGTGCTGGGGCCCAGCGACCCGGCGCTCTGGCGACCCTGGGGCCCGTCCGCGCAGATCGTGCAGACGACTCCCGGGGCCGGTGTCTGGCCTGACATCGCCCAGGTGCGGGCGGCCACAGCGCGGGCACTCGGCGGCCGCTGAACCCAGGCGTCCCCCCGACCGGGGGACAGCACCGCACGCCCCGCCGGGGGCCCCCGCCTTGCCCCGCCGCGGGGGAAAGACGGGCAACCCCCGGCGCCGAAAAATGCGCTCCAGCCCGAAGCCAGACCGAAGCGCAACGGGCCCCCCAGTGAACCCACTTTCAACCAGGAGCCTTCATCATGATTCGCAACTTCCTTCGCCTCGTTCTCGCTGTCTTTTTCCTCAATGCTTTTGCGCCCAACGCCTTTGCCGCGGTGGACGCCAACCAGGCCTCCCGCGCCGACCTGGAAACCGTCAAGGGCATCGGCCCCGGCCTCTCGGGCAAGATCGTCGACGCGCGCAAGACCAGCAGCTTCAAGGACTGGAGCGACCTCGTCGAACGGGTCGGTGGCATCGGCCCGGGCAATGCGGCCAAGTTCTCGCAAGCCGGCCTCACCGTGGGCGGCGCCAGCTTCGACGACAAGGCCGCTGCTGCGATGCCGGCGAAAGAGGCCAAGGCAAAAAAGGCCACGGACAAGGGTGCCGACAAGAACGCCGACAAGGCCAGCCAGAAGCCCGCCAAGGCCTCTTGAGCTTGCAGGTTCAGGGCAGCAGCAGATCGGGCTCGCCGGCGCCCTGGCGCTTGCGGCCCGCAGCCAGCGTGTCCCAGCCGAAGAAGCGCAGCACCTCGTCGCGCCGCGCGTCGGTGTCCGCCTCGCCCAGGGCCATCAACTCCCGGGTGTAGGGCGCCTCGAACAGCAGGTAGCTGGCCAGGGCCGAGCCGCGCGCCTGCTCACCCTGCCCGCCCACGCCGACACCGCGCAGCAGCGCACGCACGGCCGCTGGCAACGCGCCCAGGTGGCGCGCGGCAATCTCGTCCAGGCGCTGCGAGGGCGAGATCACCAGGGCCTCCAGCGGCCGCAGCGGTGTATCGGCCAGCGCGCTTTCGGGCAGCAGCGCCAGCGTGCGGTTGATGCGCTTCAAGCGCTCGACATCCACCGCCAGCGCATCCAGAAAGATGCTCGACATTGCATGGCCGGCAATCTGCGCCAGGTTCGGATAGCCGCTGACCTGCACCGTGCGGCCCGGCGGCTCTTGCGTGCGGCCCACGCC
The DNA here is from genome assembly GCA_031372905.1 of Betaproteobacteria bacterium. GTDB lineage: Bacteria > Pseudomonadota > Gammaproteobacteria > Burkholderiales > Burkholderiaceae_C > Rubrivivax. The sequence goes on from JANMMD010000028.1 coordinate 5,362, forward strand.
GACGATGAAGAGCCGCTGCGCGCCCAGGTGCACGGCCGGCGACAGCGGCGCCGTCTGGCGCATCGAGCCATCACCGAACCAGCCGCCTTCGCTGGCGCCATCGATGCGCGTGGCGGGAAAGACAAAGGGGATCGCCGACGAGGCCAGCAGGTGCTCGTGCGTCAACGGACCCTGCACGGCCATCCGCTGCGAACGTTCCCAAGGCGTGATCGGACGCGCGGCGTCGTAGAAGGTGTAGTGCTCGCCGCTGCTGTAGCTGGAGGCCGTGACCGCCAGGGCCTGCAGGTGGCCTTGCTCCAGCATCAACGGCAGGCGTTGCAGCGGCACCAGGCGCTGCATCAGCTCAGCCAGCGGGCTGTTGTCCAGCAGTGATTTGGGCCGCGCGCGCCGCCAGCGGGCGATGACCCAGCCTATCGACACCATGGTCAGCCACTGCGCACCGGTGCGGATCACGCCCAGTGAATCGGCGCGGTAGACCTGCTCGGCGTGGAAGTTCTCCCACACCCGCGCCACCACTTCCACGGCGGCTTCGAAGCGGTCGGCCTGGCAAGCCAGTGCCGCGGCGTTGATGGCACCGGCCGAGGTGCCGCAGATCACGCCGAAGGGGTTGTGCTGGCGTGCCAGCGGGCCCAGCGTGGTGCGGCGTATGCGCACCAGCGCGCGCAGCACGCCCACCTGATAGGCCGCACGCGCACCGCCACCGCTCAGGACGAGGGCGGTGAGGGGCGTTTCATGCATGCCCCGACTCTAGCGTCGGGGCGTGCCGGACCGGATCAGTCGCGACCCTTGTCTTTGTCCTTGCCTTTGCCGTGACCCTTGTCCTTGCCGTGGCCCTTGCCGTAGCCGCGGTCATCGTCGTGGTCACGGTCGCCGTGGCGCACCTTCTGCTCGTACCAGTCGTCACGCACGAAATACACCGGCACACCGCAGGCGCCGTACTGGCGGCAATGCTTCTTCCAGTCTTTGCGATGGCCGGGCGGCACCCACATGTAGACAGGCTCGGGCTGGCGCACGACGCGCACCGGGCGCTCGATGTAGATCGGCTGGGCCACCACCACTTGCGGCTGCGGGAAGCGGCCGATGTCGATGCGGCCATAGACCCCTGGCTGGCTGATGCCGATGGACACGCCGACGTCGACGTCGGCGGCTTGCGCCGGCGAGAAGGCCGGCATCAATGCGGCCAGGGCCAGGGTGAGCAAGACGCTTTTCATTTGAAGCCTCCGAAAACGGCCCGCCAAGCGGGCTTCAGCACTTTTAACGCGGCCGCGGCCTCGCTGGATGTCAGACAAGACGCCGTCTTTCATTCGTACACAACTGAGGCCATGCCACCGTGAGAAATGCTGCGCCAGCGGCCCAGCGCCTCGTCGCAGGGCCAGAAACGCGCGTCGTCGCCGAGGTCGAGTTCGGCCGAGACACCGGCACGCTGCAGGTGCAGCCGCACGGCCAGGCCTTGCAGCAGCGGGCCGTGCTCGCTGTCTTCGCGCCGGGCCGGCCACAGGCGCAGCACGTCGGCCACGGGCGGCGTGCCGCCGCCGTTCAGCTGCACCGCCAGATGCCGGCCGACGCGCGCGCGCGCAGCGGCCAGGTCCCACACCTGCGTCACGTTCAAGCGCACGCCGCCGCCGAAGCGGTCGGGCTGCAGCTTGCCTTGCACGATGAGCAGGGTGTCTTCGGTCATCAGGTCGCGGCGCTCGGCGAAAACCTCGTCCGGCGCCACGGCTTCCACCGCCTCGCTGCCGTCGTCGAGCTTGAAGATCACCACCTTGCCGCGCATGCCGCTGATGGAACGCGGGTCGCTCACGATGCCGGCCAGCATCTGCACTTCTCGGGAATCAGGCCGGTTGCCGGCCATCTCGGCGATATCGCGGCGCACGAAGCGGCGCACCTCGTCCTTCCAGGCGTCGAAGAGGTGACCCGACAGGTAGAAGCCCAGCGCCGTCTTCTCCTGCATCAGGCGCTCGCGGATGTCCCAGGGCGCCACGGCTACCAAGGCAGGCTCTTGCGTGCTGCTGCCGTGGCTGTCGCCCATGTCGAACAGGCCGACCTGCAGCGCGTTGGCGTCCTGCGTGTCGGCCCATTCGAAGGCCAGGCCCACGCTGGCCAGGGTGCTGGCGCGGTCGGCGTGCAGCAGGTCGAAAGCGCCGGCCTTGACCAGAGCCTCCACCGCGCGCTTGTTGACGGCCTTGCGGTCGACACGCGCGCAGAAGTCGAAGAGGCTGCGGAAAGGCCCGCCGCCCGCGCCGGCATGCGTACCCAGCCCTTCGCGCGCTGCCACGATGGCCTCGATCGCACCCTGCCCCGTGCCCTTCACCGCGGCCAGGCCGTAGCGGATGGTCTTGTCGTCCACCGGCTCGAAACGCGCGGTGCCGCGGTTCACGTCGGGCGGCTGGAAGCTCAGGCCGAAGAGTTTGGCGTCGGCCAGCAGCACCTTCAGCTTGTCGGTGTTGTCGGCCTCGATGCTCATGTTGGCGGCATAGAACTCCGCCGTGCAATGCACCTTGATCCAGGCCGTGTGGTAGGCCAGCAGCGAGTAGGCCGCGGCATGGCTCTTGTTGAAGCCGTAGCCCGCGAACTTCTCCATGAGGTCGAAGACCTCGTCGGCCTTCTCCGGGCTGATGTTCTTCTCGGCCGCGCCTTCGCGGAAGATGCCGCGGTACTTGGCCATCTCCTCGGGCTTCTTCTTGCCCATTGCGCGGCGCAGCAGGTCGGCGCCGCCCAGGCTGAAGCCGCCCAGCACCTGTGCGGCCTGCATCACCTGTTCCTGGTAGACGAAGATGCCGTAGGTCTCGTCCAGCACCGGTGCCAGCAGCGGGTGCGGGTAGGTGATGGTTTCCTTGCCGTTCTTGCGCGCGCAGAAGCTCGGGATGTTCTCCATCGGGCCGGGGCGAAACATCGCGTTCAGCGCGATCAGGTCTTCCAGCCGGCTGGGCTTGGCCTCGCGCAGCATGCCCTGCATGCCGCGGCTTTCGAACTGGAATACGGCTTCCGTCAAGCCATCGGTGAACAACTTGTAGACGCGCGCGTCGTTCAGCGGCAGCTTCTCGTAGTCGAAGTCAGCCAGCTTGGGCCGGCGCCGGCGGATGGTTTGCTTTGCGAGCTCCAGGATGGTCAGCGTGGCCAGGCCCAGGAAGTCGAACTTCACCAGGCCGATGGCCTCGACGTCGTCCTTGTCGTACTGGCTGACGGCGCTGTCGCTGCCGGGCTGCTGGTAGAGCGGGCAGAAGTCGGTGATCTTGCCCGGCGCGATCAGCACACCGCCGGCGTGCATACCGACGTTGCGCACGAGCCCTTCAACCCGGATGGCCAGGCTCAGCAGCTCGGCCACCTCTTCTTCGGCCTTCTCGCGCTGCTCGAGCTCGGGCACCTCATCGCGCACATAGATGACGCCGCTGTCCTTGTCTTTCGGGTCGGCGGGCACCGGTGCCAGCGTGTAGGTCTTGCCCGGCAGGCCGGGCACCAGCTTGGCCACGCTGTCCACATGCCCGTAGCCCATGCCCAGCACACGCCCCACGTCGCGCAGCGCGGCCTTGCTGGCCAGGGTGCCGAAGGTGGCGATCTGGCTCACGGCCTCGCGGCCATACTTGTCTTTCACGTACTCGATGACACGGTCGCGGTTGCCCTGGCAGAAGTCGATGTCGAAGTCGGGCATCGACACGCGCTCGGGGTTCAGGAAACGCTCGAAGAGCAGCTGGTAATACAGCGGGTCGAGGTCGGTGATGAAGAGCGCGTAGGCCACGAGCGAACCGGCGCCCGAGCCACGCCCCGGGCCCACCGGGCAGCCGTTCTCCTTGGCCCAGACAATGAAGTCAGAAACGATCAGGAAGTAGCCCGGGAAGCCCATCTTGATGATGGTGTTCAGCTCGAACTCCAGCCGCTCCACGTAGCGCGGGCGCTCTTTCTCGCGCTTGGCTTCATCGGGAAAGAGCGTGACCAAACGCTTTTCCAAACCTTCATGAGAGAGCTTGCGGAAGTAGGCATCGATGGGCATGCGCTCGCCCGGCGCGCCGCCTTCCAGAAGCGGCGTGGGGAAGTCGGGCAGCTGCGGCTTGCCCAGCACCAGCTGCAGATGGCAGCGGCGTGCGATCTCCACCGTGTTCTGCAGCGCGGAAGGCAGGTCGGCAAACAGCGCCTGCATCTGCGCCTGCGTCTTGAAGTGCTGCTCACGCGTGAAGCGCTTGATGCGGCGCGGGTTGGCCAGCGTTTCGCCCTCGGCGATGCAGACGCGCGCTTCGTGGGCGTCGAAGTCATCCGCTTCCAGAAACTGGATCGGGTGCGTGGCCACCAGCGGCAGCTGCAGCCGCGCGGCCAGCTTGGCCGCAGCGCGCACATGGGCCTCGTTCGTGGGCAGGCCGGCGCGCTGCACCTCGAGGTAGAAGCGCGCGGGAAAGAGCCCGGCCAGCTTTTGCGCCGCGGCAGCGGCCCGTTCACCATCCCCCGCCAGCAAGGCCATGCCCACGGCGCCAAGGTCGGCGCCGCTCAGCACGATGAGGCCGCCACCCAGGGTTTCCAGCCACTCCCACTTGATCCACGCCTGCGCGCGCTGCGCATTCGTCACCCAGGCACGCGCGAGCAGCTCGCTCAGGTTCAGATAGCCCTGCTTGTTCTGCACCAGCAGCAGCAGCCGGCTGGCCTGCTTTTCGCCGCCCGAGACGCTGGCATGCGGCTCCATCAGCACGTCGGCGCCGATCAAGGGCTGCACGCCCTTGCCGCGGCAGGCGCTGTAGAACTTGACGGCACCGAAGAGGTTGTTCAGATCGGTGATGGCCAGCGCCGGCTGGCCGTCGCGGCACGCCGCGGCGGCGGCGTCGGCAATGCGCAGGGTGCCGTCGACGACGGAGTATTCGGTGTGGGTGCGCAGGTGGACAAAGCTCATCCGACCCATTCTAGAGAGCGGGTCTGCCGCGCCCGCTTGCCTAGAATGCGCGCCACTTCCACTCCCGACACAGGGCTGAACATGGCGATGTGGGTGCAGCGCGCGGTCGGGCTGCTGCTCGTCCTCACCGCCATTGCGCTGGCGCTGGCACGCGCGCCCGACGTGCCAGCCGCGGGCCTGGTGGCGCGCTGGGCGCCGGCGCCTTCGGACTTTGTCGCCGTCAAGGGCCAGACCGTGCACCTGCGCGACGAAGGCCCGCGCCACGACGGCGACGACGCCGGGCCGCCGCCCATCGTGCTGATCCACGGCACCTCGGCCAGCCTGCACACCTGGGAAGGCTGGGTCAAGGCGCTGAAGGGCCAAAGGCGCGTGATCAGCTTCGACCTGCCGGGTTTCGGCCTCACCGGCCCCTTCATCGCCAACCCGAGCAGCGGCTACGCAGCCGACGATTACCACGGCGACACCTACGCGCGTTTCGTGCTCGACCTGCTGGATGCCCTGCAGGTGCAGCGTGCGGTGCTCATCGGCAACTCGCTGGGTGGCGAAGTGGCCTGGCGCACCGCCGCGATGGCGCCCGACCGGGCGGCCAGCCTGGTGCTGGTGGACGCGGCCGGCTTGAACTTCAAGCCGCAGAAGGTGCCACTGGGCTTCTTGCTGGCGCGCATGCCGGTGCTGAACAAGCTGGGCGAATGGGCGCTGCCACGCGGCGTGGTGGTGGAGGGGCTGCAAAGCGTCTACGGCGACCCCACACGCGTCACCGAAGCCTTGGTGGACCGCTATTACGAGCTGGCGCTGCGCGAAGGCAACCGCCGCGCCCTGGGCTTTCGCGCGCGCCAGATCGTGATGGGCGAGCACGCAGAACGGGTGGCCGCGCTGAAGCTGCCCACGCTCATCCTCTGGGGCGGCCGCGACCGCCTGATTCCGCCCGAGGCGGGCGCCGAGTTCGAACGCCGCATCGCCGGCAGCCGGCGGGTGGTTTTCGAGCAGCTGGGCCATGTGCCGCAGGAAGAAGACCCGGCGCTGAGCGTGCAGCCGGTGAAGGATTTTCTGGGCTTGAACTGAACTCGCGGCAGCGCTGAACACGCTGAACACGCGGAAATGGCGGTCAGAATGGCCGCTTCACCAGCCCATGCGCGCGCGACGCATGAGCATCATGGGCCCGATGAAAGATCTCGTCCTGGTCGTCATTGCGCGCAATGAAGCGCGCTGCATCGAACGCTGCCTGAACAGCTTTTCCGCGCATGTCGACCACGCCCTGGTGCTGGACACCGGCTCCACGGACGACACCGTGCGGCTGGCCCGGGCCGCCGGGGCGGAGGTGCAGCATTTCGCGTGGTGCGACGACTTCTCTGCCGCGCGCAACGCCGCACTGCAGGCCGCCGGCGCACGCTGGCACCTGGTGGTCGACGCCGACGAGTGGCTGGACAGCGGCGCGGACGCCTTGGCCGCCTGGCGCCAACGCGAACCCCGCCACTGCGGCGTGGTCACGGTGCGCAGCAGCGTGGAAAGCACCGACGGCAGGGGTGTCGTGAGCGCCCCGCTCTTGCGACTGCTGCCTGGCGACGTGCGCTACGCAGGCCGCATCCACGAACAGCCGCAAACGCAGCTGCCGCCGGCTGACACCGGCCTGAGCCTGCTGCACGACGGTTACGCTGCACAGCAAGTCGCGGCCAAGTCGCAGCGCAACGAGCACCTGCTGCGCATGGCGCTGGCCGAGCAGCCGGACGAGCCCTACCTGCTCTTCCAGCTGGGCGTCGCTCTGGCCTTGAGCGGGTCCGATGCCGACGCTGCAGCGGCCTACGCGCAGGCGCTGCAGCGCGTGGCGCCGGCGGCCAGCTATCGAGGCGAACTGGTCCGCCGCCTGCTCATCACCTTGCAAAGCCTGCGCGAATGGACGGTGGCGGCCGAGCTGCTGGAGGCTGAAATGCAGAGCTACAGCGACTCCGCCTATTTCATGCTCACGGTGGGCAATGTGTTCTGGAACTGGGCCCAGGAGCAGCCCGACAGCACCGCCCTGCTGCCGATGGCAGAAGGCGCCTGGCAGCGCGCGCTGCAGCTCTCGGGACAGGCAGGCAGCGAGCCTGGGCTCTATTTGGAGCAAACCGGCGAGCGTGCGGCGCTGAGCCTGGCGGCGCTGTACCAGCAGCGCATGCGCGCGCGTGCGGTGGCCTGAGCACGGCGCTGTTGGCCCCTGAAACGCGCTGTCAGAACGCGTCGGCGGCCAGGCGCACCCCGGTGAATTGCCAGCGCGCCGCCGCCGGGAAGAAGTTGCGATAGCTGGCGCGCATGTGGTCACGAGGCGTGGCGCAGGAGCCACCGCGCAGCACCGATTGGTCGAGCATGAACTTGCCGTTGTACTCGCCCACTGCACCGGCCCAGGGCTGGTAGCCGGGGTAGGGCAGATAGCTGCTGCGCGTCCATTCCCAGACACCGCCGAACAACTGCTGCAGCCCCACCTCGCCCAGGCAAGCCGGCTGCTGCAGGAACCTGCCGCTGTCGGCAAAGTGGCCTGCAGCGACGCCCCCCGGCGCCAGGGGCGCGGCTGCCGCCTCCCACTCCGCCTCCGTGGGCAGGCGCAAAGGCAAGCCATGCTGCGCTGCCGCCCAGCGCGCATAGGCATCGGCCTCGAAGAGACTGACATGCACCACTGGCGCCTGCGGCTCCAAAGGCTGCAGCCCATGCAGCGTGAACTGCGCCCAAGCCCCGCTGCCATCACGGCGCCAATGCAGCGGCGCCTGAACAGCGTGGGCCTGCACCCAGTCCCAGCCCGCCGAAAGCCACCAGCGCGGGTCGCCGTAGCCCCCGTCGGCCACGAAGTGCGCCCACTCGCCCTGCGTGGTGAGGCGTTGCGCCAGCGCATGGGGCGCCAGGAACACGCGGTGCCGAGGCCCTTCGTTGTCGAAGGCAAAGCCGGCGCCAGCATGGCCGATCTCAAGCAGCCCACCGGCCTGCGCGACCCAGACCAAGGGCACTGCATCCGCCGACGACGCCGCAGCGGCTGATCCAGAAGCTGCCAGCGGCAGCGCCGTGTACGCCGGCGCCAGCGGGCTGCAGGAAAACAGGTGCAGCAAATCGGTGAGCAGCAGTTCCTGGTGCTGCTGCTCGTGCTGAAGGCCCAGTTCCACCATCTCGGCCAGCGCCGGGTTGCTGGCGTTGGCGCGCGTCAGCAGGTTCAGCAAGCGCTCGTCCACCGCACGGCGCCAGGCCAGCACTTCACGCAGCGAGGGCCGGGTGATCAAGCCGCGCTGCGGGCGCGGGTGGCGCTCGCCCACGGCCTGGTAGTAGCTGTTGAACAGCATGCGGTAGGCCGGGTCGTGCGGCCGGAAATCCGTCTCGTAAGCCTCCAGCACGAAGGTCTCGAAGAACCAGGTGACGTGCGCGAGATGCCACTTCACGGGGCTGGCGTCAGGCATGCTCTGCGCCTGGCAATCGGCCTCGTCCAGCGGTTCAACCAGGGCCACCGTGCGCGCCCGCACTGCGGCCAGGCGTTGCGCAAGAGACGCCTCTGCGGCGAGGCCATGCGGTGAGATCTGGGCCATCTTCATGAACAGCGTGTTCCGTCAAGAATCGGCGGCAGCGCGGTATGGCTCACCCGCCAGCCTGCGGCGCAAGCCCGCCAACACCTCGGACCAGTCGCCCGCGGTCTGCTGTCTCACGAGTTCGACAGACGGGTACCAGTAGCAGTGCTCGGTGTCGAGCAGCCAGCGCCAATTCGCCAGCCTGGGGATGAGGGCGAGGGTCTTGCACCCCAGCGCACCGGCGAAATGAAGCGTGCTGTTGTCGATCGTCACCACCGTGTTGCAGTGCGAGATCGCAGCCCCCAGGCCCTCGACGTCGTTGTAGGCGTCCACCGCGTCGATCAGTTCAAAGCCGCTGCGGCGGATCTCCTGCAGCTGCTCGGCGGGCGCCAGGTACTGCAGGTTCACCAGCACGTGCTGCTCGGGTGAAAAGGCCCCGAGCAACTGCTCCAGCGGCACCGAGCGTCGCAGGCCCGAGTCGGCGTTCATGCTCAGCCAGCTCAGCCCGATGAACGTCTTCGCAGGCCCGTGGCCGGCGAAGGCCGCAGCGATGTCGGGCCGGGCTACCGGTTTCAGCGTGCTGTCACGCACGAGCGGCGACGCGATGCGCTCATGGAAGATGACAAGCAGGTCGCCCAGCGGCAACTGCGCGTCGAAGTGCGGCAGCAAGCCGGCCAGGTCGCCGCGGGGAATGAAAGCCAGGCCCGGGTGATTGCGGCTGAATGTCGAGATCAAGCGCCGGTCGCACTGCACGGTGAAGCGGCAGGGCAGCTCGCGCAGGCAGGGCAGGAAACGGGCGAACATGAGCTCATCGCCCAGACCTTGTTCAGCCCACAGCAGCACCTTCAGGCCCTGGTTCTGCAAGCGCCATCGCGGTGTCGACCCGACGGCGGCCAGGCTCTCGGCGCTCAGCCGACTGCCATAGAGGCCGGCGCCAGCCGTGAAGTCGCCCGCAGTCAGCAGCGCCAGCGACAGATGGAAGCGGCACTTGGCATCGGCAGGGGCCAGCACCAATGAGCGCTGGTAGAGGGCGATGGCGGGTGCCAGGTCCAGGTCTTCGTCGCAGATGCGCGCCTTGATATAGAGGCTCCTGGCGTTGGCCTCGTCGAGCTTCAGCCCTTCGTCGATGACGTGGTGCGCCGCGGCCGACTGCCCGGCCATGCAGGCGTACAGCGCCAGGCTCTGGTAGGCCTCGACACGCTCGGGGTGCTGCCCAATCAGCGTGAGGTACTGCTGCACCACGGCCTCGTAGGGCTCGGTCTGTGCCAGGCTGGCGATGGTGTTCAGGGACTGCAAGTACGCCACGGCGTCGATTGTGGCGCAGGCCCCCGCCCGGCCGCTTCGTGGGCAACGCAGGGCACCGAACACGCACAAATCCGCCTTCAGTCGTCGGGCCAAGCGCCGATATGGGCCCCGTCAGGGGGTCACTTCCGTCGAGCCCGCCGCCAGGAAATCAGATTAAAGGTTTGCCGGCTGGCGACGAAAAGACTCCCAACGCGCACTCATTTCGGGTCGCGGGGTCCGGACCAAGACGGATCGCGGTGCAGTGCCTCCCCGCAAAGGAGACGCGGTACCGCGAGATCGGCAAGGCCCGGGCGAGTTCCGGCGGCGAAGCCCCCTGTGGAGGCAGAACCGGTGGAGTTGCAGGCAGGCACCGCGCTAGAGCGATGTCCCGACTGCGGAAGCCTGCCAGGCAAGTGCCTGTGGTCATCAACTTTGGAGTCTTTCATGGCCCTCTCGATCAATACCAATTCCGTCTCCCTGAACGCTCAACGCAACCTGGGCATGAGCCAGTCTTCCCTGTCGACGTCGATGCAGCGCCTGTCTTCTGGCCTGCGTGTCAACAGCGCCAAGGACGACGCCGCCGGCCTGGCCATTGCCGACCGCATGAGCTCGCAAGTGCGTGGCAACACGGTGGCGATCCGCAACTCGAACGACGCCATCTCGCTGGCGCAAACGGCTGAAGGCGCCATCGGCAAGGTCGGCGACATGCTGCAGCGCATGCGTGAACTGGCCGTGCAGTCGGCCAACGCCACCAACAGCAGCGACGACCGCGCCAACCTCGACGCCGAGTTCCAGCAGCTGGGTGCCGAAGTCGGCCGCACGCTGAGCAACACGCGATTCAACGGCCTTGAAATCCTGGCGGGCGATTCCGGCCCGCAGGTTTTCCAGATCGGCGCGAACTCCACCGACCAGGTCACCGTGACAACCACCAACCTGTCGACCGACGGCACGATCACCGCGGTCACCGGCGGCGCCATCACCGACGCCACCCTGGCCGGTACGGCCATGGACGACATCGACGAAGCGCTGAAGACCATCAACGCCGAACGCGCCACCTACGGTGCCGTGCAGAACCGCTTCGAAGCCATCATCTCGACGCTGCAGGTGGCCACCGAGAACGAGTCTGCCGCCCGTGGTCGCATCATGGACGCCGACTTCGCGACGGAAACCGCCAACCTGTCGCGCAGCCAGATCCTGCAGCAGGCCGGCACGGCGATGGTGGCCCAGGCCAACCAGCTGCCGCAGATGGTGCTGAGCCTGATCCGCTGAGCGCACCGCTGTCTCAGGCGAAAGCAGGGCCACGCGCCCTGCCCTTCGCGTGCTGTTTCACCTCCACACAGGGCCTTCGGGCCCTGTTTTCGTTGCTGCCGCCACAGTGGCGGATTGGCGGCTGAAACCTGCCCTATTCGAGCGATCACTCGCCGCAGGTCTGCCGAAAATATGTTCAGCAGGTTCTGAAGTCTTGGCCCTGCGGGAGCCGGTTCCTTTGCACCGGAGACAGTTCAGCCCTCGCACGGAGAAACCGACGTGGCACAAACGATCAACACGAACCTGGTGTCGCTGAATGCTCAGCGCAACCTGTCGATGTCAGGCGGCTCGCTGGCGACGTCGATGCAACGCCTGTCCTCCGGTCTTCGCGTCAACAGCGCCAAGGACGACGCCGCGGGCCTGGCCATCGCCGACCGCATGCAGACCCAGGTGCGCGGCATGAATGTCGCCATGCGCAACGCCAACGACGGCATCTCGCTCGCGCAGACGGCCGAAGGCGCCATCGGCAAGGTCGGCGACATGCTGCAACGCATGCGTGAGCTGGCGGTGCAGGCCGCCAACGCGACCAACGGCAGCGCCGATCGCGCCAACCTCAACGCCGAATTTGTCCAGCTTGCCGACGAAATCGACCGCACGCTGGGCAACACCCGCTTCAACGGCCTGGCCATCCTCGGTGCCGACGCCGGCGCCCAGGTCTTCCAGGTCGGCGCCAATTCAAGCGACCAGATCACCATCACCACGTCGCCGCTGACCACGGACGCTGCCATCACGGCGCTGCCAACCAGCGATCTGCTGAACGCCGGCAACTCGATCCTGGCCATGGATGCCATCGATGCCGCGTTGACGGTGGTGAATGCCGAACGCGCGCAGTACGGCGCCACGCAGAACCGCTTCGAGGCCGTGATCGGCACCCTGCAGGTCGCCTCCGAGAACCAATCGGCCGCCCGCGGCCGCATCATGGACGCCGACTTCGCCGTGGAAACGGCCAACATGTCGCGCGCGCAGATCCTCCAGCAGGCCGGCACGGCGATGGTGGCGCAGGCCAACCAGCTGCCGCAGCAGGTGCTGCAGCTGCTGCAGCGCTGAGCGTCTAGGCGCCACGGCGCCGCCTCCGGTGCAGCACCGGCAGACCTCCTGCACAAGCGGCCCTAAAGTTTCCGCGCGGGGTGTCGAAATGCACGTTGAAGACCCGGGATTGCGACCAGCAAGACGGGGTCTGTGCACTGACTTCACCTAAGGGAGATCCTTCATGGCCATCTCATCCGCCGGCATCGGCAGCGGGCTCGACGTGCAAAACATCGTCAGCCAGCTGCTCAACATCGAGCGCGCACCGATCCGCCAGCTTCAAAGCGAAGCGGGAAAGCTGCAGACCCAGATTTCTGCCTTCGGCCGCGTGCAGAGCGCGCTGTCGACGCTGCGCGACGCCTCGGTGAAGTTGACGCAAGCCGACACTTGGCGCGCGGCCAAGGCCACCAGCGCCGACAGCACCACCCTGGGTGCCACCGCCACCGGCGCCGCCCAGGCCGGCAGCTACAACATCACCGTGACACGCCTGGCCGTGGCGCAGACGCTGGCCACCAGCAACTACGCCAGCGCCAGCACCGGTGTGGGTTCCGGCATCCTGCGGATCGAGCTCGGCGATTTCGACAGCCAGCCGCCCGTGCCCAAGGCCGGCAGCAGCATGGTTGAAGTCGTCATCGAGCCCGGCGAGAACTCGCTCAATGCCATCCGCGACAAGATCAACAACGCCGGCGCCGGCGTGGTGGCCAGCGTCATCAACGACGTCTCCGGCGCCCGTCTCGTGCTGCGCTCTTCGCAGACCGGCCTGGAAAACGGCTTCCGCGTCCAGGTGCTGGACGACGATGGCAGCGACACCAACGCCAGCGGCTTGTCGGCGCTGGCCTTCGACCCCAGCAGCGGCGTCAGCACGATGAGCCGGCCACAACAGGCCCAGAACGCGCTGGCCTCGATCAACGGTGTGGCCGTCGAATCAGCCACCAACACCCTGGACAAGACCGTCGAGGGCCTGAGCTTCCAGTTGCGCAAGCTGGGCACCACCGAAGTACAGGTGGAACCCGACACCGACGCGCTGAAGAAGTCGGTGGACGAGTTCGTCAAGGCGTACAACGAGAGCATCAAGCTGCTGCGCGAGCAGACACGGTACGACCCCGCCACCAAGCAGGCCGGCCCGCTGCAGGGCGACCGCTCCGGCTCGGCGATGTTGAGCCAGCTGCGCAGCATGTTCACCGGCGGTGGCGGCAACAGCGCCGTCTTCTCGCGCCTGGCCGATGTCGGCCTGGACCTGGACACCGAAGGCCTGATCAAGGTCAACGACACCAAGCTCGGCGCCGCGCTGACCCAGGGCCCGGAGATGCAGAAGCTGTTCGCCAACGTCGACTCCACGACGCCGGCCAACCAGGGTTTTGCCAAGCGCTTCGAGGGCTGGTTGAAGCTCTCGCTGGACAGCGACGGCACGCTGGGCAGCCGCACGCAAAGCCTGCAGGCGCGCGTGAAGAACAACGAGGCCGCGCAGGAACGGCTGGAAGACCGCGTCTCGCGCACCGAACAGCGCCTCATGCGCCAGTACACCGCGCTGGACACCCGCATGGGGCAGTTGAGCGGCCTGGCCAGCTATGTGAGCCAGCAGATGAGCCTGTTGAACGGCGGCAACAACCGCTGAAGCGCCCACGGCACCTCACGGCGACGCCGGGCCCGCGAGACGCGGCCCCGGCGTCGCCGCTTCTGGGCCACCTTCCGGCCGCCTTCTGCGGCCGCCATCCTGACAGCGTTGCAGGCCCGCTTTCCGCCCACCTTTTGCAGGTGTTTCACAGGCTCAAGTCAGCGCCGGCTGCACCGATAAAACTGGCATCCTGAGCTTGAGCCCGCCCCCATGTACGCAGCTTCGATGTTCTCCCCCCGCCGCGCCGCCGCACCCGGCGCTGCCACCTACCAGGCCACAGGCATGGAGATCCAGGTTGCCAGCGCCGACGCGCATCGCCTGGTGACCTTGCTCTTCGAAGGTTTCGACGCCGCCCTGGCCGACGCCCAGGGTGCCTTGACGGCCGGAGATGTCGAGCGCAAGTGCCGCGCCATCACGCGGGCCATGCGCATCGTCGACGAAGGCCTGCGCTCGCACCTGAACCTGAATGCCGGCGGCGCCCTGGCGCAGGACCTGAGTGATCTCTACGGCTACGTCGCCGGCCGCCTGATGCTGGCCAACGCGCGCAACGACAGCGCCATGCTGCACGAATGCAAGCGTGTGATGCAGCCCCTGCACGAGGCCTGGGTCGCCATCGGACAGAAGAACGGCAACACCCCTTGAAGTACCGCAGCGACAGCGCCGAGACACCGATGAGGAAAACCATGGACCCGCAACTGCTCAGCTACTACGAAGCCATCGAAAGCGCGAGTGTCGACATGCTGGCCGCTGCGCGCGCGGGCAATTGGGACGAGGTGGTGAAGCTCGAGGGCGCCTGCGTGCTGCTCATCAGCCGCCTGAAGAACGCTGCCCAAGAGCCCTCGGGCCCGGCCGCTTCCGCACATACCCAGGCCGTGGAACTGGCCAAGACCAAATCGCGCATCATGCAACGCATCCTCGTCAACGATGCCGAGATTCGCCACCTCGCCGAGCCCTGGCTGCAGGACCTGGACGACACGCTGGCCGGCCGCCGCAACGAGAGCCTGCACTGAGCGGGGCACACCCGATGTTCCAGGACACACGACCTGCCGAGCTCGACGCCTCGGGCGACCACGACCCGTGGGGGCCGTTCCGCGTGGGCGCGCCGGCCGAACGCCTGTCGCTGCTGCGCTCGGTGCGCGACGGCCAGGTGCCGGTGGTGCTGAGCGCACCCGACGGCACCGCGCTGAGCGTGGTGCTGTGGGCCGTGGACGAACAGCAGCAACGGCTGAACTTCAGCGTCGATGCCACCGCACCGCAGCTGAGTGCGCTGATCGACGCCGACGAGGCCGTGGCCGTGGCCTACCTCGAAAGCGTGAAGCTGCAGTTCGACCTGCAGGGGCTGATGCTCGTGCGCGGCCCCAAGAGCTGCGCACTGCAATGCGGCCTGCCGCGCGACATCTACCGCTTCCAGCGTCGCAATGCCTACCGCGTGCGGCCGCGTCCGAGCCACGGGCCGGTGGCGCACTTCCGCCACCCTTCACTGCCCGAAATGCCGCTGACGCTGCGCGTGCTGGACGTCAGCATCGGCGGCTGCGCCTTGTGGCTGCCTTCCGATGTGCCGCCGCTGCAGGCCGGCACGCTGATCAGCAGCGTGCGCGTGCAACTCGACAGCGACACCCATTTCGACGCTGCCGCCCGCCTGCAGCATGTCAGCGCCGTGGGCACAGCACCCGGCGAACAGGGCGTGCGCATCGGCTGCGAATGGCAGAAGCTGAGCGCGGCCGCCGAACGCGTGCTGCAGCGCTGGATCGACCACACGCAGCGGCGGCGCCACCTGCTCAGCCTGGGCTGAGCCGGCAGGTCTCAGACCTGCCCGTTCATGATGTCGCGCAGCACCCGGCAGCGACGCTCATGAAGGTCGACACTAGACCTGCATGTTCATGATGTCGCTGTAGGCCTGCGCCAGCCGGTTGCGCACCTGCAGCGTGGCCTGAAAGCCAATCTGCGCTTTCTGCATCGCCATCACGGTGTCTTCCAGGCTCACCGTCGGGTTGCCCAGCGTCAGTTCGCGCTGCAGGTTCTGTGCCTCGAACTGCGCCTGACTGACCTCTTTCAGCGCCGTGTTCATCGCCGCGCGAAAACCACCGGGCGCAGCACCGGTGGCGTCGGTTCTTGGCGTGCCGTCCGGGCGCAGACCGGCCTTGGCCACGGCGGCGGCGAAGTCGAAGCTCTGGATGCGCAGGTCTGACATGGTGGGAGTGAACTTTAGGGTTTGGGCCCTGCTGCCAAGGCCCGATCAGGTGCGTGTTCACGGGCCTTCTCGCGCTTAAGCCAGAGCGCTCGGCGGCGAACAATCGCCAGGCACTCGGAAGTTCGCAAACCACCCATGGATACAGCCGTCGTCAACACTGCCAACACCACCACCACGCTGATACCCGCAGCGCCTGGCCTGGGCGGCCGTTGGCAAGCCTTGCCCGTGCGCACGCAGCTCGGCGCCATGTTCGGCGTGGCCGGCCTGCTGGCCGTGCTGGCCTTCATGACGGTGGGCGCCAAGGACAGCGACTACCGCCCGCTCTACCCCAACATCAGCGACAAGGACGGCGGCCAGATCATCAGCCGCCTGACGCAGATGAACGTGCCCTACAAGGTGGCCGAGGGCGGCAGCGTGGTGCTGGTGCCCAGCGGCCAGGTGCATGCGCTGCGCATGAAGCTGGCCGCCGCGGGCCTGAGCGTGGGTGGCAACGCGGGCAACGGCGGCAATGCAGCCGGCTACGAACTGCTGGACAAGGACAGCTTCGGCCAGACCCAGGGCCAGGAGCGGATGAAATTCAAGCGCGTGACCGAAGGCGAACTCGTCACCAGCATCCAGAGCCTGGACTCGGTGAAGAGCGCCCGCGTGCACCTGGCGCTGCCGCAGCAAACCGGCTTCTTCCGCGAACAGCAGAAACCCAGCGCCAGCGTCGTGCTCACGCTCAACGCCGGCCGCACGCTCGACCGCAACCAGGTGGCGGGCATCGTGAGCCTGGTCTCCACCAGCGTGCCGGAACTCAGCGCCAAGGCGGTGAGCGTGGTCGACAGCAGCGGCGCCCTGCTCTCGGGCCCCGGCGATGAAGAGACGGCCCAGGGCCTCGATTCGCAGCAGCTGCAATACCGCCGCGAGATCGAGGCCGGCTTCACCAAGCGCGTG
>JANMMD010000042.1:0-2536 GCA_031372905.1 Betaproteobacteria bacterium
TCGACGGCGTCGATGGCCACCGACACGAAGTCGCCGACCTGAACTTCCAGTTCACCCTGGTCGTTCTTGAATTCTTCGATGGCCACGTAGCTTTCGCTCTTCAGGCCGGCGTTCACCACGACGTGGTTGAACTCAATGCGCACGACTTCGGCGGAGATGACTTCCCCGACGCGCATGTCGTTGGACTTCAGTGACTCTTCAAACAGAGCGGCAAACATGTCGGCGCCGCCGGAGGCGGTGACGGTGGTGATAACGGTCATGTGTTTCCTGGCTTGCCCGGGGTAGTTGAAAGCAGTGCGGGCGTGCTTGCGGCGGGTGCCGCGGGTTGGGGTTGAACACTTCAGCGCGCCCTGAGCCTGACGGCTGCGGAGGGGGGCGCGCTGAAACCTTGGCCTTTGCTGAGGCGACTTGCCGTTGCCGACGTGGCAGCTCAGAAGGGCCTGCGCTGCTGCCACCAGCTCAACACCTGCTGCACCGAGGCTTCGATGCTGAGGCTTGAGTTGTCGAGCAAGAGCGCATCTTCGGCAGGCTTCAGAGGTGCCACGGCCCGGTTTTTGTCCCGGGCGTCGCGGGCTTCCAAGTCTGCGCGAAGGTCGGCGATGTTAGACGGAATTCCCTTGGAAATCAACTGCTTATGCCGTCTTTCGGCCCGCGTCGCAGCACCCGCGGTGAGGAAAACTTTGAGGGGTGCGCCAGGGAAGATCACCGTGCCCATGTCGCGGCCGTCGGCCACCAGGCCGGGAGGCCGGCGGAAGGCCAATTGCAGGTCTTGCAGCGCGGTCCGCACCGCCGGCAAGGCCGAAATGCGCGACGCCAGCAGGCCGGCTGCTTCGGTGCGCAGCTCATCGCTGACCTCGCGGCCGCGCAGCCAAGCGCGGCTGCTGTGCACGTCGTGCAGAGGCCCGTGGCCGAAGCGCAGGTCCAGCAAGCCGGCCAGCCGTGCCAAACCGGCCTCGTCGTCAGGCGCCACGCCGTCCCACTGTGCGGCCAGGCCGGTGGCGCGGTACAGCGCGCCGGAGTCGAGCAGGTGGTAGCCCAGCGCGTCGGCCACGGCGGCAGCCAGCGTGCCCTTGCCCGAGGCCGTGGGACCGTCGATGCAGATCACCGGCACCTGGGCGGCGTCAGCGGTGGCGACGTCGAACAAGGCCTCGAAGTAGTCGGGGAAGGTCTTGGCCACGCAGCGCGGGTCGAGGATGCGCAGCGGCACACCGAACCCGGCTGTGTTGTCGGCCGCCAAGGGATGGAAGGCGGCCAGTGACAGGCACATCGCCATGCGGTGGTCGTCGTAGGTGTGTATCGCGGCGGCGCGCCAACCGGCCGCGGCGACCGGATGCACCTCGATGAAATCCGCACCTTCGACGACCTGCGCGCCGACTTTGCGCAGCTCGGCGGCCATCGCGGCGATGCGGTCGGTTTCCTTCACGCGCCAGCTGGCGATGCCGGAGAGGCGCGTCGGGCTGTCTGCGTACAGCGCCATCACGGCCAGCGTCATTGCGGCATCGGGGATGTGGTTGCAGTCGAGCGTGATGCCGGCCAGCGGCCAGCGGCCGCGGTGCACTTCCAGCCAGCCCGGACCGCTCTTGACCTGGGCGCCCATCGCGACAGCGGCATCGACGAACCGAAGGTCACCCTGGATGCTGTCGCTGCCCACGCCGTCGATGCGCAGGGGTGCACCGCCCTTGGCTGCGATGGCGCCCATGGCGATGAAGTAGGACGCCGATGAGGCATCGCCTTCGACGTGAATGCTGCCCGGCGTGCGGTAGGCCGATGCCTTGGGGATGACGAAGCGCTGCCAGCCCGTCTGCTGCACGGCGATGCCAAAACGCGCCAGCAGCTTCAGCGTGATGTCGATGTAGGGCTTGCTGATGAGCTCACCGTCGACCTCGATGGCGATGTCGCGCTCGGCGCTGACCAGCGGCAGCGCCAGCAACAGGGCGGTGAGGAACTGGCTGGAGACATCACCGCGCACGCGGATGGGCACGGACATGTCCAGCGCGCCGCCGGCATGCCCGCGCAGGCGCAGCGGCGGGTATCCCGGCGTGCCCAGGTCTTCGATGTTGCAGCCCAGCGGGCGCAGTGCATCCACCAGGTCGGCGATGGGCCGCTCATGCATGCGCGGCACGCCGTGCAGCATGAAGTTGCCGCCTTGGGTGGCTGCCAGCACGGCCAGCGCTGCGGCCAGCGGGCGCATCGCGGTGCCGGCGTTGCCCAGGAAGAGGTCGGCCTCGTGCACCGCCAGCCGCCCGCCCAGGCCGGTGAGGTGCAGCACCCGTTGGCGGCCTTGCCCTTCCCAGCGCTGCTGGCAGCCCAGCAGGGCCAGGGCATCCAGCATCACGCGCGTGTCGTCGCTGTCCAGCAGGTCGTGCACGATCGTTGTGCCCTCGGCCAGGCCCGCCAAGAGCAGCACGCGGTTGCTGATGCTCTTGCTGCCGGGCAGGCGCACGGTGCCCGAGGCGCCGTGCAGCGGTGGCAGGTCGAGGAAGGGGATGTCGTACATGCACTCGGCGCGATGCGCCCTGTCCAGGTTCAGTGCGGG
>JANMMD010000083.1:0-3640 GCA_031372905.1 Betaproteobacteria bacterium
GCAGGCCACGCAGCGCTGGGACTCCTGCATCTACAGCGCCGAAGAAGAACGCGACTTCGTGCGAGACCACCTCGGCCCCGCGCTGCAAGCCGCGGGCCTGGGCCACGTGAAGATCGTCGTGCACGACCACAACCGCGACGAGCTGGTGCAGCGCGCCGGCACCGTCTACGCCGACCCCGAGGCTGCGAAGTACGTCTGGGGCGCCGGCTTCCACTGGTATGTGGAAGACCACTTCGAGCAGGTGCAGCAGTTGCACGACGCCTGGCCGGACAAACAGCTGCTGTTCACCGAGGGCTGCCAGGAGGGCGGCCCGCATCACGGCGAATGGGGTCTGGCCGAACGCTACACCCGCTCGATCATCCAGGACCTGAACCACTGGACCGTGGGCTGGATCGACTGGAACCTGCTTCTCGACGAACACGGCGGGCCCAACCACGTAGGCAACTTCTGCAGTGCGCCGGTTCTGGCCGACGCCGGCCGCAACGCTTTGCACTTTCAAAGCTCGTACGCGGCGCTGGGCCACTTCGCGCGCTTCATGCATCCCGGCGCACAGCGTGTGCTGTGCGCGGCGTCGAAGCAGGTGCTGGAAGTGACGGCGGCCCGCAACCCCGACGGCAGCGTGGCCGTGGTGGTGCTGAACCGCAGCGAGGCGGCGCAGACCTTCGCGCTGGCCATCGACGGCCGCTGGGCCGAAGCCGGCGTGCCGGCACACGCCATCGCCACCTTCGTCGGCTAGCGGGCTGGCCGCGGCCACAGCAGGTTCAAGGCCAGGCCACCCAGCACCAGCGCGGCCGCAGCCAGCTTCCAGGGTGGCAGGGGCTCGCCCAGCCACCACAAGGACGCCGTCATGCCGAACACCGGCACCAGCAGCGCCATCGGCGTGATGGTGGCGGCAGCATGGCGGGCGAGCAGCCAGCCCCAGGCCGCGTAGCCGAACAGCGTGTTGCCCACGGCCTGCCACAGCACCGCGCCCCAGGCCGTGGCGTCGGCCTGGGTCAGCGATGCGGCGATGCGCGCAGGGCCCTCGACCAGCAGCGTCAGCAGCAGCAGCGGCGGGATGGCAAACGCACTGGCCCACACCACGTAGGCCAGCATGTCCACACGCCCGGCGCGGCGGCTGGCCATGTTGCCGGCCGCCCAGCACAGGGCCGCCACCAGCACGATGCCCAAGCCCAGCGGGGAGGTGCTGCCATCGGTGTGGGTGGCAATCGTGCCCAGGCCGGCGGCAGCCAGCAGCAGCGCCACGCCTTGCACCGGCTGCACGCGCTCGCCGGACGAGACCATCGCCATGCCGATGGTGAAAAAGACCTGCGTCTGGATCACCAATGAGGCCAGCCCCGGGGAGATGTACCCGTTCATCGCGATGAACAGCAGCCCGAACTGACCGGCCCCGATCAAGACGCCGTAGGCCGCCAGGTTTCGCCACGGCACCGCCGGGCGCTTGAGGAAGAAGACCGCCGGCACCAAGGCCAGGCAGAAGCGCAGTGTGGCCAGCAGCAGGGGCGGCAGCTGCTCCAGCGCGATCTTGATGACGACGAAGTTCGTGCCCCACACCGCCACCACCGCCACGGCAAGTAGCAAGTGGCGCCAGGGCAGCGTCGCAGTCATGCGGGCATGCTAGCCCGCCGTGTACTTGGGCCTTTCGTCGGCGCCCCACAGGCCCCACTGCGTGCCGACCTCGCCTTCCTGCTGGCGCTTCCAGGGTTCGTCGAAGGACGAGAAGTAGAAGAGCTTGACGCCCTCGCGCCGCGCCCATTGCTGCACCTCGACGAAGTAGCGCATCGCATTGACTTCGGAAGGCACGGCCTCGCCGACCGGCTGCCCTGCGCCGGGCCAGCCGGTCTCGGCCAGGATCACGGTCTTCTCGCCACCCGCGGCCTGCACCAGCGCGTGCATGCGGCGCAGGTAGAACACAGCCCCGCCGATGTCGGCGCCTTCCCAGAAGGGGTAGCAGTTGGGCAGCAGCACGTCACAGGCCGCCACCAGCGCCGGCCGCTCCAGGAACAGGTAATAGGCGTCCACGCAGCCCACTCGCACGCCCTCGGGCACGGCGGCCTTCACGCGCTGAATGCAGGCCAGCAGTTCCTCTTCGGGCAGTTCGTCGCGCAGCAGCACCTCGTTGCCCACCACCGCGATGTCCACCAGCCCGGCCTGGGCGAGCTCGATCAGCGCCTGGAGCTCGCGTTCGTTGCGTGCGCGGTCGTGGCTGATCCAGGCGCCCGCCATCGTCTTCAAGCCGAGCTCGCGGGCCAGCTTCGGTATCAGCTCGTGGCCCTCGGTGCAGGCGAAGGAGCGTACCCAGCGCGTGTGCGGTGCCACGATCTGCAGGCGCCGGCGCACCTGCGCCTCGGTGAGCCTGTCACCCGCCTTCTGGCCCTGCGCATAGGCGCTGAAACACAGGCCGTACATGCGGTCAGCGCGCAGCCCGGCGAAAAGCGCGCTCACTTCGTCGGCCGTGCTGCCGGCCAGCGCCGAGGGTGGCGCGGCCGACAGGTCCAGGCCGTGGTCCAGCAGCCAGGTGCGGGCGCCCGAGCCCGCCGAGGAAGCGGCGGCGGCCTGCTCTTTGCGACGCATGAGCTCGTCGTGAACCGCCTTCGCGCGCGCCTCGTCGAGGTCGTAGTTGCGCATGATCCACAGCGCCATCAGCGTGCCGAGGATGGGCACGCCCGAGTAGAAGAGGCGCAACCCGTCCACGGCGCCCGCGGGCTGCACAGCGGCACCCGGCGTGAAAGCCACGAAAGCCATGATGGCGCCACTGAGCAAGCCGGCCACGGCAAACCCGAGCTTCACCATCCACCAGTAGATGGCGCCGAAGATGCCTTCACGCCGCTTGCCCGTGGCCAGCTCGTCGAGGTCGCAGACGTCGGCCGTCATCGACATCATCAAGGTGAACAGGCCGCCGATGCCGAACGAGAAGAACGGCAGCGCGAGCATGAACATCCAGGGTTTGCCGGGCACCATCAGGAACCACAGCAGCACATAGCCCACCAGCGAGATGCCCTGCGACAGCATGAAGGCGACCTTCTTGCCCGTCTTCTTCGACATCCAGGCCACGGTGGGGATCACCGCGAAGGTGGTGACCAGCGCGCCGATGCTGCCGAACAGCGTCGGCCAGATGCCAGCGGCCGCGGTGTTGCCGTTGAAGAGGTGGTAGACGACGATGAAGAACGAGAACGCCGCCACCGTGTTGAAGGCGTTGAAAATCAGGAAGGTGGCAAAGCACAGCTTGCGGAAGGGCACGCAGGCGAAGGCCTCCTTGAAGCCGGCCATCAGCTCCTTGAAGCCCATGCCGATGTTGGCCACCGTCAGCGGGATGAGGTGCGTGTCGTCCTGGGTCGAGCGGCTGGGCAGGAACACGGCCGGCACCATGGCCAGCAGCATGCACGCCACGCCGACCCACACCGACAGCGTGCGTGTGGCCGTGTCGGCATTCGGGAACCACTGGGGGTCGTACATCACGACCCAGAACCACGGCGCGATGACCCAGGCCCATTGGCCTATCCACTGCGCCACGGCCATGATGCTGGTGCGCTCGTGGAAGTCGTCGCTCATCTCGTAGCCCATGGCCACGTAGGGGATGCTGAAGACGGTCAGCCCGGTGAAGAACACGAGCGACCAGAACAGGAAGTAGAAGAAGTTG
>JANMMD010000139.1:0-6692 GCA_031372905.1 Betaproteobacteria bacterium
GCCGTGTTCGGCGGCCGCTCGGCGCTGCGCAGCTGGCTGGTGGCCATCCTCAAGCACAAGATCGTCGACCTGGTGCGGCAGCGCTCGGGCCACGACAGCCTGGACGCTTTTGGCGACGACGGCGAAGACAGCCAGACGGACGGCCCGCAGTTCGCCTGCCCGCAGCCGCAGCCCGACGAAGTGGCCGAGCAGCGTGAGCGTCTGGCGCTGACGCTGGCGCGCATCCAGGCCCTGCCCGAGACCCTGCGCAGCGCGGTGGAGCTGCGCCTGCTGCGCGACGAAAGCACCGAAGACGTGTGCCGCCAGCTGGCCATCAGCGAACAGAACCTCTTCGTGCGCCTGCACCGCGCACGGCGGGCGCTTGCAAGCTGATGGCCGGGCTGATCAGCGCGAGGCGGGGCCGCCGCGCTGCAGGCGCTGGCGTTCGCTGACGGCCGGCGCGAAGGCGGCTTCCAGCGCCGCCAGCAGCGCCTCGGCGCGCGCGCTGTTGTCGCCGTGCAGGTTGCAGACGTAGACGTCCAGCGTCACGCCGCCCAGCTCGGGCCAGGTGTGCACCGCGAGGTGCGATTCGGCCAGCAGCACGACCCCGGTGACGCCCCCAGGCGCAGGAAAACGGTGGAAAAGTTCGCCCACCGCCTGCAGCCCGGCACCCGCCACCGCCTTGAGGCACAGCGTGCGCAAGGCCTGGGGCTCGCCCATGGCGGGCAGCGCGGGTGCGCAGCCGCGCAGGTCGGCGGTGAGGTGCAGGCCTTGCATGCGGCGGGATGATAAGGAGCGCGGCTTATAGAATCTGGGGCTTCGCCTACCGACCTGCAGCCCCATGCACGAGCACCCCACAGAAACCTCCCTGATGGCCAATGCCATCCGCGCCCTGGCCATGGACGCCGTGCAGCAAGCCAACTCCGGCCACCCGGGCGCGCCCATGGGCATGGCCGAAGTGGCCGTGGCCTTGTGGGGCGGCGCGCTGCGCCACAACCCAGCCGACCCGCACTGGGTCGACCGCGACCGCTTCGTGCTCAGCAACGGCCACGGCAGCATGCTGATCTACGCGCTGCTGCACCTCACCGGCTACGACCTGCCGATGAGCGAGCTGCGCAACTTCCGGCAACTCCACAGCAAGACCCCGGGCCACCCCGAGGTGGACATCACCCCCGGCGTGGAAACCACCACCGGCCCGCTGGGCCAGGGCCTGGCCAATGCGGTGGGCATGGCGCTGTCTGAAAAGCTGCTGGCGGCCGAGTTCAACCGCCCCGGCCACACCATCGTCAACCACCGCACCTGGGTCTTCATGGGCGACGGCTGCCTGATGGAAGGCATCAGCCACGAGGCCTGCGCGCTGGCCGGCGCCTGGCAGCTGAACAAGCTGGTGGCGCTGTACGACGACAACGGCATCAGCATCGATGGCCAGGTCGCACCCTGGTACGTCGACGACGTCACGAAGCGTTTTGAAGGCTACGGCTGGAACGTCATCGGCCCGGTCGACGGCCACGACGTGGACGCCGTGGGCGCGGCCATCCACGCCGCCAGCGCGTCGACCACCCAGCCCACGCTGGTGATCTGCAAGACCACCATCGGCAAGGGCAGCCCCAACCGCGCCGGCACCGCGAAGGCGCACGGCGAGGCCCTGGGCGCCGAGGAGATCAAGCTCACGCGGGCCGCGCTCGGCTGGACGCACGAGCCCTTCGTCATCCCCGAAGCCGCCTACAGCGCCTGGGACGCGCGAGCCGCCGGCGCCGCCGCGCAGGCGCGCTGGGCCGAGACCTTTGCCGCCTACCGCGCCGCCCACCCCGCACTGGCGGCGGAGTTCGAGCGCCGCACCGAAGGCCGCCTGCCCGCCAGCTTTGCGCAGACCGCGGTGGACGCGGTGATCGCCGCGCACACCAAGGCCGAGACCGTGGCCAGCCGCAAGGCCAGCCAGATCGCGCTGGAGGCCTTCACCGCCGCGCTGCCCGAGATGCTGGGCGGCAGCGCCGACCTCACCGGCAGCAACCTCACCAACACCAGCCACACGGCGGCGCTGCGTTTCGGCGCCGAAGACGGCGCGCCCAACGGCGGCCGCCATATCAACTACGGCGTGCGCGAGTTCGGCATGGCCGCCATCATGAACGGCGTGGCGCTGCACGGCGGCCACATTCCTTACGGCGGCACCTTCCTCACCTTCAGCGACTACAGCCGCAACGCCATCCGCATGGCCGCGCTGATGAAGAAGCGCGTCATCCACGTCTTCACGCACGACAGCATCGGCCTGGGCGAAGACGGCCCCACGCACCAGAGCGTGGAACACGCGGCCAGCCTGCGCCTGATTCCCAACCTGGACGTCTGGCGCCCCGCCGACACGGCCGAGACCGTGGTGGCCTGGGCCATCGCCCTGGGCAACAGCACGCGTCCGAGCGCGCTGCTGCTGAGCCGGCAGAACCTGCCCTACCTGCCGAAAGCGGCGCTGGACGACATCGGCAAGGGCGCCTACGTGCTGGCCGAGCCGAGCGAAGTGGGGCTGAAGAAAAAGGCGCAGGCCGTGATCATCGCCACCGGCAGCGAAGTGAGCCTGGCGCTGCACGCGCAACAGCTGCTGGCCGAACGCAAGATCGCGGTGCGCGTGGTGAGCATGCCCAGCACCAGCGTCTTCGACCGCCAGAACGTGAAGTACAAGACCGCCGTGCTCCCTGCAGGCGTGCCGCGCATCGCGGTGGAAGCGGGCGTCACCGACGGCTGGTGGAAATACGGCTGCGCCGCCGTGGTGGGCATCGACACCTACGGCGAAAGCGCGCCCGCGCCAGCGCTGTTCAAGCACTTCCACCTGACGGCGCAGAACCTCGCCGACACGGTGCGCAAGGTTCTGTCCAAGTAACGTTCCCAGGAGACCCTCATGACCATCAAGATCGGCATCAACGGCTTCGGCCGCATCGGGCGCATGGTGTTCCGCGCCGCGGTGCAGAACTTCCCCGCCATCGAAGTCGTCGGCATCAACGACCTGCTCGAGCCCGACTACCTGGCCTACATGCTGCGCTACGACAGCGTGCACGGCCGCTTCAAGGGCGACATCGCGGTCGACGGCCACACGCTGATCGTCAACGGGAAGAAGATCCGCCTCACCGCCGCCAAAGACCCGGCCACGCTGGCCTGGGGCGACATCGGCGCCGACATCGTGGTGGAGGCCACCGGCCTTTTCCTGACGAAAGACACCTGCCAGGCGCACATCAACGCCGGCGCGAAAAAGGTCATCCAGAGCGCGCCTTCGAAGGACGACACGCCGATGTTCGTCTACGGCGTCAACGACAAGAGCTACGCCGGCCAGACCATCATCAGCAACGCCAGCTGCACCACCAACTGCCTGGCTCCTGTGGCCAAGGTGCTGAACGACAGCTTCGGCATCAAGCGCGGCCTGATGACCACCGTGCACGCCACCACCGCGACGCAGAAAACCGTCGACGGCCCGAGCAACAAGGACTGGCGCGGTGGCCGCGGCATCCTGGAAAACATCATCCCGAGTTCCACCGGCGCGGCCAAGGCGGTGGGCGTGGTCATCCCCGAGCTGAACAAGAAGCTCACCGGCATGAGCTTCCGCGTGCCCACCAGCGATGTCAGCGTCATCGACCTCACCGCCGAGCTGGTGAAGGAAGCCAGCTGGGAAGACATCTGCAACGCGATGAAGGCCGCTGCCGCCGGCCCGATGAAGGGCGTGCTGGGCTACACCGAGGACAAGGTGGTTTCCACCGACTTTCGCGGCGAGCCCATGACCAGCGTCTTCGACGCCGACGCCGGCATTGCGCTGGACAAGACCTTCATCAAGGTCGTGGCGTGGTACGACAACGAGTGGGGCTACTCGAACAAGGTGCTGGAGATGGTGCAGGTGATGGCGCGCTGACAGCAGCCCGTACTGCCCAGCAAAAAGGCCCGCAGCTGCGGGCCCTTTTCATGGCGCGTGGCCGGCTCAGGCGGCAGCGGCCTGCAGCGGCCGGCGGCGGCGCACCACCGCGCCCAGGGCACCGACGCCCGCGAACATCATCAGCCATGTGGACGGCTCTGGCACCGCCGTGACGTTGTAGCCCATCACGTCAAAGGCGATGAGGTCGCGCTCCGTGATCACCAGCGTGGGCACGTTGCTGCTGGCCGATGCCACCGTCGGGTCCATGATGCCCAGCGGCAGGCCGCCAATCAGGGCATCGTCCTTCCAGTGGCTGGCCTGGCGACCGTCACCGTTGGTGCGGCCGGTGGACAGCAGACCGACGCAGGAGCCACCGCCGTTGATCGACAGGCAGGGCGTGCCGCCGATGGACCAGTCGAGCACCTGCCCGCCTTCGAAGCTGCCGTAGCGGAACAGGTCGTTGACCGTGCCCCAGGCGATGTTGTTGAGGCCGCGCACGCCGTTCGGACCTTGAGCACCGGGCAGCGCGTTGACATCGGCCAGGTCGACGCCCGAGCGGAAGCCTAGAGCGTGGCCGATCTCGTGGGCGGCGACACCGACGAAATCGAAGAAGCCGGGCGTGAGGCCGTCGCTGCGGTCGAAATCCCAGTTGAAGGCGGTGCTGAAGGACACCGAGCCGTCACGCTGCGTGGTGTTGCTCGCCGCGTAGGTGGGCGTCAGGCCCAGGGCCTTGACCTGCGCGGTGTTGACCTGGATGTTGTTGTTGTCGAAGGTGTTGTTGTTGTCCAGGAAGCGCAGGCGCGCGTCGATGGGGCCGGAAGCTGGTGGCTCGTTGGAGACGAAGATCAGCGGGCCGGCCTGCAGCGAGGCCACGGCCGATGCGTCGGCCGACGACGTGGCGTCGGCCTGCAGCTGGCTGCGCAGGAGGTTGTAGGCCAAGGTGTTGGTGGTGGAGCCGGTGGAGCCCAGGATGCCGGGGCCCAGCGCCGAGAACTGCACGTCCAGCCGGACGGTGATGGGGTCGGACAGCACGTTGGCCCACAGCGCCGCGGCGGCCTCGAAGCCGGCGCGGGCCGCGGTGCCCACGCCCACGCCGCCCAGGTCGTTCAGCACGAAGGTCATGCCCGTGGTGCGGGGTTGCGTCGCGGCCGCCAGGGGCAGGGCGAAGGACAGGGTGCCCTGATGGTCGGTCCACTGGTGGTTGCACAGCGGCGTGTGCACGTGGCCGGCAAACTGGGCCAAGGCTGCGGCGGGCGCCAGGGTTGCCAGGCAGGCGGCGGTGAGCAGGTGGTGCTTCAACGGAGTTCTCCGAGTCAAGACAAATGCCGATGGATGCCGGCAATGCGGTGAATTCTGGCCGGCCGGCCGGGAGACACAAGCCATCACACACCCCCCGACCCGAGGGGCCGCCCTAAACTGGGTTCATGCAGACATCGCCCCCGCCCTCGTTTCGGTCTCGACTGCGCCGTACCAGCGCCTGCCTGGTGCTGGGCGCCGGCGCGGCCTTCGGGACGCCGGCCGGTGCCGACCGCCCGCTGCCGCCGACGGCCGCCCGTGTACCTTTGGCGCCCGTGCCCGGTGAGGTCATCGTCAAGTTCAAGCCCGGCGCGGCGCTGACGCGGCAGTACGCGCTGTCCGCGCGCAGCGAGGCGCCTGCTGTGCGCAGCGTGCTGGCCGACCGCGCCGCCGCGATGGGCGCGCGCCTGGGCCGCACGCTGCAGGCCGGTGCCGCCGTGGGCCCCGACACGCAGGTGCTGCGCGCAGAAGGCATGAGCGCCACCGAGCTGGCCGCCCGGCTGGCCGCCGACCCCGACGTGGAGTTTGCCGAGCCCAACGAGCGCATGCGCCGCACCGCGGCGCCGAACGACCCGCTCTACGCGGCCAGCGCCACCGAACAGCGCAGCAATGGCACGGGCACGCAGCGCGGCCCGGCCAGCGGCCAGTGGTACCTGCGCGCCCCGGCCGCCACGCTGGCTCAGGGCCCGGTGTCGTCCATCGACATCGAGGCCGCGTGGGCACGCACCCGCGGCAGCGGCAACGTGGTGGTGGCGGTGCTCGACACCGGTGTGCGGCCCGAGCACCCCGATCTCGCGGGCCGGCTGTTGGCGGGTTACGACTTCGTCGACGACGCCGATGTCGGCAACGACGGCAACGGCAGGGACAGCGACCCCAGCGACCCCGGCGACTGGACCACCGCCGCAGAGAACAGCAACACCACGGGCAAGTTCTACAAGTGCGACCCGGCCGGCAATGGGTCGGCCGTGGCGAGTTCGAGCTCGTGGCACGGCACCAGCACCTCCAGCCTGGTGGGCGCCAGGGCCGACGACAGCCTCGGCATGGCCGGTGCCGCGCCCGGCGTGGTGGTGCTGCCGGTGCGGGTGCTCGGCAAATGCTTCGGCAGCAGCAGCGACATCCAGGCCGCGATGCGCTGGGCCGCGGGCATCTCGGTGGCCGGCGTGCCCGACAACCCCAACCCGGCCAAGGTGCTGAACTTGAGCCTGGGCGGCAGCAGCAGCACCTGCAGCGCGGGCTACCAGGCCGCAGTGAACGAGGTGCTGGCACGGGGTGCGGTCATCGTGGCCGCTGCCGGCAACAGCGCGGGCGGACCCGTGGGCTCACCGGCCAACTGCCAGGGCGTGATTGCCGTGGCAGGCCTGCGCCACGCCGGCCTCAAGGTGGGCTTTTCCGACCTCGGCACGCAGATCGGCATCGCCGCGCCCGCCGGCAACTGCATCAACGTGACTGCCGGCTCGCCCTGCATCTATCCGGTGCTGGCTGCCACCAACACCGGTGCTCAAGGCCCAGGCGTCTCGGGCTGGAGCGACAG